>NZ_CP031142.1:2540000-2857500 GCF_014697215.1 Saccharopolyspora pogona
AGGCGTTGCCGCACAATGTTCCAATGTGGCACACTCAGCCCATCTGTACCAGACGGCTCAGGCTCGCCCCCGAACCGCACGAAAGTTGGTGGCAGTACCGCATGGACACGCCATGGCTCCTCCAGTACGACGACGGAGTGCCTGCACAAATCCCACCGGCTCACGATCACGGCGTCGCGATGCTCGACGCGGCCGTCGCAGAAGACCCTCAGGCTGTTGCGGTGACCTACTTCGACGGCACACTCACTTTCCGGGAGCTTTCGGATGCAGCAGATTCCTTCGCTCACTATCTGATCGATAAAGGATTCCAGCCGAAGGACCGTCTTGCGGTCTACGCGCAGAACGACCCGGCCTTCGTCATCGGCATGCTCGGCGCCTGGAAGGCCGGAGGGGCGGCCGTGCCGGTGAACCCGATGAACCGCGTCGGCGAGCTCAGCCACATCCTGAGCGACTCCGGAGCAGTAGCGATCCTAACTCTGGACCACCTCTACAGCGAGGTCGTGCGCGACGCCCTGAACGACTCGTCTCAGGTACGGATCGTGGTGTCGTACAGCGAACGCGACCACCAGAGCCGCAACGATGTTCGAGTTCTGGCCGCGCCCGAACCCGACCCTGGCGCTGACGTGCCACGGCTTGGAGACATCATCCGAACCTTCAGCGGCCGCGGAGCACCAGTCACGTCGGTCGATGCGCAGGACCCAGCGACCATCACATACACGTCCGGGACAACCGGCCGCCCGCGCGGCGCTATCAACACTCACTACAACCTCATGTACAACGCGGCGACACTGCGCGTCTGGTCTGGACTACAACCCGGCGAATCGGTGCTCGCCATTGCACCGCTGTTCCACATCACCGGCCTGGTCGCGCACACCGTCGTGTCCCTCGCTTCGAGGTCGCGGCTGGTTCTGACTCATCGGTTCCATCCCGACGTCATTCTCGAAGCAATCCGTGAGCACAAGCCAACCTTCACCGTGGGAGCGATCACGGCATTCATCGCGTTGAGCAAGGCCGAAGGGGTCGATCGCTCGGACTTCGAGTGCTTCTCCCGGGTCTACTCCGGCGGAGCCGCTGTTCCGCCAGCGGTAGCAGCCGAGTTCGAGGAGCGATTCGGGGTCTACATCCACAACGCGTACGGGCTGACCGAGACGGCGTCAGTCACCCACTTCGTGCCGTTCGGCAAGCGGGCTCCGGTCGATCGGGATTCCGGAGCACTGTCCATCGGCGTGCCGGTGTCCTCGACCCTGGCGAGGATCCTTGATGAGGACGGCAACGCTCTGCCGCCCGGCAGCGTCGGCGAACTAGCGATCACCGGGCCCCAGGTAACCCCTGGTTACTGGCAGAACGAAGAAGCATCCGAAGCGGCTCTTCCGGGAGGCGAACTCCGCACCGGCGATATCGCCTTCATGAACGATCAAGGCTGGTTCTTCATCGTCGACCGAAAGAAGGACATGATCAACGCGTCCGGCTACAAGGTCTGGCCGCGAGAGGTCGAGGACACACTTTACGCCCATGGGTCCGTCCGGGAAGCCGCCGTCGTCGGCGTTCCCGACCCCTACAGGGGCGAGACAGTGCGAGCCTACGTGTCGCTGACAGAGCCGGGTGTCACTGCTGAGGAACTCGTGGACCACTGTCGAAACCTCTTGGCCGCCTACAAGTACCCGCGAGAGGTCATAATTCTCGATGAGCTCCCCAAGACCGCGACGGGGAAAATTCTGCGCCGCGAACTGCGGGACTGACGTGACGACGGACATGAACCCGTTCGTCTCTGCTACCGAGTTGGCGGCGTTGATCCGGGACGGTGCCGTTGGGGTTGTCGAAGCGGCCAGACTCTACCTCGACAGGATCGATAGGTACGACCGCGAGTTGAACGCCTTCGTCCGGAGAGATGACGACGAGGTCCTGCGCCAAGCCCAGCAGATCGAGCGGGATCTCCGCGAGGTCCGTGGCCCGGTACCACCGTTCGCGGGCGTCCCGATGCCGATCAAGGACGTCGTCAATGTGGCTGGCCAGCCAAATACGTTCGGCTCGTCGTCGTTCTCCGATGTCGAACAGCTCGAGGACGACCTTCTGGTGGAGCGGATCAGGGCCGCAGGCTTCATCCCGATGGGTCGAACAAACACGCCGGAAGCCGCGATGACCCAAGTAACCGAGAACTCCAGGTATGGACCGACTCGCAACCCGTGGGATCTCGCCAGGACACCTGGTGGCTCGAGCGGCGGTGCCGCTGCGGCGGTTGCTGCAGGACTTGCACCAATTGCAAGCGGTGGCGACGGCGCAGGAAGCATCAGGATGCCAGCGAGCTGTACCGGCTTGGTGGGCCTCAAGGCAAGCCGAGCCCGGGTGCCCTCCAAGGTGTTGCTCTGGGAACACGGGGCGGTCGGAGGCGCTCTGACACGGACCGTCCGGGACGCCGCAGGAGTGCTGGACGTCTTGTCAGCCCCCGATCCTCTCGGATGGTACCGCGCACCGGCAGCGGAGCGGACCTTCGTCGACGAGCTGGACCAACATCAACGGCCACTTCGCATCGGCCTTCTCACCGACGCACCTACCGGCGTGCCGGTGGATCCAGCCTGCACCGCCGCGGCCGAGAAGACAGCGCATCTTCTGGAAGCCCTCGGACACCACATCGTCCCCGTAGCACCCGGGATCATCAGCACCCGGGCTATCCGGCTGTATCTATTCAGCGTTCTGGGCGCGGGACTGCACGCCCTGCCTTGGGCCGAAGAACCGACCGAACCGTATGTTGCTGCACGCATGGAGATCGGGAGATCGCAACGGTCGGGCGACTACGTCCGCGATGTTTTCGAGATGCATCTTGAATCTCGTCGGATGGTGGCCCATTGGGTGCACGACTTCGACGTTCTCCTTACGCCGACCCTCGCGACTCGCGTTCCTGAGGTTGGTGCCGTTCTCGCAGATGCCAACCGACTCCTCGACGGCAGCAGCGAATTGGAGGCGCGGATGCTCGCCTTCTGCGCATTCGTGAACATCACCGGACTCCCGGCGATTTCACTCCCGGTGGCCGAGGACTCGGACGGCCTCCCGGTCGGGGCCCAGCTGGTCGGCGGTCCGTTCGATGAGGCATCGCTCCTTCGCCTCGCGAGTTCTCTGGAGCACACCCTCGAATGGCATCTCCGCAACCCACCCCGTTTCCCCTGACCCGAAAGTGATGTTACTCCATGCGACCCGAACCGACTGACATGGTCGAGATCCAGTTTCTGTACAACACCTACAACCACTGCGTAGACATGACCGGCGATGCCGCCGGCGTCGCCGACTGCTTCCTGAACGAGGGAACCTGGGAACATCCCCTCCACGGAAAGATCGTCGGCCGAGAAGCGATCACTGCATTTATGCAGAAGGCGATCGACGAGCAGGAAGCACGCTTTCAGCACTGGAACGCGAATCTTCTCGTCGACGTGGATGAAGACGGAGACTCCGCGAGCGCGACTGCTTACGTGATGACGCTCGACACTCGCGCCGTCTCCCCCGTGATCTGGCGAGCCAACATCTACAGGGACCGCCTGGTCCGAACGGCCGAAGGTTGGCGGTTCGCCAGCCGCCGCGGCGGGTTCCCCTTCACAGAGTTTCGCGACGAGGCGGATGCCGCAAGTTGAGAACGATCGTTTCAGCCGACCTGACAAAGGGAGAGCAAGTGAGCCTAGCATCGTCAAGAGCTGCGTTCGCACGCGCCAAGGGGAGCATCGGCGGCGGCGCGGGATCCGGTATGCGTGCCGCGATGAGACCGCACCCGCTGTACGTCCAGCGTGCACAGGGCGCCCATGTCTGGGACTTGGACGGTGACGTGTACGTCGACTACGTGATGGGCTGGGGACCGTTGATCCTCGGGCACAGCAATCCACATGTATCGGCGGCAGTCATCGAAACGATGAGTTCGATGCAGCTCGTCGGTACCGGCCACATGGGTGAGATCCTCGCCGCAGAGGCAGTGCTCGACGCGGTCCCTCACGCCGAACGTTTGCTCTGGAGCAACACCGGAACCGAAGCGATCCAGGTTGCTCTTCGGCTGGCACGAGCAGCCACCGGCCGGCAGAAGATCCTGAAGTTCATCCGTTGCTACCACGGCTGGCACGACAGTGTGTTTGCGAGTCTCCGCGATTCTCACGCGGGCGAGGCACCTGTAGCGGCATCTCAAGGTCAGAGCAGATCTGCTCTTCTCGACCTCGTCACCGCCGAGTTCAACGACGTCACCCGACTTACGGAGATCCTCGCCAACGCCCGGGAGAACGACATCGCGGCGGTGGTGCTGGATCCGATCATGAGCAATGCCGGCCTAGTCGAAGCAACACCCGAGTTTCTCGCGGCGCTTCGCCGGCTCTGCGACGCCCATGGAGTCGTCCTGATCTTCGACGAGGTCATCACCGGCTTTCGGCTCGCTCGTGGCGGTGCTGCAGAGTACTGCGGCGTGCGCCCGGACCTCTCTGTATTCGGCAAGGCTATCGCTGGTGGCTTCACCCAGAGCGCCGTCGCCGGTCGCGCCGATCTGATCGACCAAGTCGCTGGCGGCGTGGTCCACGCCGGGACGTTCAACAGCAACCCGATCGCCATGGCTGCGGTCAAGGCAACGATGGACGTCCTCACCGATGCGTCGATCTATCAGCGTCTCGAGGCGGCAGGGGGCGGCCTGGAGGAAGCACTGACGCCGGCTCTGGCAGGTTCCGCGAGTCCGGCGACTGTTAACCGCGTGGGTTCCCTCTTGCAGATCGTGCCAGCGAGCGGATACGAGTCCACTGATGGACGCGACTCGGAGTGGAACCGGTTCATCGGCGCTCTGCTCGACCAAGGAATCATGATGACCCCCTCCGGGAAAGCCTTCGTCTGCGTCGAGCACTCCGCTGAGGACTTCGCCAAGACAGCCATGGCCGTCGAGGCAGCCGCCAGCGCCGAGTAGCGCCACATCCAAAACCGAAGGGGGTGTCCAGGCCTGCACCCTGGAGACCCCTTCGGCATCGAGCAGATCAATCGCTCAGATGTCGGAAGGTCCGCCTGTGATACAGAAGTGGTTCACTGTCCGCCGCCGCTCGAAGCGACTCCACACGCAGAAGAACAATGTCGTGATCGCCAACGGGAATCTCGTCCACAACCGCACAATCAAGCCACACCGGAGCCTCGTCGATGAAGACCGAGTCGGAGCTGGTCGTGTGGATATCAACCCCCACGAACTTCTCAGCCGAGCTGTCGGCGAGGCGCATGCACACCTCTGCCTGCTCCACACCGAGAACCGAGACCCCGACGCGCGACGCCCGGCGCAGGAGCGGCCAAGACTTCGATGTGTGCTGAACCGACACAAGGACCAGCGGCGGGCTCATCGACACCCCGACGCAGAACGAACTCGCCGCCATTCCGACGGCTCGTCCGTCCACCGAGGCACAGACAGCCACCACCCCAGACGGGAAGCTGGCGAACGCATCGCGAAGAGCCTCAGGGGTGGCAGCGCCAAGCGAACTAGCATCTGGACGAGCCTCCGAGGTCATCGTCACCGCCGCCCCCACTCGAAGGCGCCGCCGCTGCAGCCCGCCCGGAGTCATTCAGGCTGGTCCGGATGAACTCGCTGATCCGGGCGACCGACTCGGTCGCTTCCGGCGCATGACCGACGAGGAACTGGAACACGTGCTGCATCTCGGGGGCCACATCCAGCTCAACCTTGACTCCCTTGCTTCGCGCCAGCTCAGCAAAGGTCTCGACCCCACTGAGCAGGCACTCATATCCGCCGCAGGTCAGGAGCATCGGCGGCAACCCCGACGGGTCGCTGATCAGTGGGTTGACGTAGTGGTCGGTGCGTGCCCGCGCGGGATCACCCAGGTACACCGCTGCACTCGGCTCCATCGCAGCTGCAGGCGGGGCCACGACGTCGTTGTCGACGTTGGTGACAAAGGTTTCGCCCTCGCCGAGGACGTCGTAGTAGGGCGACATCGCGACGATGGCGGCCGGCGAAGGCTGGCCGCCATCGGCGAGGTGAAGCCCGAGGGCGGTGGCAAGCGAACCACCCGCCGAGTCGCCGACGACTGCTATCCGCTGCGGTGCGTAGCCCTGAGCAAGAAGGTGGTCGTAGGCCGCGCGGGCGTCATCGAGTTGCGCCGGGAACAGGTGCTCCGGCGCGAGGCGGTAGTCGATCGCGAACGCACGCACACCGGACTCCTTCGCCAGGTGCGCGAAAAGTCGACGATGTCCCGAGGTGCTCCCCGAGATGTACCCACCACCGTGGAGGTAGAGGATGACGGCGTCTGAGACAGCGTCGGGCGGGAACGCCCACATCCCGGGCACCGGCCCCGTTCGATCCGACCGGTAGCTGACACCTTCTGCTTCGGTCGCGAAACGAAGCATGCAGTCGAAGATCTCTCGAACCGAGTCCAGGCCGATGGGCGGATCTGCACTCAGACGCGCGCCGACGTTCTTGAACATCTCTGTCAGGACGGCTGATTCGGGACTGGCCATGGTGGGTCTCCTCGTAGTTTCTAGGCGTGATGGGATTGCGGGCAGGTGGGTCCCTACTGCCCGGACCATTCCTGGATGAAGGGCTCAGCCGCGTTCGCCAGAGTCACTGGGTCCACGAAGGCGTGGTTGCGAGCAACCGTGACGTCACGCAGGCAGCGGCCGATGACGCTCGGGTTACGGAACGTCTTGGTTCCTCCCCAGAGCGCGCAGAAGCTCACGACCTCACCGGCCACGCCGTGAAGGTAGGTCACTGACTGCCTGATCCGAGCCCGCTCAGTCACCGTCAGGCCGCCACGCTCCTTCACTGCGATCAATGCATCGTCGAGGCTCTTGTAGTACAGGTCGCGCGCCGCGTGGTACATCGCCTCGTGACGGGTGAACTCGAGGCCGAAGAGCGGGTGCTGGTCGACCGTCTCCGGGTAACCGAGACGCCGACGCCCGATGGAGGCGGTCGCGATCTCGGACAGAGCTCGACGCATCGCGCCGATCACGACGGGGGCATGGCCCGACACCGCGGTGCTGAGGAAGTCGAGCTCGGTTCCTTCGTACGGAGCGCCCTCGGGCGCCGAAATCTCCTCGAACCGACGAACCCGGTCGTCAGCGACGAACTGCTCGGGAACCCGGATGTCGTAGCTGCCCGTTGCGGCCATCCCGAGGACGTCCCAGTTGCCGAGCTTCTCGACGCCGTCCTTGTCCACCATGCAGCAGCGCATCTCCGGGTCGCCGCTCTCGGTGGTCACGACGTTCCCATCCTCGTCGTGGACCACGGCCATCACGAGGACCTGGCTGGCTGCGTCGAATCCGCTGTTGAAGGGAATCGGACCACTGCTGAGCCGGATGCCTCCGTCGACGACCACTGCCTTGCCGAGCGGTGCGTAGGTACCACAGCCCAAGGGCATCGACCCGTGCTCGGCGACGAGCTTCTCACTGACCTGGAACATCCAGGAGCAGAGTCCGGTGGCACCCATGTTCGCCATCAGCATCCAGCCGGTCGACCCGTCCGCAGCCGAGACCTCTTCGATCACGCGGACTGCCGTATCCCATTCCAGCCCGAACCCGCCCATCTCCTTCGGAACGGTGATCCAGAACAGCTCGCGCTCCCGCAGCGCTTCGATGACACGAGGTGTCACGCGCCCCAGCCGTTCGCTCTCGTCGGCATCGGCGATCACGATCGGGGCCACGTCGATTGCGCGCCGGATCAGTTCGTCCTTGGTGTCGTTGATGGTCGTTTCCTCAGAAATGGACACTGGTTTTGGTCCTTTCAGACACGGAGGCCTCATTCGCGAGAGCCTTGGGACATCTGGCTCGAGTGTGCCACATCGGGACACATCTTGACTACGGCTCATGCGATTTAGATCACTTCTTCGCGAGAAGCCCACCAGCGGAGGCCGACCTTCTCCTCCCAGCACGCGCAGCGGGTCTCCGCTGCCGCCATACAGCGAAGGCCACAGCGAGGATCAGGGCGCTACCGTTGAACATGTCATTCAGCCACTGAACGCCGGTGACGAGTTGCATTCCCTTGACACCGATCGCCAGTACGTAGACAGCGAGCAGCGTGCCCCACGCGTTTGCACGGCCAGGACGGATCTGAGTGGTCCCGAGGAACGCGGCTGCGAAAGCAGGCAGGAGTAGGCCTGGGCCGTAGGTCAGCGACGGGCCCGTCAGCGACCCGTACAGCACGCCAGCCAGGCCAGCGATCGAGGCAGACGCGATCATGGAAAGCCATCGCCACTTGCCGACGGCGACCCCAGACAGATGCGCTGCCTCGTCGTTGCCGCCGATCGCATAGATGTAGCGACCAGCCGGCGTGTGCTCGAGAGCCCACCAGACGAGAAGAGTTAGCAGGAGCAGGTGAATCACGACGATCTGGAATCCGAAGAACGTCTGCTGTGTAAGGTCGCGCCACGCGGGCGACTGAGGTAGCGGAGGTTGGGCCCCGTTGGACACGATCGTTTGGAATGCAGCGATGATCGTCGCTGTGCCCAAGGTGGCGATGAAAGCGTCAACCCGGAGCTTGACCACGACGAAGCCGTTCACAACTCCGGCGCCTGCCGCGATAGTAATGGTCAGGAGGATGGCCGGCCACATGGACCAACCATGGTTGCTCTGGAGGGTGACCACGATGACCGTCGAGATCCCCGCTACCGCACCCACGGACAGGTCGTAGCAGCCAGCGGCCATGGGGATGATCACCGCGAGCGCCAGCATCGCGCCGATCGCCTGGTTGGAGGCAACCGAGTGAAGCGTCCCAGTCGTCAGGAAGAGGTCAGGAGTCCAGATCCCGAACACGAGAATGAAGAGTGCGCCGAGGTAGAGGCCGCTCAGCCGGTCCATGCCTGCGTTAGGAATTCTCATGATGTTCCTTCGTGATTCGAGATCAGTGTTTGGCGGGTGACGTTGCTGGTGTTCACGCCGTCGCCCTCGAGCACCGCGGCGAGCGCTCCAGTACGGAAGATCAGGATCCGGTGGCATAGGGCCACGAGCTCGTCGACGTCCGTCGAGCTGACTACGACCGCGGCACCGCTCATAGCGGCGTCGACCAGCTCCTCGTGAATCCGAGCGCGGGCCTGGATGTCGACGCCTTGAGTGGGTTCATCGACCATGAGTACGGAGGGGCTGCGGTTCAGCCACCTGGCGAGGAGAAGCTTCTGCTGGTTTCCGCCACTCAATGCCGACAGCGGAAGAGTCCCACCGTGTAGTGGACGGACGCCCAGGCGGTCGAACCAGTACGCCGTCTGGGCTCGTTCCTGCGCACGTCGCATCACCGGAAAGCGCCAATGCTTGCTGATGGTGGCCAAGCTCAGGTTCTCGTGTGCCGACAGTTGCAGAACGCCACCTCGGGTACGCCGCTCTGCAGGCATAAATGCCGCACCCGAACGGATCGCCGCTCGCGGAGAACCCTTTCGCAGAACGACGTCATTGATGATCACCTCGCCTCCGCTGCGATCGAGCGCGCCGAACAGCGACCCCAGCACCTCCTCCCGACCGGAACCGGTGATGCCGGCGATCCCGACGATCTCGCCCTGGCGGACGTCCAGATCAAACGGTGCAACGGAGTCGGTTGACACCGACCTTGCCGCGAGAGCCACCGGAGCGAGGCTTGGGTCGTTGAGCCCCTCCGCCGCGGCTTGGGTCTCGTCGAGCTCATCCCCTACCAGAAGGTGAACGAGCTGCGACCTGGTCAGACCGTCGACCTCGCGCGATGCGACCCGGATGCCGTCACGCAGGACGGTCACCTCGTGCGCGACCTGGAGAACCTCCTCCAGACGGTGCGTCACGAAGATCACGCCGATTTGGCGGCTGCTCACCCGGCGGATCGTGGCGAGAAGCTGGTCGACCTCGTCGTGGGGCAGGTTCGCAGTCGGTTCGTCGAGGAGGAGGAGACGAACTTCCTCGCCGGCGACGGGGCTCAGCGCCCGCGCCACGGCCACTTCCGTCTTCTGAGCGGGCGTGAGAGCTCCGACAAGGGTGTCGGGATGGAGTTGCAGCCCGGCTCGATCCAGCATCTCGATCGCAAGGAGTCTCGCTCGACGAGACCTCACAGTGCCCAGCGTGCGCGGAAACCCTCGTCCGAACATGAGGTTGTCGAGCACGGATGAGGTGTCGACGAGCCCGAGGTCCTGGTGCACGAAGCGGCAACCCGCAGCACGTGACGAGTCCGGTGAACCGAAAGCGAGGGAGTGCCCGGCGACCTGGACATCCCCGCCCGGATCGGGTTTGTGGTAGCCGGAAAGGATCTTGATGAAGGTGGATTTTCCCGAGCCGTTCCCTCCCAGGAGAGCGTGGACCCGGCCGGCCCCGATCGTGAGATCGAGGCCGGCCAGGGCAGTCTGTCCAGCGAAAGTCTTGGACAGGTTGCTCACCTGCAGAACGGGCGCCTCGGCGGAGTCCGCAGTTGATGGAGTCATCTACTTGAGCTTCCAGAGCGCCATAAACTGATCGCGGAAGTCCGACGGTTCCTCATAGCTGCTGAACGGCTCGGTAGTGTTCTTCTTGACGAAGAGCTGCATCGGGATCCGTCCGTACCCTTCCGGGAGCTGCACACCCGCGGCGGTTCGCAGAGCCGAGTCAACAGCCAGCCACCCGGCGTACTTCGCCGAGAACGGAACGAAGCCCGTCGCCCGGCCGTCGATCACGTCCTGCAGGTCCTGCTCGGTCGAGCCGACAGCGAGGATTCGAATGTCGTTCAGTCCCGCAGTCGACAGTGCGCTGGGAAGACCCTGCGCAAAGTCGGACGATGGAAGAATCACATACTTGATCTTCGGGTTTCGCTGTAGCTCCGAGGTGATGACACCGTTGACCTGACCGGCAGCCACCTGCGCCAGCCCGACGTCGACAGTGCTCAGATCGCAGGTCTTGCACGCTTCGTACGCCTCCTGGACACCACCGTCGAAGGCCTTGAGCGTGATCAGATCAGGGACGCGGACAAGCAGGCCGGAGGCAGTCCCGTCCGAGTCCGCGATGGTGTAATTGGCCAGGAGCTTGGCCTGGGTGTTCTGACTCTCGTCCCCGAAGATGTTCGCGGGCACGGTCTCGCTCAGCTCGACCGGACCCACGACCGCGGGCACGAGCTGGACACCTGCCTTCTCGTACACAGGGACGACGGTCGACCAAACCGCCTCCGGCAGTGCCGTGAATCCGACTGCAGCAGGCGAGAAGTCAAGTGCCTGGTTGAGAGCCGCGACGAGCGACGCCGGGTCCGCAAGCTTGAACGTCAGGTTCTTGTAGCTCCAGCCGACCGCTTCAGCTGCTTCCTCCGCGCCCTTGGCGATATCGCGGCACAGGGATGTGTCACACGAAACCCAGACGAAGGCCTTGCCGCCCTCAGGCTGGCTCGGCAGCGGATCGGTGACGGTGATGTCGGTCGGCGTCGCCAGGAATGGCTCGACGAATGCTTCCGCCGCCCGAGCTGCCTTGCTGGCCTCGGCCGAGTTCTGCGGTCGCGACTGCGACGTGTCGTCGCTTCCGCACGCCGCCAGCACGAGGCCTGCAGCGATCACGGCGATCACGGCGACAACGGTGGTCGCGCGGCGGCGACCACCGCGCGTGACCGGTTGCATCCCGACTCTCATCTGACTCTCCTCTGACTAGTCCCGAGTGATGTCTGCGGCAGTGGCGTGCTGGACGTCAGCCGGAAGGTTCGAAGGCCCCGGCTTCTGCCAGTTCCTGCTGCCGCCGTCTCGGGGTTGGGACATTGATGTGGGAGTGTGCCGCATCGGGACAGATGTGCGCTATGGTTCACGGCGTCTTCCTCTCGAGACACCCAGTGAGTGGATGCCCGCCGCCTCAGCCGTCGGCACGGAGCGCGGGCCCAGCATCGATTTGGACCCGACCGGTCCGGGAGTAGGAGCCCATGATGAAAGCCGTTCAGATCACGACGCTGGAGGGACCGCGCGCCATCCAGGTTGTCAACGTCGATCCCCCGACCGGTGACGGCAACTCAGTCCTGATCGACGTCGAGGCGATGGGTGTCAGCTTCGTCGATGTCCTCATGACCCGCGGGCTCTACCAGGTCCGGCCAGCGCTTCCGTTCGTGCCGGGGGTCGAGGTGGCCGGAGTGGTACGCAGCGCTCCCGTGGGCGCGCTCGTTCGTGTTGGCGACCGCTGTGCGGCCCATGTCCCTCAGGGTGGCTTCGCGGAGACTGTGGCCGCCGACCCAGCACTCGTGTTCCCGCTGCCGGACGAGCTGTCCTTCGAGCAAGGCGCTGCGTACGCGATGAACTATCAGACAGTTCACTTCGGGCTGGTTCGGCGTGGGCGCCTCAAGGCCGGCGAGCACGTCCTGGTGCACGGCGCGGGTGGGGGCGTCGGAACAGCCGCAATCCAGGTAGCGAAGGGGTTGGGTGCTGTCGTCACTGCCGTGGTCGACCGCGCGGCAAACATGGACGTGGCGGAAGCGGCGGGCGCGGACCGGGTAGTCGCCGCTGACGACGACTGGGCCCGAGCCGTTCGTACCTGGTACCCAGAAGGCGTCGACGTCACTGTGGATCCCGTCGGCGGGGACTTCTTCCTCGACTCCGTCCGGCTCCTCCGCCGCGAGGGGAGGCATCTCGTCATCGGCTTCGCAGCAGGCGGCATCCCGGAGATCGCCGTCAACCGGCTGCTTCTGAACAACATCGAACTGATCGGCGTCTACTGGGGCGGGTTCATCGCGGAGGACGTGTCGATTGCGGCTGACTCTGCGGCCGCACTCTCCGAACTCGCGCGGAACGGACACGTTTGCCCGATCGTCGGGGGCAGCTACCCCTTGGAGCAGGCCGCTGACGCACTGGTCTCGATCGAGGAGCGGACGGCACGCGGCAAGATCGTGCTCACGGCCACACGGGAGGGCTGATGTCCACCACGGAGCTTGCTCTGCTCCCCCTCGATGTGCTGTCCTCCGCCCTCACCGAGGTATGCCGCGATGCTGCCTGGATGGACATGAGCACCGAGCTGATCAACGGAGGAAAGTCAAACCTGACCTTCCGCCTCCGGTCGACGGCAGGCGAGCTCATCCTCCGGCGTCCGCCAACCGGGCAGCTCCTTCCCAGTGCTCATGACATGGCACGGGAGGCCCGGGTCCAGGCCGCGCTCGACGCAACCGACGTCCCGACTGCTCGGATCCTGCTGGTCGACAAGGGCGCGATGCTCGGTTTCCCGTTCTACGTCATGGAGAAGGTAGACGGCCATGTCGTGCGCGACCAGCTTCCGGCCGGTTACGCCGAGACCGAAGCGGAACGAAAAGCCCTGTGCAACACGTTCGTGGACAGCTTGGCTGCCCTGCACGCGGTCGACTACCGCGAGATCGGGCTCGAGGACTTCGGCAACCCGGACGGATTCCTGAACCGACAGGTTCGCCGCTGGACGAGCCAGTGGCAGGCATCCAGGTTCGGCGCTGTCCAGGAACTCGATGAACTCGCGTCACGACTCGCGTCGACCGTGCCCGACCAGCAGCGCGTCGCACTCATTCACGGCGACTACAGGCTCGACAACGTGGTCCTCGATCTCTGCGACCCAGGCAGTGTGCGCGCCGTGCTCGACTGGGAACTCTCCACCCTCGGCGATCCGGCCACCGACCTGGCGCTCCTGCTTCTGTTCTGGCGCGGCGACGGAGAACCCGCATCCTCCCTCGTTCCCGGCGTGAGCCACCTACCCGGCTTCCCGAACCGGGACTACATGGTCGAGCGCTACCTGAGTAAAGCAGGCGTCGACGCACCCGACCTGAACTGGTACCTGGCCTTCGCGCACTTCAAATTTGCCGTGATCACGCAGGGGGTGTTCGCCCGATCGAAGGCAGGCGCGATGGGCGGCCAGGACTTCGGCGATCTCAGAGACGAGGTCCTCGGCCTCGGCCAGCGCGGGCTCGAACTCCTTCCACGGAACTGACGATCAGGAGTAACGATGGACTTTTCACTGTCGGCATCAGCGGAAGAGACCTGCGAGAACATGTGGGGCTTCATGCGCGAACATGTTCTCCCCGCGGAGGCCGAGTGGGACCGATACCTCCGCGCCCACGGCGACCATGCTCACCCGCCGATCATGGAGGATCTCAAGAAGGAGGCCCGAAGCCGCGGTCTTTGGAACCTCTTCCTCCCCTCGCACTCCGGCTTGAGCAATGTCGACTACGCGGCCATTGCCGAGATCTCCGGATGGTCGCCGGTCATCGCACCGGAGGCGATCAACTGCCAGGCCCCGGACACCGGGAACATGGAAACCCTTGAGCTGTTCGCGACCCAGGAACAGCGAGAGCAATGGCTCGAGCCGCTGCTGGCAGGAGAGATCCGATCGGCGTTCGCCATGACTGAGCCAGAGGTCGCGTCCTCCGACGCGACCAACATCACCACCCAGATCGTTCGCGACGGTGACGAGTACGTCATCAACGGTCGAAAGTGGTGGATCTCCGGAGCCGCCGATGAACGCTGCACGATCTTCATCGTCATGGGAAAGACCGATCAGAATGCGCCATCACACCGCCAACAGTCGATGATCCTGGTGCCTCGCGACACACCCGGCGTGACTGTCGAACGGAACCTCCCGATCTTCGGGTTCAACGATCAGCACGGCCATTGTGAGATCTCGTTCAGCGACGTTCGTGTGCCTGTCGAGAACCTCCTGGCAACCGAGGGCGACGGGTTTGTCATCTCCCAGGCAAGGCTGGGGCCCGGCCGCATCCACCATGCGATGCGCGCAATCGGCATGGCCGAACGTGCCCTCGCGCTCATGCTCGAAAGGGCGCAGTCCAGGGTCGCTTTCGGTCAGCAACTCGCGGAATTCGCCAACGTGCAGGACCTGATTGCACAGTCCCGGATCGACATCGACCAGGCAAGGCTCCACGTTTACCACGCCGCCTGGCTCATCGATCGTCATGGCGCCAAGGGGGCGCGCAGCGAGATCTCCGCGATCAAGGTCTCGGCACCCGCGATGGCTACGCGGGTGATCGACCGAGCCATCGAGGTGTTCGGCGGGATGGGAGCGTCGAACGACACCCCGCTCGCGTACTTCTACGCGTGGGCGCGAGTGCTCCGGATCGTAGACGGACCGGACGCCGTGCATCGTCGTACCGTCGCTCGGGCAGAGCTGAAGCGGGTATCTCGCCATGTCGCCTGAGGAGCAGCGCACGAGCCCGACGGAGCGGTTCCGGCTGGACGACAAGGTCGTTCTGATCACGGGTGCCAGCTCTGGGCTGGGGGCAGGCTTCGCGCGCGCCGTCGCGGCCGTCGGCGGCACGCTTGTCCTTGCCGCAAGACGAGATGAGCAACTGGAATCTGTGGCGCGAGAGATCCGCGATCAGGGTTCGACGGTGATGACGCATCGAACTGACGTGGCGTCCCTCGACCAGTGCGAGAACGTCGTTCGTGCTGCGGTGGACGAGTTCGGACGCGTTGACGTCCTGATCAATAACGCCGGTGTCGGCCCCGCCGGCGGAGCGCTTCGTGAGGATCCCGCTGTCTTCAGGTCCACGATCGAAATCAACCTGAGCGGCGTCTACTGGATGTCCCGTGCCTGCGCTCCACACATGCCGCCCGGCTCCTCGATCGTGAACATCGCGAGCGTGCTGGGGAGCATGGGTTCTCGATTCCCGCAGGCGGGATATTCCGCAAGCAAGGCTGGGGTGCTGGGCCTGACTCGTGATCTGGCTCAGCAGTGGTCGTTACGCCGGGGGATCCGGGTAAACGCGCTGTGCCCGGGCTACTTCGAGTCCGAGATCACGGGCGGCGAGGGTACCGATGCACTTCACGCACTGGTTTCCGACGGCAGCATTCTGCAGCGTTTCGGAGAGCAGGAGGAGTTGGACAGCGCGCTCTTGTTTCTCGCCAGTCCCGCGTCCTCGTACATGACCGGCGCAAGCCTGGTTGTCGACGGCGGGCTGAGCGCGATCGTCTAGTCGAATCCCACTTGTCGGAGTGACCCTTTGAATCACGACGAGCCACGAGACCCTGCGGACGAACCCTCGGAGGTCCCACTGATTCACCTTCGGTCGGCCTGGGACCTTCTCCGGTTTGGCCACCCGCCCGCGCAGGCAAGTCTCGCCGCGATCGGCGACTCGACCGCGGTTCTTCGGCCATGACTGGTGGAGTAAGCGATCGATCCCAGCAACGGTCAGGCGCTGGCACGTCACCGCCAGTCATCGGCGGTCGACCGAGAGCATCAGATTCCGCGCGAAGTGCCTCTTGGAGTGGCCCACGTCCGCGAGGCAGGCGGGGCGAGCACCGCGTGCGGGCTACCTGCACTGACGTGGCCAATCTTCTGGGACCTGACGGTGGAGCACGTGGACCAGGTCTGCCATGAGTGTCGGTGGACAGCAGCACTGCATAACAACGCTTCCCTACACGGCGCCATCAACGCAGAGTGATGATCCTGGCAAATGCTCCCGCGAGGAATCTCGTCAGTCCTGTCGGCGGCGGGTGAAAACTGACCCCGGCGTGGCATCCGAATTTTGACCCCTTTGGCCGCTGATCCTGGTTTGGAGCCAGGAAGGGCGGAAAAGGGTGGTGTCAGTGGAAGACTGGGTGACGGCGCTTAGGTGAATCGGCTCTGGCGCGAGTTTCGTGGTTCGGTGACTCAGGGTGAGCCGGGGGCCGTCAGGCCAGGATGACGCGTTTGCGGAGGAGGTCGAGCTTGGCTCGGCCGTACATCTGCCTCTTGAGCGCCTTCAGTCTGTTCACGTTGCCCTCGACCTTCCCCGAACTGTAGGGCAGCGTGAGTCCTGCGGTGACGGCGTCTTGGTCGCGGCGGAGCCCGATGGCGAAGGAGTGCAAGTCGGGCTGATCATCGTGTTCCACTGTGGACAGCCAAGATTCTAGTTTCTCGCCTTCACGGTTGGTCATCATCTTCGCGAAGTCGGTGACGTGGTCGGCGAGGCGATCCAGGTGGGGGCAACGGGATCGGATGTCAGCGAGCTGGTTGGTCTCGTCGGTATCGAGATCCTCTGGGCGGCGCAGCAGCCAACCGGTGATCTGACGGACTTTCGGCACGGCAGGCGGCGATGGCGGAGGCGTGAGCATGCCGCGGAAGGGCTGCAGGTAGCGGCGCACGGTCTTGTCGCTGCCGGTGTATCCCTGGGCGGTGATCTCCTTGGTCAGCTGCGCGGCGTCGGTGGCGCCCTCCGTCCAACGCTGGTGCAGGTAGGGCTTGAACGGGTCGAGCAAGCTCGCCCGGGCGATCGCCTTGCCGAGAAGTTCGTCAACCGTGCTGGCACGAGCGAAGCGCCGCACGGTCTTGCGGTCCAGTGACAGCTGCCTGCTGATGGCGGAGATCGTCTCGCCGCGGTCCAGCCGCCCGTGGATCGCGGCATAGTGTTCCCGGGTACGGATCACCAGTCGCGACTCGACCGGTTCGGGTATCGCGGCGTCCGGCTCGTCCTGGGCCGCCTGCGGCGCCGACACGCCGACAGTTTCGCCGTCGAGTTGGTCGAGCTTGACGCAGGCGCGGTGGCGCCCGACGGCCTTCTCGACGTAGTCGCCCAGGTTGCGCCACAGATGCCAACGGTCGGCCACCTGGACGGCGTCCGGGGCCCCGGCCTTCGCGCCTTCGGCGTAGGCGCCGGCGCGGTCACGGCAGATCACCCCGGCTCCAGGATGCTCGCGCAGCCACTGCTCCAGTGGTTCGGCCTCGCGACCGTCCAGCAGGTCGATCACCTTGCCGGTGTCGATGTCGACCAGGATCGTGCCGTACACGTGCCGCTTGCGCAGGGCGAAGTCGTCCACGCCGAGCACGGCCGGGGCGGTCGTGGTCTCCGGCTCCGGCAGTGCCCGCACCAAACGCAGCAGCGTCGTCCGATCCACTTTGATACCCAAGATCGCGGCCAGACGCGCCCCAGCTCGGCCCGCCAACGCCAAGCCCACCTGCCCCAACATCGCCAGCAGCGGAGTCGTCCGACGTCGATTCGGCTCGGACAGGCCGTCGACCTGTTCCACGAACGTCTTCGTCGCGCACTGAGAATCCAGGCACACGAACCGCCGGACCGTCAACGCGATGACCACTGGTTGCCTACCGAGCACGCCATCAGACAACCGGCGCACGTAACGGCTGTGCACCCGCCCAGACCGCACCCCACATGCCCGGCAGGTCGCCTCGGCCACACGCGACCGAGCGCAGATCGTCACGCCGTCGGATCCGTACTCCACTCGCTCCACACACAGCCCGCCCAGATGAGGCAGCAACGCTTCCAGATCAACAGAGCACGCCCAATATGATCAACAACCGCGATCACGACCCGTCACCAGGGTCACGAAACTCGCGCCAGAGCCGAATCTCTCCCCAGACCTGCTCATTGAAATTCCCCACCCGGCGTGGCTCCGCCGAGACGGGCGGGGCTCCTTCGAGTCTGGCGGTCTCTGACCACACACCAGCTCGAAGGAGCCCCACGTCTCATGCTCACACGGGAGGAAGACATCGACGCGCACGCCCTGTATGCCCGGGGTTGGACGATCTCGGCGATCGCCCGTCACCTGGGGCGGGACCGCAAGACCATCCGCGCCTATCTGTCCGGTGTCCGCGAGGCGGGGGTGCGTGCCCGCGCTCGACGCAAGGGTCGCCGCCAGTCGGTGATCCGTGTTCGTCAGCCGCGCCGAGCGTGTCCGCCGACGTTGACTCCGGGGCAGATGGAGCGGATCTTCGAGGCGTGCGCGAGCTGGGACGCTGCGGCGCAGGAGTGGCGGGGTTCGCTGCGTAATCGTCGATTGTGGATGCTTCGACCGCGAGCCCCGGTTCGCCCCGTGGCGACCGGAGTCCGTCTACGACTTGGTGGACCGGCTGCGGCGTCAGTTGGCTGGCGAGGTGCCGGCGGGCTGGAGTCCGCACTGGTATCGACACAGCCACGCCACCGCGTTGCTGATGTCGGGGGTGCCGGTGCATGTGGTCAGTCGCCGGCTGGGACACGCCGACGTGCAGACCACGCTCAACACGTATGCGCACGTCACCGAGGACGCCGAGATGCGCACGGTCGCCGACTGGAGCGCCTTCACCACGCGGGCTGGCGCGCGGTTACCGGCCTGAGGTGCTGCGCGCGTTGTGTGGGAGGCGACTCCGGTTGAGATGCGCCTTTCCTGCTTCAGCCCGGATACCGTTTCTGCCCAATACCGCAAGGGGGCTGGCCGAGAAACCAGGTCGCCGCACGGCGCTGGACCTCTCGGCGTTGCCGGAGACGATCCGCATCGAGTTGGCCTTGTGTGTCTTCCGCATCATCGACCAAGGTGGCAAAGTCGACATTGGTCACATGCGAATGCTGGCGCGCCGGCTGTCTGATGTGATCACTGACCTCGGCCGGGAGGCGCCCGTGTCGTTGACCGGGTTGTCGCTGCGGGACTGGGAGCAGCAGATGGCACGGGCCAGCCCGCGTCGCACCGGGTCGTTGCCGGCCACGGGCACCACCAGGGACCTTCGCCAGCAACTGCAGCGCTGCTACCGGTTGCTGTCGGCGGCCTATGACCCGAGGCCGTGGTGGCTGCGGAAGGTCTGGGATCCGACCACCGACGCCCGCATCCCACAGCGGATGCACGAACCTCGCGGGCGATTGGCCTGTCGCTTCCACCAGGTCGGGACCGGCTGGTTGCGCTGCGGCGTTCAGTGGTACTGCAAGGTTGGTCTGGAGACCGGCACGCTGGCGTGGGGAACACTGCGGTTGCGCATCGACGCCGCGGCGGCATTCGATGCATTTCTCGCTGGCCGCAAGATCCCTGGCCCGTGGTTGGCCGATGAGCCCGCCGATGTTCGCGCGCTGTTGCTGGACTTCCTCGGCTACGTCCGTAGCCTGCGGGTGCGGCATCCGGGCCGCACCCACGGCAAGCCGCTGTCGCAATCGCGCGTGATTCATGTATGAGCACCGCGACACAGCCGCCGCAACCCTGGGCGAATCCGGCTGGCTGCGCCTGGGCCCGCACCACGCAGTGCTGTTCCGGCGAGGGGAAAAACCTCCCAGAGCACGGCACCGCGACCATGAACGTGACGTCATTGAGGACGACGCATTCGCCCAGATCATGGCAGGGGCTGGGCTGCTGGGCACGCCGGCCGCGGAAGGCGGGTTCGGTGACGACCAGGCGATGCGCATCCTGATGCTGCTCGCCCGCACCGGACGACGAGTCAGCGAGATCTGCATGCTCGATCACGATCCCCTGCTGCCGTTAAATCAGCCCAGCACCACCGACGAGTCCGACGGTTTCGTTGCTCGGCTGCGCTACCAGCAGACCAAAATCGACGGCGCTCCCGACACCATCCTGGTCGACCGCGAGATCGTCGCGATCATCCAGGCACAACAACAATGGCTGCATCGCTTCCTGGGCGATCAAGCAGTCCGCACGCCGAAGTATTTGTTTGTGGCCGCCCGGAAAAACCGCCATGTCAATCGGCCCTACTCGGATCGGTGGCTGCGTGAGCGGCTCGGTGAACTCGCCCGCCGCCTCGATATCCGCGACAGCACCGGAGCACTGGTCGACTTCCAGCGCACGCACCGCTTCCGGCACACCAAAGCCACCTGTCTGCTCAACGCCGGTGTTCCCTTGCACGTAGTGCAGCGCTACCTCGGGCACCTGACACCAGAAATGACCATGGCATATGCGCAGACCCTGGCGAGCACGCACGAGCGGGAGTTTCTGCGCTACCGCAAGATCACCGCGGATGCCCGCGACCTCGAAATCGACCCACGAGATCTCTACGACATGCTCGAACTCGACAAGCGCACCGATCGGATCCTGCCCAACGGCTGGTGCCTGCTGCCACCCCGCCAACACTGCACCAGGGGCAACGCTTGCTTGACCTGCGACAAGTTCGCAACCGACGCGACGTTCCTGCCCGAACTACGCGCCCAGAAGGACCGCACCGAGCAACTGATCGAACAGCGCCGCACGGCGTTTCACGCCCGAACCGGGCAGGAGATGAGCGAGGACAACATCTGGCTTGCCGGGCGCCGTCAAGAAACCGACGCTCTCGGCCGCATCATCGTCCAGCTCGAACAGACCCGGCTGGCCGATGGCACCGTCCAAGTCCTCCGCGGCGCCGGGGTCGCAGCCCGCATCGACTCCCTGACCAACAACAAGGACAACCACTGATGCGTGGCAACCCCGACAACCTCCGCCAAGCCGCCGCCCGCAAAAGTGCCGCAGCCAAGGCACGTGCCGACCAAGGCTTGCACGACATGATCCGCAACGAACAGCCCATCACCTTCCGCAGACTCGCCCACATCGCTTGCGTCTCGCTCGATTTTCTTTACCGCACAACAGAAATACGCCAACAAGTTGAACAACTCCGCGCCCAGCAACAAAACACACCACCCACCCCGAAACAGCGCGTTGACTCCGACCAGCCCAGCAGCGTCATCCGCACTCTCACCGCCCAACTCGCCGACCTACGGCGCCGCCACCGCGAGGAAGTCAACGCCCTCAAGCACGCACTCGAAACCGCCCACGGCGAGAACCTCGAACTACGCCGCCGCCGCGCCAACCGCCAACCATCCGACCGCTCCGAAACATCCTGACAAACCCCTTACAGGCGCGACCGCAAAAGCTCTACCAGCGAAAACAAGGCAAACCAGATCATTTACCTCAGATAAGCCTGCGCTGGATCGGTCCCAGCCGGTGCTGCCGGCGATGCCCGGGATGCCGGAACGTCGCAGCCATGACTACGTCCGCCACGGTGTGACCAGTCTGTTCGCGGCGTTCGACATCGCCGATGGCACGGTGATCTCCGAGATCCACCGGCGGCGTCGGGCGGTGGAGTTCAAGAAGTTCCTGGTCACCATCGACAAGACCGTTCCCGCTGAGTTGGACGTATATCTGGTGTGCGACAACCTGTCCACTCACAAGACGCCCGCCATCAACGCGTGGCTGGCAAGGCATCCGCGTTTCCATATGCATTTCACTCCCACCGGTTCGTCCTGGATTAACGAGGTCGTGCGACACGAAGTCGCATGAGAGCAGTAGAACTCGTCGAAGGAGGATCGGCTGATGTCGATGGTGTAGTTCTCGGTCCAGTGCGCAAGGACCGTCCCCGCCTCGGCGTGCGTCGCGAGTAACCGTGGGGTGCGAAGCCCGAGGTGAAAGGCTCAAGGGCTGCCGTTCCATCCGGTGGTTACAGGCTGGGGAAGACCGGACGGGGGAATAGCGTGAACCCTCGTTGACGCCTCGTCATGATCACTCCCGCAGATGGGAAGTGGCAGTGGGAGATAGGGACCGGTCGCTGAGAGCGCGGCAGGTGCCGCCCGAACGAATCTGGCCGGGCGGGAGCGCACCACCGTCCCCGGGGTACAGAGGGCAGTGCGACACGAAGTCGCTGGTAGTGAGTGAGCTAGCTGAGGAGGATCGACTGATGTCGAAGGTGTAGCTCCGGGTCAGTGTCCGTGAGACCTGTTCCCACCTCGGCGTGCGTCGCTGGTGACGGCGGGGTGCGAAGCCCGGGGGAAAAGCCGAAGGGCTCCCGTTCCGTCCGGGAGTCACGGGCAAGGGAAAGATCGGCCGGGCCAATCGCGTGAATCTCCGCTGATGTCTCGTCAATACCTCCCTCGCAGACGGGCTGTAGCAGTGAGGGTGTAGGGCTGGCCGCTGGGAAGCGGCAGGCGCCGACCGGTTATGCCCTGCCGGTCGGGAGGACACCGCCGCCCCGGGATAGAGGAGAGGCCCACCCCGATCGCATCTCACACCTGCGGAACGTGGCAATCCCGTTGAGGTCCAAGCCGGACTGGCTTGGAAGGCCGACCGTGAGGAGAGCTGAAATCCTCAGCGGGGGAAGGATGACGCAACAAGCGAAGGCTTGGGACGCCGAAAGGCACCGGAAAGACCGACACCGCTGGCCGCGGCCTCCTGCGGGGTGTCGGATAACCGCCCGGATACGGACCCTGGTGGTCCGGCTCGAAAGAGCGCTGACGTGCGTCAGGTGAGCCTGCGAAGACTCGATGATCAACGCACCGGAACCGAGGGACAAGTTGGACGCCACGACCACGCTCGCCGCGACCGATGTCACGCGCGAACACGTCGCGGCGAACGGACCCGACGACGAACTCCTCGACTGGGACGCTGTGGATTGGCGTCAGGTTGAGCAAGACGTACGGCGTCTGCGGCAACGCATCTTCGCGGCATCGAAGGCAGGGGACCTGAGAAAGGTCCGGAACTTGCAGAAGCTCATGTTGCGCTCGCGTGCTAACGCGTTATTAAGCGTGCGGCGGGTGACGGAGCTCAACGCTGGTCGTTTGACGGCGGGTGTCGATGGCAAGGTAGTGCGAAGTTCCCAGTCGAAGTCCCGGTGGGCTGATTGGGCACAGAATCGCTGCCGGTCATGGACGGCCAAACCCGTCAAACGAGTGTTTATACCGAAAGCCAATGGAAAGCAGCGTCCCATCGGCATTCCCGTGGTCGGCGATAGGCTTTTGCAAGCCCTGGCGTCGGCCGCGCTCGAACCCGAGTGGGAAGCGCGGTTCGAACCGAAGAATTACGGATTTCGGCCCGGCCGTGGCTGTCATGATGCGATCGAGGCCATCTTCAACACCGTCAGAGGGAAGAATCCGCAACGGCGATGGATTCTTGACGCAGATTTGGCGGCGGCATTTGATCGGCTCGACCATGGCCATATCCTCAGCCAGATCGGCACTTTTCCTGCGAGGAAACTGGTGCACCAGTGGTTGAAGGCTGGCGTGGTCGAGCGAGAATGGTTTACGCCGACAGAAGAGGGAACTCCTCAAGGTGGCGTGATCAGCCCCGTCCTGCTGAATGTGGCCTTGCACGGTATGGAGCAGGCCGCCGGGGTCCGCTACCGCGCGTTCGGCGTTAATGCCGAACGAGTAGTAGAGGGTAGCCCCGTTCTGGTGAAATACGCAGACGATCTTGTCGCGATGTGCGGCAGCCGTGAACAGGCCGAACAGGTCAAAGAAAGGCTGGCCGCGTGGCTGGCACCCCGGGGTTTGGCCTTCAACGAGGCCAAGACGCGAGTCGCCCGTCTCGAAGAGGGTTTCGAGTTCCTCGGGATGCATATTCGCCGGTATCGCAACGGTAAGCTGCTGATCAAACCCAGCAAGCCGGCCGTGCAGCGGTTCCGGAAACGGCTTACCACGGAAATGAGGGCACTGCGGGGAGCTAATGCTCACGTGGTGGTCTCCCGACTCAACCCGATCATTCGGGGCTGGTCAGCCTATTACCGGAGCGTGGTGTCCAAGCGGACATTTGTCCAGTTGGACACCCACATGTGGAAGTTGGCCTTGAGTTGGGCCAAGCGCCGACATCCGAACAAATCGATCCGGTGGGTCGTTGACCGGTATTTCGGCGCGTTCCACCCGACCAGGCGAGATCGGTGGATCTTCGGTGACCACGACAGTGGTGCCTACCTCGCCAAGTTCGCCTGGACGAAAATTGTCCGACACCAGGTGGTCAAGGGATGGGCGTCACCCGATGACCCCGCCTTGGTCGACTACTGGGCCGAACGGCGATGCCGCCGCAAGCCCCCGCTGGACCAGTCCCGGTTGCGTTTGCTTCAAGCGCAGCACGGCCGCTGTCCGCTCTGTCGGGAGCTGCTGTTGCACGCCGACCACGACCCGCAAACCCCGAAAGAATGGGAACTGTGGGTCAAGGTGACCCGCAAGGCGATCCGCAAACAAGCGATCATCGCTGACACTGGACATGGCATGTCGGACGAACCCGCTGCACTCCGCCTCATACACGCCCACTGCGCACGCCGACTTTCCACCGGCAACGCAGGGGGTCCGGCACTGCCAACTGCCAACGAGCCTCCAGGGCTTGCTTGAGCCGGATGAATGGAAACCGTTCAAGTCCGGTTCTGAGGGGGGATCGGCGGGGTAACCCGCCGGTCCTACCCGACCCCAACCCGGTCATATCTGTCTCATGTGGAACGTGACAACCCCGATGAGGTCCAAGCGGGAAGCCGTTTGGTAGGCCGACCGTAAGGAAGGCGGAATTCCGCAGCGGGCGCAGGACGGCTCGAGAAGCGAATGCCGGTAGCCGAAAGGCACCAGGAAACCGGGCACCACAATGCTGGCTCCTCCGCTGGCGGTGTTCGCATAACTGGCCGGATAGGGGCCAATGCCCTGGCCTGAAAGGGTGCTGACGTGAGCCGGGTGAGCCTGCGAAGACTCAGGTGATCGACAGCGCTGGAACCGAAGGGGCAAGTTGGACGCCATGACCATGCTGGAGACGACCGCGGTCGCTGACGGCGGCGACATGGTGAACGGACCCGAGGACCGAAGTCTCGACTGGGATGCTGTGAAATGGCGGCTGGTCGAGGATGAGGTACGGCGGCTGCGTCAGCGGATCTTCGCGGCGTCACAGGCAGGGGACCACAAGAAGGTCCGCAATTTACAGAAGTTGATGGTGCGTTCCCGCAGCAACGCGCTGCTTTCGGTGCGGCGGGTGACGGAAATCAACGCTGGTCGCAAGACAGCCGGGATCGACGGCAAGGTCGTGGTGACACCGGAACAGAAGGCCGATCTGGCCGATTGGCTGGTGCACCAGGCCGAACCGTGGTCCCCTCGGCCGGTCAAGCGGGTGTATGTGCCCAAAAGCAACGGGCGCCGCCGCCCGCTCGGAATTCCCGTGATCGCCGACAGATGCCTTCAAGCTCTGGCGGTCAATGCTCTGGAACCCGAGTGGGAGGCCCGGTTCGAACCGAAGTCTTATGGGTTCAGGCCGGGACGTGGTTGCCACGACGCGATCGTGGCGATCCACACGACGGCGAGCCGCACCGACGCGAAACGTCTGTGGGTGCTCGACGCCGATCTCAAGACGGCATTCGACCGGCTCAACCACGACCACATCTGCGAGTCACTCGGGACGTTCCCGGCTCGGGAACTCGTCCGGCAGTGGTTGAAAGCGGGTGTGATCGAGGATGGCCGGTTCGCCCCGACTGGGGAGGGTGCTCCTCAGGGTGGGGTGATCAGCCCGTTGCTACTGAACGTTGCTCTGCATGGGATGGAGACCGCCGCCGGTGTCCGGTATCACCTCACCGGCACACGTGCCGGCAAGACGATGTCCGGCTGTCCGGCGGTTATCCGTTATGCCGACGACCTGATCGCCTTGTGTCACTCCCGTGAGCAGGCAGTGCAGGTCAAGGCGCGGCTTGCGGAATGGTTGGCTCCCAGGGGTTTGGTCTTCAACGAGGACAAGACCCGGATTACACACCTTGAAGATCAGGGCGTGGATTTCTTGGGGTTCAGCATCCGCCGTTACCCCAACGGGAAGCTGTTGACCAAGCCGAGCAACGACGCGCTGCGACGGATCCGGAAACGGCTGTCTACCGAGGCGAAAGCCCTACGTGGGGCCAACGCTGACGCGGTGATCGCCAAGCTCAACCCGATTATCGTCGGGTGGGCCGCCTACTATCGGATCGGGGTGTCCAAGCGGGCGTTCAAGGCGTTGGACGCTCACGTGTGGAGACTGGTCTACAAGTGGGCCAGGTTCACTCATCCGAACAAGCCGATCCGCTGGGTGACTGCCCGGTACTTCGGCAAGTTCAACCCATCCAGGCAGGACTCGTGGGTGTTCGGTAGCCAGAACACTGGCTTCTATCTCCGCAAGTTCGCCTGGACCGCGATCGTCCGGCACCGGATGGTGGCCGGGGCGGCGTCTCCGGATGATCCGACCTTGACCGACTACTGGGCCACGCGGCGTCGCCGCGGCAAACCCCCGGTGGGCAAGACCACGCTGCGCTTGTTGCAGGCGCAGCGTTGGCGATGCTCGATATGCCGAGGGTTGTTGCTGCACGCCGATCGTGAGCCACAAAGCCCTCAGCAGTGGGAACAGTGGCTTGCGGCTACCCGCAAGGCGATCCGCAAACACGCGGTCACCGCGTGGGGTGCTGGCACGCCGGACGAACGCACCGCAGACCGTCTCATACACGCCCGCTGCCAGCGCCGGATCACCGGCAACAGCAGCGGAAACAGCACTTCTGCCTGCCTATGAGCCTTCAGGGCTTGCTTGAGCCGGTTGCTCGGAAACGGGCATGGCCGGTTCTGAGGGGGCTCCGGCGCGGCAACGCGCCGGAGCTACCCGACGAGCGCTGGTTTGGCTTCCTCACCGATCAACTCCTTCGTCGCGGCGTCCACAAAAGCGTTGCGGCGCTGGAGAAAGACGTCCGGGAGTGGATCAAGGGCTGGAACGAGGATCCGAAGCCGTTCGTCTGGAAGAAGACCGCGGAGGAGATCCTTGACTCCCTCGCACGATATATCTCACGGATTTCCGGCGCGTGACACTAGTAGGGCTTTGTTAGATCGTCATGGTGGTTGTTGGTGGCAGATGGGGCATCGGCCTGTCCAGGTGGCCAGTAGCGCCTGGAGTCCTTTGAGGATGGTGTAGAGGGTCAGGCTGCCCCAGGTGCTTTTGGGCTGGTCAGCCGGAGTTGGGTGAGGAACAGGTGGGCGGCGGAGACGAGGGTGACGTGGCGGTGCCAGCCGGTGAAGGAGCGGCCTTCGAAGTGGGTGAGGCCGGGGCCGGTTTTGAGTTCGCGGTAGTCGTGTTCGATGCGCCAGCGGATCTTGGCCAGTCGCACGAGTTCCCGGATCGGGGTGTGTTCAGGCAGGGTGGAAAGCCAGTAGTCGGTGGGTTCGGGTTCGTGGGGTGGCCATTCGGCCAGCAGCCAGACCTCCGGCAGGCTGCCGTCGTCGGCGCGGGGGATGTCCCGGTTGGCCGGGCGCACCCGGATCGCCAGGAACCGGGAGCGCATCTTCGCGGTGGGATTGCCCTGGGTTTTCCTGGTGCCCTGCCGCCAGGTCACCCACCGCAGGCCACTGCGCCCGGCGCCCAGGACCAACTCGCGCAGCGTGGAGGGCTTGTCCTGGTAGCGAGGCGCGGGCCGACGGCCCTGACCGGAATACGGTGCGGTGCCGGGAAGAACATCACCGGGATAAGCGCTGGTGCTGCCTTTGGCGGCCAGCACATACGGCAGATCGCGTCGGGTCAGCTCCAGCCTGACGATCGGGCACCCACGGGCGCGCTACCTTCCAGACAGCCTCGAAGCCCTCGCCATACCGCTGGAACCACTCGGCATTATCCGTGCGTCTGAGCTGGAAGAGCGGATTCGCCGCCGACCGACAACAGCCCGGCAGAGCTGTGGCGCCAGTCGGCCGAGTTGTGGTGTGTGGCCGGGTACGCGGACGCAGTACGCAGCGACCAGGCCCAGTCCACGGAATGCTATTCCGAGGCCACCGCCGTTGCCGCGCACATCGTCGACAGCCAGCAACGACAACATGTCGAGGACTACGCTCTGGCACACCAGATCAGTTCAGCGTTCAAGCTCGGCGACTCGGCGACCGCGCTGGATCGTGGCAGCCAGGTCCGAGTGGAAGCGCTTCCCAGCACCGAGCGCAAAGGCAGATTCCTGGTAGACCTGGCAATGGCCTGGAAGCAGCACGGCCGAAACGACCAGGCGTATCGAGCGCTTGCCATCGCCGAGCAGTACGCGCCAGGTGAAGTCCATACCCGCTCCGCTGCCCGCCGACTGATCAGTTCTCTGGCCGCATCTCCTCGCCATACCGCAATGCCAGACATTATCGGGCTTGCGAGGCGCGCACACGTCACCGTCTGAAAGCTCGCCCGTAACGATCGAGTGTTGGTACTGAGCAAGGGAAGGCGTGGTCTTCGTCAGCAGCGAAGTACTCGACCGGAAATCCTCCGAGATTCAGAGAGTTGATCGGGAAGGATGTGCCAACTGGTTGGCAATCGACGACTGAGGCACGACGGATAGTGAGCCTCCGTAAGGAGAATGCGGGCAGGTACTACCGAACCCGCAGGCTACACGCATAGTCGTGCTGGCCGCCCGGCCCAGTCGTTCAACCACGCCCGGCGGCACCAAATCAAAGGACCTCGCGATTGCCGAGGTATGGACGCAACACCTCGGGGACGCGAACTTCGTGATCCTTTGTCTGATAGTTCTCGATCACGGCAGCAAGCAGGCGCGGAGTGGCAACCGCCGTGTTGTTAAGCGTGTGTACGAACCGCACCTTGCCATCAGAGTCACGGTAACGCAGATTCGCCCGCCGAGCTTGCCAATCATGCAACGTCGAGCAACTGTGTGTCTCGCGCAGCATGTCCAGCGAGGGGAACCATGTGTTGATGTCGTTCATGCGGAACTTGCCGAGCCCCATGTCACCGGTCGCGCACTCGACGACCTCGTAGTGCAGGCCCAGATCCTGGAGGATCTGCTCGGCAGACGCCAGCAACTCCGTGTGCCACCGTGCCGATTCCATCGCATCGGCCTCGCAGAGTACGAACTGCTCGACTTTCTCGAACTGGTGTACCCGCAGAAGGCCACGAACGTCCCGGCTAGCACTCCCGATCTCACGCCGGAAGCACGGTGATATGCCGGCATAGAGGATCGGGAGACGGTTTTTGTCCAGAATCTCGCCCGAATGCAATCCAACCAAGGCTACTTCGGCGGTGCCAGCGAGAAAGGCGTTATCCGCTGGAAGTTCGTAAGTTTCCTCTCTCCCTTTCGGAAACATTCCACTTCCCACCAGGGGCGCTTCCTTGACAAGCGCGGGAACAGAAACCGGAGTGAATCCTTTTGCAGTTAGCAGATCCAATGCATAGGAATGCAGGGCTCGCTCCAGCAGGACCAGATCGCCAGTCAGAGCGTATGCGCGCTCACCTGCAACCTTGCGTGCCCTAGCGAATTCTGCCCAGCCACGCTTTTCGGTCAGCTCCACATGATCCAGTGGCGAAAAGTCGAATTCCGGCTTCTGCCCCCAGGTCTTGATGGTCACGTTGGCAGACTCATCAAGACCGACGGGTGCCTTGTCCCACGGAACGTTGGGTGTGATCAGCAGGAGGTCGTTCAGTCGCGTGTTGCTTTCATCGAGAGCGTCGCGGAGCTGCTTCAACTGCTGGTCGAGTTCGGCGCTTTCCGCACGCAATTCTTCACGCTGGGTAGCATCCGCCTTCGCGAACCCCTTCGACAGCGTCCGCTTCCGGGCCTGCCCCTGATCGAGTTCATGTTGCAGCTTGCGGGTCGTCTCATCGAGGGCAAGCAACTCATCGACGTCCAAGTCAACGCCCTTGAGGCGGACGGCTTCCTTCACCGCATCGGGGTTGTCCCGGATGAAGCGTTTGTCAAGCATGGTATGCGTCAATCCTCGAATCGATCCACGTCACAAATACACGCTGCCACCAGGACGTTACCAGCCGCAGTTAGTTCCCCATGGATCGACTGGGCATCCCAACTGTAGGTCGTCTCGCCTGATCAACGAGTACCACCACGACGCTGCCTGACGGCACGGTGTCGCCCCAGCACACAGGGCCGAATCGTATTTTCGAGCGGCACAGGCTCCGTCATTGGGCACTCACCGCTTCGTAGATGAGCTGCGCCGACTTACCGGGCACGGACGTCCTGAGCAACCGCGTCGCCTTGACCGGAAGGCGCGTGGCGGGCGGGATGCGGCTGGCCCACCACGCTGCAGCCGAGACAGCTGCCCGGATCGCCGCCAGGGGCGGAGATCCCTCGCGCATCGTCACCGATGGGGACCTGATCTACACCGCGAGCGCGCCGGAAACCGACCGCATGGCGATTTTCCATAGTGCCATGATCCTGCTCGCCGAAGACCACTCCACCCCAGCGGCAGCGTTGACCACCTGGCTGCAGGCGGTGTACCTGCTCTATCAAGCGTCGCGCAGGAAACGGGGCGGCGACGCCACGATCCGCACCTTCCTCATCGCCGCTGGCACCTACTTGCTAGCCCACCCGCCCGTGCTGCTGCACGACATCGACCTGCTCGCCTACGTTCGACCGCAAAAGCAGTTCGTCGCCGAGCTGCGGGCCGCGCAAAGCTGAGTCGGTGCCGACCTGTGTGCCGGCCTCGGCAGCTGAATGCACCACTCACGCACGGAGAAGCTGGTCGAGCACGTCGCGCATCTGCTCGTAGGAATCTGGCACCGCGTCGGTGTTCGCCAACCGGTGCCGCTCCAGGCGGCTGGCCACCGGCGTGTTCACGCTGCGAGCAGCTCGTCGATCTGGTTGATGGCGGACGTGGCGCCTTCGATGATCCCCATGTCCAGCACTTTCTGCAGAGCCTCGGCCGAGGCGTAGCGGCCGACGAAGGTGGCGCGGGTGCGGCCGTCGATATCGCTGAAGGTGTAGGTGTTGTGAGAGACCGGCATGTCCGGCAGCGGGTTGAAGTCCTCGTCGGCGAAACCGTCCTCGAAGGTGAATTCGCGTGGCTCGTCGACCGTTTTCACCTCCCACCAGCCGCAGTACTTCTCGCCTTCGGGGCCGGTCATGTAGTAGGTGACCCGTCCGCCGGGCCGCAGGTCGTGGTCGACGAACGTCGCGGGGTGCGAGGGCGGTCCCCAGACTCGCTCGAGCTGGCGTGGGTCGGCGTAGACCTGCCACACGCGCTCCGCGGGTGCGGCGAACTCGGCGGTGATGGTCAGGGTCAGGTTGTCCACGTCGTGCTGGACGTCGGTGACGGGCATGGCTCATTCTCCTTTGTCGATTCTGGCCTTTTCCTCAGTGGCGAGGAGCTCGTCGATGCGGGCGACGCGGCCGCGCCACACCTCTTCGAGCTCGCCCAGCATCGAGGCCACTGAGCGCACCGCCTCCACCTCGCCGGTGGCAAGGTGCTCGCGTCCGCTGCGGCGCTTGGTGACAAGGCCCGCGCGTTCGAGGACGGCGACGTGTTTCTGCACAGCCGCGAAGCTCATCTCGTACTTCGCGGCGAGCGCCGTGACCGAGTGTTCACCGACCAGAACGCGACGCAGGATGTCGCGCCGGGTTCGGTCGGCGAGTGCGTGGAAAAGGGCGTCTGCCCTGTCCTCGGCCTCGCTGTCATCCACCTCCCAAACATACAACCAAGCGGTTGTATGTTGTCAAGCCCGCGTTGGAGATGGCTTTGTCGGACGTGCCGGGCGTGGTCGACCCTCGGGCATTTGACTCCTTGCAGGAGGCGCACTCATAACGCCGCGAGGAGCGCGTTTCGCCGACCGTCCCGACATGCCGCTGACCGTGCACCTGGCAACGCGTTAATGCCGACGGGGACATCGAGGGCTGGCAGGTCGGTGTGTCTTGACCCTGGTATAGCGCAGCACGGCGAGGCCCGGCGCCGAGAGCGTGGCGACCGCTTCGTTTCGAAGCTGCGGTCGCCAGTCATCGTCGGCGGTGCGAGGGCAGCGGCGTGACGTTGTCAGCCTCGGCTTCTTGGGTGAGTTCGGTGATCACGGCGCAGAGCGTCGTGATTTGTCCGTGGAGGTGCTCGTTGTCGCGTTCGAGCTGGCGGATGCGTTCGTGTGCGTCGGCGAGTTGTTGTTGCAGTGCTTGAACGTTGGGCTGGATCGGGCCACCGAAGGGTGCGTCTTGAACTCGCTAACGAGATCGGCGTGGTGTTCGGTGTTCGTAGAGGCGTGCGCGGGGAATGCCTGCTTCGGCGGCCAGCCCAACGACGGTGAGCTTGCCGTCGCAGCGCTGGGTGTCGCCGCCCCTGTCCGCAGCCAGAGGCAAAATAAGCAGTCCTTGACCAGCACGAAGTACCCCGACGGGCTCCTGCGGCCGGCGAGCTCAGCGGGCAGCACATCCATCCGTGAGCTCCCCCTTCTCCGCGATGAGCCCAAGAAGCCAGGCGCGTGCCTGCTCGCGATCCGAGAGCCCGAACGTCTCCGCGCAGGCTTCGGCACACCGGTTGGTCACGACGACCGGCCAGTCCTCGAAGTCGGTCACGAGCTCTCCTCCATCCGGGAAACGTCAACGTCATTCAACACCCGAACGACGGTGCACCCAGTTCACGATCGAAATGGCCGCAGCCGGGCTCCACCTGATGCGTGCGGCTCGCCGACTGCGGATCCCGTACTGGCGCTACGGCTCTCTAAAGCAGCATCGCCCCTCCGCGGCGCGCGAAACGATGCTGGCCGCGGTCACCGGGAAAGCCGGCATGCCCCGAACACACGTGGTGGCCGCGATGAACTCACGTGGCAAGGTTCTCGGCCTCCATCGCGGCGGAGGCTGGCGATGAGAACGTCGCAGCCCGCGATCTGCTGGCTGGGCTAGCCTCAAGGCCGTGAAGTTTGCGCTTGAGTCGGTCTGTCAACCCCTTGAAACGGGCAACGGAGTTCCTGCTAGAACGGTGTCGACCAAGATCACCAAACAGCAGGAACTCCGTTGGATACTCAGTCTGTCATCACGCGCACGAGCACGGTGGCCGGGGGCCGGTTTGCGCCCGGCCATCTGGGCGAGCTGACCCAGCTTGTGCCGTTCGAGATGGTCGATGAGGCGTTGGCCCAGACCCGGACGGTGCAGCAGCGGGTCAGGGATCTGCCCTCACGGGTGGTGGTCTACCTGCTGCTGGCCGCCTGCCTGTTCCCCGAGATCGGGTATTCGGGCGTGTGGCGCAAGCTCACCGCCGCACTGGGTGGCCTGCCCATCGTGACACCGACCCCCAGCGGGCTCTCCCAGGCCCGCCGACGGGTCGGGACAGCGCCGCTGCGGTGGCTGTTCGACCTGTTGCGTGGCCCGGCCGCCACCCCGCGGACACCGGGAACCCGCTGACGCGGGCTGATGATCTGCGCGATCGACGGCACCACCCTGACCGTGTCCGACACCCCCGCCACCGTGACCGCGTTCAGCAAACAGCGCGGTAACCACGGTGGCACCGGCTACCCTCAGGCCCGTCTCGTGGCGCTGCTGGCCTGCGGCACCCGCACCGTCATCGACGCCGCGTTCGGGCCCACCACCTCGGGTGAAACCACCTACACCCGAGGGCTCCTGCGCAGTCTGCGACCGGGGGTGATCCTGCTGGCCGACCGTAACTTCGGTGCGCAGGATCTCCTCACCGAGATCGCGGCCACCGGAGCCCACGTCCTGGTTCGGCTGAAAAACGGCCGTAAGACACCGGTCCTGGTCCGCTATCCCGACGGCTCGTACCTCTCAAGGCTGGGCGGGCTACCGGTGCGCGTCATCGATTGTGAGATCACCATCTCCACCACCGCCGGAAGACAAACCGGTGTCTACCGGCTGGCCACCACCCTGCTCGACCCGCACCGCTACCCGGCGGGCGAGTTGATCAGCTTGTACCACCAGCGTTGGGAGATCGAAACCGCCTACCTGGAACTGAAATCCAGCATCCCGGGCGGACGTGTCCTGCGTGCCCGCACCCCGACCGGCGTGGTCCAGGAGATCTATGCCTTGCTGGTGGTCTACCAACTCCTGCGTACCGCCATGACCGACGCCACCAACACCCAACCGGCCACCGATCCGGACCGGGCCAGCCTCTCCATCGCCTGGCAAACCGCCCGCGACCAGGTCATCCAGGCCGCCGGTGTCATCGCCGGCACCGTCATCGACCTGGTCGGCACGATCGGCCGGCATGTCCTGGACAACCTGCTACCCGATCGGCGACTGCGGGTGTGTCCCCGCATCGTCAAGCGCGCCATCTCCAAATACCAGGCACGAGGCCCTCGCGTTGACCGGACCAGCTACAAAGCCACCCTCGGCGTCGACATTCTGACGCCCACAGATCCTTGACAGCCAACACCAACGTCCAAACTTCACGGCCTTGGGGCTAGGACGAAAAGCGTTGGAGAAAGTGGTGATCACCGCCGATGCCGAACACACCGGCGCCACCGTGGTCTGCTGCTGATCGCAGTGCAGTTCATGCATGGCGCGCGCATCTGGTCACTTTGGTCCTTTTCGGTGAACTTTGGTCGGAGATGTAAGCCTCCGGATGCGGTGAGGCGTCTGAAGCCGTAGCGGCTTCTGGCTGTCGCGAGAGTGCTTCGGCCATCGGTGTGTGTGGTTTTGCTGAAAAGGGAGCGTACCTGTGGCGGCCTAGTACGGCAGCAGCCATTCGCTAGCTGACCTGGGTGATGTCGATGTTGCGGGCGAGTCTGGTGCGTTTGTGGAACCAGCGTGATCGTGCTTGGTGTTTGCGACGCCAGTTCACCCAGTGGGTTTTGTGTTCGGGTGGCTGGGGTGTGGTGTTGGCGATCAGGTGCTTGATCTCGGGGATGGTGAGCGGGATCAGGCCGGGGTCGGTGGGTGGGGGCTGGTCCGGGTGTGCTGGTTCGGGGGCTTGGCTGTCGGTGCGGTCGCGCAGCAATGCGGCGGTGACGGCGCAGACAGCGAGGGCGGCGCAGACGAGCACGGTGTGCCGGGCGATCGCGGTGTAGAGCCTGGCCTGGGACTGGTCCAGGCCGAAGTAGTCCTTGCCGAACTCGAATCCTTCCTCGACGGGCCAGCGGAGTCCGGCGGCGCGGATCAGCCTCGCTTTGGTGAGCAGTTGTCCTTCGGGCACGAAGCAGTAGTGGAAGGCCAGTTCGCCGGTGCGCAGATGCTTGCGGATGAGCAGGTAGTGCCGGGGCGAGGCGGTGCTGATCCAGGCCCACGCGTACCACCGGTCGCCTTTGGAGCCCTTGCCGGCCGAGCGGATTTCCCACCGCCGCTTGTGTTTCAGTCCCTGCAGAAAGGTCTTGGTGGCTTGGGCGCAGGAGAGCACGAGGCCGCTGGGCAGGGTGATCCAGAAGTTCTTCTGGACCCGCAGCACATAGGCTTGCTGGCCGGCCTCGAAGTGCTCCCGCAACTCGGTGCAGTTGCCGTAAACCTCGTCGCCGCAGTAGAAATCGGGCCGTATCCCGTCCGAGGCCGCCGTGGTGCAGATGTCGATGGCCAGCTGTCCTTTGGTGCGGAAGGTCAGGTCTGCCGGTAGCCCCATGTGCCGCGACCGCACCGGGTCTGTGATGTGCTCGCCGGGAATCCACTGCCGGAACCCGATCAACGCGTGCCCGGTGCCTTCGCGCACATAGGACAGGTGCACCGTGTTGATCCCGTTCTCCACCCGGCCCGCGCAGCCCATATGCTGGCGTTTGACGCCCGCGGTGGACTCGCCTTTCTTCTGCTGCCCGGTCTCATCCAGTGCCCCGATCACGAGCTTCCCGCGCCGCCGCCCGCCCTTGCGGGCTGCCTCCTCCAGCCCGGACACCGCGAACCGCCGGATCTCGGTCATTGCCGCACCCTCATCCCAGCACGCCCGGTTCAGCAGCCGCTGCGTCCGGTCCGGGGTCCGGTCCCCGACATGCTGAGCAACCGTCCACCCGTTCCGCTTCGGCATCTCGCTCATCACCGCCCGCACATACTTACGGGCCTGCACGAACGGCTCAATCCGCCGGAAACACCAGCGCAGCCCCTCCAGCAACTCACCCAGCTTCCGCTCAGCCAGCCGAGCACCTATCCTGGGCGCCGCAGCCGCCTGCGATCCTGTTGTCTTCACAAACACATGATCAACAGGCGGCTGCTCCCCATCGCCACAGGCCCCCAGTCACATGTCCCCGCAGGTCATAACCCAAATGGCTGCTGCCGTACTAGTGAGCTGGATGAATTCGGGCGCAGAGCGTCACGACGTCGCGAGTGCGACCGGGGCGGTGCCGGAGAGTCGGTCGTTCCCGTGGCCAAAAATGATCTTCATTGAGGTGATCTCAGTAGGGGGTTATGCGAGTCGGCCGTGTTCGAATTGGGTGAGTACGAGTGCGGCTTTGACGATGGGGCCGATTTTGCGGGGGCTGGTGGTGAAGTGTCGTAGGGCGCGCCAACGGCCGGTGAGCAGGGCGAATCCACGTTCGCCGAGGGCGCGCAGGCCGCGCAGCAGTTTGTTGTAGGTCTGGTTGTCGACGTCGAGTGGGCGGCCTTTGCTGGTTTTGGGGTGTTTGATCGGGGTGAGGACCCCGGCTCCGGCACCCTGGTAGCCGCCGTCGGCCAGGGTGGGCAGGTCGAGCTGGGAGTAAGCCCAGTACAGGGCGCCGAGGACGTGGTTTTCAGCGGCGGTGATGTCGTGGACGGACCCGGGCTCGACGTCGGAGACCCACAGCGGGAACCCGTCCGGGTCCGTCAGTGCTTGGATGTTGCCGGCTTGTTCGCGGGTTTTCCCGGAGTACCACAGGTCGATCTCGGTGCCTTTGGTGCTGGTGGTCTTTTCGCCGAGACGGTCGGAGGAGAAGTTTTTGCCGTCCAGGATCAGATAGGCGTCGCCGTTGTCTTTGGCCCGTTGCAGGGCGTCGTGCAGATCCGGGGCCTGCGCGGCCAGCGCCTCGATGCCCTCGTCGACATACCGGTTGCCGGTCGCGCGGGCGACACCGTGATCGCGGGCCAGTTTGGTGGTGTCGGTGCGGTCGCGGAACCACCGCAGGACCAGCACAGCCTGCCAGAACGTGGTCAACGCCCGGCGCCCCTTGCGGGTCCCTTTCCGGCGGCGTTCACCGGCCAGCAGCTTGCTGAGGAAGAGCACCAGTTCACGGGGAACATCGAGTTTGGCAGAATACGTGACCACGTGGGGCCTTCCCTGGTCGAAGATCGTTTCTTGGTCGAACTTCTTCTACCAGGGACCCCACGTCCCACTCTCCCCAGGCCAGCCCTACCCGATCACACACCCATTCCGGCAGGCCGCCTTCAGCCACTTCTTACCGAGATCACCTCATTGTCTAGATTTGAAGACTTGCGGCATTTTGGTCGATTCTAGGAACCTCTGAGTATGAAAACTGATCAAGAGGTCTGACGTCGTGCTGCGCTCTCGGACGCACCGTGCTGCGGCCACTGCGGAGCAGGCGTTGGGCCGGTTGGACGAGGCGGCACAGCGGCTGCCTGACCGCGCGGCGGTGGTGCGTGCGACACAGCTCCGGGGCGTGCAGAACTCGGCGGGGATCGACGGTGTGTACGCGGCGTTGCACGAGGTATTGCTCCAGGAACTTCCTGGGCTACAGGACACGAGCGGCGTGCCGACACTGCTCCGGTGTTACATGGAGGCCAGTGATCATGCCTCTGGTGCTCTCGAGAGGGGGCGGCCGCTCGATGTGACGCTCCTGGGGGAACTGTCGGCGCTGATGGCGCACGACAAGGCAGGAAAGACTGCAGCAGACAAGGACGCCTACTGGCGGAGGGACCATTCGTGGCTGGGCGGGCCTGCGGAGCAAGCCTGGTTGCTGTGCACGCCGCCGGGTCCGCACCTGCACGCGGCGGCAGCACAGTGGTCGACCTGGGCCAATGGCGAGTGCGAGTTGCCCCTGGTGGGCCAGATCGCGATTGGGTACTACCAGTTCGAGGTGCTGCGACCGTTCGCTGTTGGCAGCGGTCACCTGGCCCGGCTCTACATTGGACTCGAGCTGATGCGGTCCGGGGCGCTGCGGGATCAGGTCCTTCCCGTCTCGGCATGGTTTGACCGCCACCATGAGGAGTACTGTGCCCAGCTGCGTCGGGTCGTGGAGACTGGGTTGTGGGACGACTGGGTGGTGTTCATCGCCGAGGCGATCCGCCAGCAGTGCGGCGAGCAGATCCGGCTGATCAGCGAGCTGGAAAGGCTGCGGTCCCAGCATCTGGCCCACATCGGCAGTGGTGGATCAGTTCGTCAGGTCGCGGCCGGTCTGATCGGTCACCCGGTCACTAATCACCGCCAGATCGCCCAGCGGTACGGCATCTCGCTGAAGAGCGCGACGGAGGTATGTCGCCGTCTCGTCGCGAGCGGAATTCTCTCCTTGTGGAAGCACCGCCGTTACCGGAAGGTCTTCATCTGCCCCGAGATGATAGACCTGCTGACCTGCAACGAGCCCTTCCCTCCCGAAGCCGACAGGGAAGTCTTCACCCCCGCTCCGTGACCCAGTCCCGAAACCGCTCCCCCGAAACGGAGTAGTTCCTGCATGACCATGACCCCGAGACCTCGAGGCCGCCGTCCACACGCCACCCGCACTAGCCGTCATTTGCGGACAGCGCAGCCGCCGGTAATGCGCCCGTGGGAAGCCTCGATCCGACTGGTCGTACCGTTGATCCAGCTCGGCGTGATCCTGATCCACACGGTCTTCAAAGACTAGGACGCGATTCGCCGCACCACCCCGGGCACTGGCCGGGGTTCTGGGGGCAGCTCGGTACCGTCCGGGCATGCCAGAAGTTCACGCACCTGATCCGCGGTAACGTCGTCAAGGTCGATCAGCGCCGCCAGCGCCCGGCTGAAAAAACGCGGGCGCCAGCGGCGTCACCGCTATCCCACAATGCCCGACCGTGCGCGATCGTCACGTCGGCCAACTCATGCAAGGATTCATCGGCCAGCATGCTTTCGGCTTCAGAGAGGTATCCGATCGCGGATTCCGTCCTGCCCGCCGCCAGCAGCGTCACACCGATGTCGCACAGCGCGCTAGCCAGCGCCACCTGGTCACCATGCTGCTCCCAGAGCAGCCGGAGTTCGACGAACATGTCCAGCGCGCGGTGCAGGCGCCCCCGCTCCCAGCACATCTCACCCAGGGTTTCCAGCAGCCCGCGTGACCTCTCGATGCTCCTCCAAAAAGCGCCATAACGCCAGCTCCCGCACCCATTGCGCCTCCGCCACCGAATACTCATCAGCGGCCCGGCGAGCGCGGTCAGCACTGATCCCGATCAGGCGGGCGAGCGTTCCCGGTTGCCGCGCAACGATGCACGCACGTTCTCCCGCGCGCGCCAGCTCGTTGCGCCACCACACATCGGTCGGCCCAGCGACCGGCATGTCCCACGCGGCCTCGGCCAGCCTGACCGCGAGCTCGACCGCATCACCAGCGGTCAACTGCTCCACGGCCTCCACCACCAACGCCGCACCGGCGGCGCCGGACAGCACGACGTCACCTGCATTGCCCTGGGCAGCGCTGCGCAGCGACTCCAGCAGAAACTGCCGCAGCGGTGGCACATCTCCCACGCCGACTGCGTTTCTGTAGTGAGGTCAGGACAAACCTCGGCTAGCCGATACCAGCCGTCTCCGGAGTCGATCAGCCAGCCCGAGCGGACAGAGTCGGCCACCACGCCCGCAACAATCTCACGCTCCAGGCCCGCACCCGCCGCCATCAGCGGACCAGGTACAGCCGAATCGAACATGGCGGCGACCCGCAGCACACGCATGGTGTGCTCGGCTCTGCTGTCGCTCACCAGCTACTCTCCTCGCTCCCCGGCGGCAAGTACGAGGTGCCACTGACACAGCTCGCCGGCTGCGGCGAGCTCTTCGTTACGCAGCCAACCACCCGACGGCTCAGCCTCGCGACGCCCAGCCGTGCGATCACTCACGCCATGCCCCAGCTCCTGACACGAACGAGTGATCAAAGAACGTTGTCGCATAAGTTGATCATGAAGTCAAGATGTGGAACCCAGCGAGCCGTCATCGTCCTGGCGACGTGCACGGTGAGAATGTCGATGCGTTGGTGCTGCCCACGATCGGTTCCAGGCCTGCTCCAGGTGAGAAGAAGACGTGGGGTTGCATGACCTCCACGTCACCCCAGAAAGGGCATCTGCTCGATCAGGTTAGCCACCACACGGCTGCCTGCAAGCCGCTTCGGAGCGAGGTGGTGTTCACTGCTGGCGCTGCAATTCCGTGATGAGCCGCTGGACGTGGGTTTGCGCTGGTCGTGCGACGTGGTCGAGATCGCCCCGCTGGGCGTAGGCGGTCAGCGCGGTGCAGCACCACAGGAGTTGCAGATCCGGCCGGTTCCGGTGTCGAGGTCGGCGGCACGTTCCCGTTCCACGCATGCTGCGGTGTCGGGGTGGGGCAAGGCCAGGCTTCACAGGGTGGTGGCGTCCAGTCCGCGAGGGGCTCCACCACTCCTAGGGCCTGTTTCATATGTCAGAGCCATTCGTTGATCGCCGCGACGACCACTGTGGCCTCGTAACGAACTGCCAACTTGTCGTATCGGGTAGCGACGGCACGATTGCGCTTGAGCCTGTTGATGCCGCACTCCACCGCGTGGCGTTGCTTGTAGATCTCCTTGTCGAACGCCGGTCGGCGACCACCGCGCGAACCGCGGTTCTTGCGATGGCGGATCTGGTCGGCCTTCTCCGGGATGGTGCACCGAATGCCACGTCGCCGCAGGTAGGCACGGTTGGCGCGGGAACCGTACGCCTTGTCCGCCAACACCCGATCCGGACGAGTCCGTGCCCGGCCCCGACCGGCACGGGGCACCCTGATCCGCTCCAGGACCGTCTGGAACTGCGGCGAGTCGCCCCGCTGACCGGCAGTGACCACAACCGACAACGGCTTCTGACCTTGCTCGGTGGACAGGTGCAGCTTCGTGGTCAACCCGCCCCGCGACCGGCCGATCCCGTGATCGTCCGGCTCGACGTCGACCCCGCCCGGGGATTCACGCTGGTCAGCCCCTTTATACGCGCGCCAGCGGCGTGCTGGTGTGCGCGGGCGACGGTGGAGTCCACGCTGACATCCCAGGTGATCAGCCCCTCGGCGTCGCCCGGGCCTGCAACCGCGTCAGGATCCGTTTCCAGGTCCCATCCCGCTGCCAGCGACGGAACAGGCCATACACGGTCTGCCACGGGCCGTACCGGTCGGGCAGGTCGCGCCACTGGACGCCGGTGCGTACCCGGAATCGAATCCCGTTGATGAGCTGTCGTTTCGGGTGCTTGGGCGGGCGTCCTGACTTCTTGCCCCGGGGTAGCAGCGGTTCGAGCTTCGCCCACTGCTCGTTCGTCAGATCGCCACGTCCCACACGGAGATCATCTCAAACCAGATCAACTTCTGAAACAGACCCTAGTCGAGCAGGTGCAGTTGATGGTGAGATTGCCCCAGTGCAGATCACCATGAACGGTGATCCACTCGGCCACGATCGTGTCGAACGCGACGTGGCGGAGTCCGCGGGTGATCCCGCGATCGGAGGGGCATCCACCACACGGCCCTGTTGTGGCGCGACGGCATCGAGCCGGTCCCCGGCATGCTCCACGCGCTGACCCGCGAGAACACGGGAATGTGGGGTGATGGTGGAGCTCCGCTAACGAGATCGTCATTTCCATACCTGGACTTACTAGCAACAAAAAGCCTTGAACTGCGCTGAGGCAATCCGGTTGGTCTCGTTGGGTGATGTCGTGCGGAACTTGATCGAATCGGTTGTGGTGGCGTGTTCACCTGTGTGAGGCTCGTCCGCTGGTTGACCGAGAGTTTTGATGATCTGCTGGGGGTTGTGGGGTGGAACAGATCGCGGTGGATTTCCGCGCTCTGGAGGAAGGCGAGGACGCGCTTCGGCGGGCGGTCGATGAGATCGATTTCCAACTGACCGAGCTCGAGAGTGTGGTGGCGCGACTGCTGGGTTCGTGGAGTGGTGAGGCGGCAGACGCTTACCAGGCCGCTCAGACGGAGTGGGATCAGGCCGTGGCGGCGATGCGGGAGACCGTGCGCGAGATGCACCAGCTCCTGGTGACCGCACATGGCAATCAAGCCTCAGCGGTGCGTGCGAACGCCCACGTCTGGGAGGTCTGAAGCGTCATGTCCGCACCTCTGCCTCCGCTGGCACCGGCACCGGAGCCAGGTCCGGGGATCCCGGTTGATGTGCGTCCAGAGGACTACTACCGGGTCGCCCAGGATTTCGTCGACGGCCAGAACCAGGTCATGCGCAGCTACGAGACTCTCACCCGTAGCCTTGATGCGCTCAGTGGTGCAGCGGGCAATGACGAGCCCGCACAGAAGTTCTCCGAGTCCTACACCCCCGCGGTGCGCACCCTCTTCGCCGGGTTCGTGCGGCTTCACGAGCTGCTGGGTGGAATCGCCCGCGGTCTCGCGATTTCGGCTGACAATCACCGCCGGGCCGACGCCGAGGCCGCCGGTGTCGATCCAGGCGAGGGCTTCGCTCCACTGTGGCCGGACAAGTGTCCCGCCGCCAGCGAGCCTCCTCCGATCCTGGGTGATGGGGACACGAACCTGCTGGCCAAGATCTCGGACTGGGTCAACCCCTACTACCCCAACGGCCACGTCGACAAAATGCACGACGTCGCCACCGCGTTCGCCGCAGCACGCGACAGCCTCAACGACATAGCCAACGACCTACACGCCCGATTGCAGTCGCTGGCCAGCAACAACATCACCGAAGACCTCGACGCGCTGGAGTCGTTCTGGCAGAAGGTCGCCGCCGGCGACGACACACTCATCTCCGCACTTCCCGCCACGTGTGATGCGCTGGCGAACAGTTGCAGCGACTACGCCATCTCGGTCAAACGCACCCGCAACACCATCGGCGACATCGTTGAGGAAACAAGCCTGGAGCTCGCCGCCGTCACCGGCATCGCGTTCGTCGCTTCCCTGCTGACCACACCGGTCGGAGGTTTTGCGGTGGAAGGCGGTGCCGGGGCCGCGGTCCTGGACGCCGCGGGTGTGCGGATGGCCGCAGTCGCCACAGAGTTCGTGATCACCCTCGGCGGCGCGGTCACGACCGTGGCCGCCGTCGAAGCCAACGCCACCCTGGCCATGACCATCAACAACACCCCCGACCCCAACGTCACCCAGACCGAAACCACCCAGGTCGGCGAACGGGCCGGCACCAGTGAGACTACCGCACCGGAACTCAAGATCGACCGCAAACAGATCGAGAAGAAATACGACCGACACGCACCCGACTTCGGCGTCGACAAACCACGCAGCAAAGAAGCCTTCGACGAGTTCGAGAAAGCTATCCGCGACTTCACCCAACGCCCCGACCTCGAGCGCATGTCCGGCACCTACCGCGGAGACCCGGTGTTCTTCCAAGTCGACAAGAACACAGGACTGTTCGTCATGCAAAAACCCACCGGCGAGTTCCTCAGCGGCTGGCGACTCAACCCCGACCAGCTCACCAACGTCCTGACCAGAGGAAAGCTATGATGCCGCCAACACCGTGCGCCCACCAATGCAACCAGCCAGGAGCGAGAGCATGAGCAACGACGTCGCCGACTACGTTGGGCTCATCCGCGCCTTCACATCGGGCAAGATCTCAGCGCGCCGGTTCGAGGAACAGTACATGGCGATGTTCAAAGCAGCGACCCGCCACTTCCCCGAGCCCATCTACGAGATCCTCAACGACCTGTTCCTCGACTGCGACGAATACGTCGCCGACCCCGACCTCCGCGACGAAGACGACCTCGACGACCAGCAACTCCACGAACGCGCGACCCAAGCCCTGACCAAACTGGAAACCGGCCCCACCACGAACTGAAGCCGATGCCGACCGGCCCTTGAGGGGACTGTAATTTTAACGGTGTAACTCCTGAGATGTAGGAGGCACCAGCGACTGAGGTGAAGGCCGAGCAGGCCAGCGAGGCCGCCGCGGCAGACCTGGCGGTAATGGATGAGCAGATCCAGCAGCTGGCCGATCGGGCCCGTGCTGAAGGGCTGCGGCTGACTGGTGAGGGTGGGCTGCTGGGCCGGCTGACCAAGCTGGTCACCGAGGCCGCGCTAGCCGGCGAGATGGATGATCATCTCGGCTACGGCAAGCACGACCCGGTCGGCCGCGACGGCGGCAACTCGCGTAACGGCACACGGGCCAAGATGGTGCTGACCGAGGCCGGTCCGGTGGAAATCAGCGTGCCGCGGGATCGCGACGGGAGTTTCGAGCCGGCGATCGTGAAGAAGCGGCAGCGCCGCCTGTCCGGGGTGGACGATTTGGTGATCTCGTTGTCCCAGGTCCGCAACCTGCTGATGGACCTCGGCGATGACGTCACCGAATTCCGATTCCTCATACGGGACCGGGCCGGCCAGTTCACCGCGTCTTTCGATGCGATCCTCGCCGATGTGGACATCCGCGTAGCCAAGACTTCCCCGCACTGCCCGCGGGCGAACTGCATTGCCGAACGGTTCGTGCGCACTGTCCGAGCCGAACTCACCGACCGCATGTTGATCTTCGGAGAACGACACCTACGTGCGGTGCTCGCAGAGTACGTCCGGCACTACAACGGCCGCCGACCACACCGCGCCCGCGAACTCCGCCCACCACGATCAAGCCACCCAGTCGCGAACCTCAGCCATAAGCGGATCAAGACTCGACCTGTGCTGGATGGCCTGATCAACGAGTACGAGCGTGCAGCGTAAAGCTGCTGATCAGCGCCTCCAGCCGACTTCTGGAACCCCGCAGGCAGGTCGAAGCCCACGTACCGAAAGTTGTGGTGACCCGAGACCTCCGACTTGAGCTCGGCAATTATCGCATGTGTTGGTGCCGACTCCCGCGTTATGCGGGCACCCCGACGCGGGCGGCTAGCCCGCGCAGCTCGGCGCTGGTGCGTCCGGAGACCAGCAAGCCGGTGACCAGGGATTTGACTGCTGGTCTCAGGTGGGTCTCCTCCGGTGCGTGGGATTCGGCGGTCAGGAGTGCACGCAGGCACTGTTCACGCCGTCCCCACTGAGCGAAGGCGGTGGCGATGTCGGTGTAGTAGCGGGCGCGGCGCTCGGTGCTGGGCAGGGTCTGCGGGGCCACCATGCGTGCGGCTGTGAGTGCGGCGGCGGGGTCGCCGGCGGATAGTTCCGCTGAGATCAGGTGTAGCCGTACCGTAGTCGTGCTGAAGCCGCCGTGATCAGGTAGGAGCGTTCTGCCGAGACCGTCGGCAATGGTGGCGGCTTCGGTGGTCAGTTCCCGCATGCCGGCTGCGTCGCCGCATTTCGCGGCGGTGTAGGCCGCCGACTGGATGAGCAAGCCGCGTCCGGCGGCGTGTTCCGGTCCGCCGAGTCGCAGTTCTGGGTGCTCGGCTGCGGTCAAGGCGATGTTCATCGCTTGCTCGTACCAGCGGGCTTTGCGTGCCAGGACAGCGAGATGGCGGGCGGCTTCGGCGACGAGGAGTGCGTCGCCGGTGGCCTCGGCGTACTGCCGGGCGCGGTCGGCGGCCATCCACCCCAGTTGCTGGTCGTCGAGTTTGATGAGCACGCGCACCACTAGCAGGTAGGTCTGCGCGAGCAGCGTGGTGCCATCACCGCCAGCATGGGCATGGCCCGCGTGTAGGAGACGGGGTAGGCGGGTTGCGAGGCTGCCGTAGCGGCATGCGCGGAAATCGGTGTAGGCCCGTGCGAGATCCACCTCGGGCGGGAGCGGGTTATCCGTGCCGGGGTGCAGGCCGAGCATGGCGTCGCGTAGCCGCGTAATGAGCACGGGGCCCAGTGCCGCTTCGCTTACCGGCCCGCCGGTGGTTGTTAGGAGCGGGGCGCCTGCGGCGGTTGCGGCGGTGACTGCGAGGTTCGCCAGCAACTGCCGTCTCCGCACCGGGTCCTCACCGTCCTCTCGTCCGGATCTCTCCTGCACCTTAGACGTGGGAAGGCGTGGATAGTCGGCCGGTGCGATCGCGTGTCCGTTCCCGGCCGGACCGGATGTGAGTCCGAGCGCCTGTGGTGCGATTCCCAGAGCGTCGGCGAAGCTCCGCAGCACCGCCACGTCCGTCAACGCGGACACACCACGTTCATAGCGGGAGACCTGCGCGGCTGAAAACCCGGCCAGTTTACCGAGCTGGACTAGCGTCAGACCCTTTTCCTTGCGCTTGCGGCGGATCAGCTCGCCCGGAGCCTCGCTCGCCGCCCATGAGGTTCTGCCCGCACCCATTCGTTTCCGCTCGTAGCCGAGATCGCGCCGCCGACCAACCCTAGCCCCGTGAACGGGGAGTGACCAGAGGTTTTGCACCGCATGCAAACCGGTTTGCACCTGATGTGAGCACCCCTGCCGCTGACGAGGGCGGGTGCGGTCTCCTCACAGGGCGGGAGGCCGGTCCCTCGGTTGCAACCACGGCAGGTGCGAAGGGAATTGGCAGCTCTTCTCGCCGCGAACGGGCCGGATTCACGTCCACACCCGCAAGGTCCCGCGGATTCATCGAAACAAGGAGGTCCACGATGTCACCGCCACGGCTTCCCGCGCTGGATAGGCAACTCGGTGGTCGCCGCGTCCTGGTGACCGGTGGATCAGGGTTCATTGGATCCCGGGTGGTCGAGGAACTGTGCCGGGCGGGGGCGCAGGTGGTGTCGGTGGATCGCCGCCGGCTGTGGTGGCGCTCTCCGGTGTCCTGTCGTGTCGAGGAGTGCGACATCCGAACCAACCGGCTGGCTGAGCTGATCGTCGAGTTCGCTCCGCATGTCGTCGTGCACCTGGCTGCGCAGGTCGGTGTGCCGGAGTCGGCGCGGTGCCCCGCGGTCGATGCGGAGGTGAATGTGCGCGGCACGATCACTGTCGCCGAAGCCGCCGCTGCTGCGGGAACAGAACTACTGGTATTCGCCGGTTCGTGCGCGATCTACGGTGTGGTCACCGATCTTCCGGTCAGAGAGGATCACCCGCTGGCGCCGATCACCCCGTACGGGCTGAGTAAGGCCGCCGCCCTGGGCTATGTCGAGTGGTTCGCCAGACACCGCGGCTTGCCGGTGACATCGTTGATTCTGGGCAACGTCTACGGCCCGCCCCGCCAGGCTTGCCACGGCGGGGTGATCACCCGGTTTTTTACCGATGCGGCCGAAGGACGAGCTTCGACGCTACACGGGGACGGCTGCGCTACAAGGGATTTCGTGCACGTCGACGATGTCACCGACGCTGTGCTGCGTGCCTGCGTGCTGCCAGCGGCCGGACGGGTCAACATCAGGTCCGGGACCGAGACCAGCATCGCGCACGTGCGGGCGTTGGTCGGTGCAGCGACAGGGCAGGCGATCCCACCGGTGCACGGTGAGGCCTTGCCCGGGGACATCAGGCGGATGTGCCTGCGGATCGACCGGGCCGCCAGGCTGCTGAACTGGTCACCCCGGACTGCGTTGACCGAGGGCATTGCCGCACTCGTTCCGGGTGAAATGGGGGTGAGCGCGTGAGCGCCGAGCACCGGTGTGTCGCCGACCTCGGTCCGGTACGGGCCGAGGTGGCCACCGACCACAGTGGACTGATCGACTACCTGCGCGACTTCTACCCGATCACACCGATGACCGCCTCCGACAGCGCGGCGGAGTGGGCGATTGAGGCCCGGCTGGCCGAACCGGATCCGGGCATGGCGCTGACGCCGTGGCGGGTCGGCTACCGCGCCGACCCGGGCGCCCGGAGGGCGGTGATCCGCTCGACCAACCCGCGTGACCTCGCGAACACAGTCCGGAAAGCGATCCGGGAAGTGCTGCTGGACTACTGCGAGACCCACCAGTACACGATGCTGCACGCCTCAGCGGTGGCCAACGAGAAACGGATGGTCATCGTGGTGGGAGACAAGGGCAGCGGGAAGACCACCCTGGCCTTGAATGCCGCTGTGACCAGTGGTTATCAGTATCTGTCCAATGACCACCTCATCCTTTACCGCACGCAGGAGGGGCTGGTAGTGACCTCGTTGCCGACGCCGATCCCGGTCAAGGTCGGCACATACTTCGACTACGCCGACCGGCTCGCTCAGGCGTGGGAGAACGAGGGTGCCGACCTCGAGGAGTTCCGGCGGATGCCGGCACAGCAGCGGTACGGCCACGATGCCCGGCTGCTCTATACCTATCGCAGCCTTGGCCACGCCAACCCCGTGCACACGCCACTGGATGATCGTCAGGTCGTGGTAGCGCTGGTTGGCTACGCCCCCGACGATCAGCCGGTCAGTCCCCCGACGGCGGTGGCTGATCCGGTGGCGGCGCTGTGGCCGCATGTCCGGTTCGACTGGGTCTTCGATCCGACGCTGAACACCCATCATCTGCCCCGTGGCGAACGCGACCGCGACGCCTACACCCGTGACACAGCAGACCGGCTCGCCGAGCTCACCGCCGGCTCACAGGTCGTTGAGTGGCGCCACCGGGGCGAACTAGCCCTTCATCAAGCGTGTCGGGTGGGTAGATCCGGCCTGAGATAAGGCAAAGGCCTTATCCTGCTTGGGTTTGCGACTCCAACGCATCCCAAGAGGAAAGGCCTTTGTGGTGAAGAAGATACCGCACGAGCAGAGTCGGCGGAACGCGGCACGCCGACGGCGCAAGGTGGCGGCCCGGCATGCACGTGCGGGACACTGGGGCGCGCAGTCCAAGCCGATGCTGCACTCGGGCACGGTGAGCTACGAGATCGGCGGGAACGTCGACGCCACGTGCTTCGGCGGGATCGCGGCGGTGCACCGACTGGTGACCAAGCTCGGTTTGGCCGAGCGGATCAACGACAGTCTGGCGTTGTTGAAGGTGCACCTGCCCTACCATGAGTCCGATCACGTGTTGAACCTCGCCTACAACGTGGCCTGCGGCGGCACCCGGCTGGAGGACATCGAGCGGCTGCGGCATGACACCGCCTACATGAACGCGCTGGGCGCGGACCTGATCGGCGGATCCGACCACGGCGGGGGACTTCTGCCGTCGGTTCGCCAAGGATGACGTGGTGGCGTTGATGGAGGCGATCAACGCGGTGCGCCCGCAGTTGTGGACGGGTCGGGGACGAGACCTACTGGGTCCGATCGCCTACCTCGACGTCGACGGCACGATCGTGCCCACCGGCGGGGAGCACAAGGCCGGGATGGACATTTCCTACAAGGGAATCTGGGGGTATGCGCCGCTGATCGTGTCGCTGGCCAACACCAAGGAAGTGCTGTATCTGGTCAACCGGCCCGGCAACGCGCCCAGCCATCAGGGCGCGGCGCAGTGGATCGACAAGGCGATCGAGTTGGTGGCCCCGCACGCCGAGCGGGTGTGCCTGCGCGGGGATACCGACTTCTCGTTGACCGCGCACTTCGACCGCTGGGCCGAGAAGGTTGACTTCGTCTTCGGCATGGACAACAACGCCGCGCTGCGCTCCCGCGCCGAAGCGCTCGACGAGGCCTGCTGAAGCCGGCTGCAGCGGCCCGCCGCCTACGAGCCGCGCACCGGAGGGACCCGTGCCCGCAGGGAGAACCACAAGCAGCGGATCGTCACCGAACGCGGGTATGTCAACCTCGAACTCAACCACGAGGACGTCGCCGAGTTCACCTACCAGCCCGGCAAATGCCGGCGGCCCTACCAAGTGGTCGCGGTGCGCAAGAACATCAGCAAAACCCGCGGCGAACAGGTCCTGTTCGACGAGATCCGCTACTTCTTCTACATCACCACCCGCACCGACCTCACCGCCGCCGAGGTGGTGGCCTGCGCAGGCGACCGCTGCGATCAGGAAAACATCATCGGACAACTCAAATCCGGCATCCAAGCCCTGCGGGTACCGTTATACGACCTGATCTCCAACTGGGCCTACATGGTCATCGCCGCGCTCGCGTGGAACATCAAATCCTGGTTCGCGATGATGATGCACCGAAAACACCACCGGCGCGACTACATCCGCATGGAATTCCGCCGCTTCCTCCACCACATCATCCTCATCCCCGCCATGGTCATCCGCCACGCCCGCAGCATCACCATCCGGCTCATCGGCTACCAACCCAGCCTGGACCGACTCTTCAGCACCTGGAACACCATCGAACGCACCCGCTTCGGCTAACCCACCACCGGTTACCAGACTTCACACCCGACCACCGCGCACCCGCGGTGGCGACAACGCCTGCCCGAACCCCGAAATCGGCGCCCAGCACCCACCCGAGCGCCACGACACCGGCCCATACGAGCCCCACAACGTCCCCCACCACTCATCGGCGTATCCCACGCTCACGCCAACGTGATCATTTCGGCTACCACCGCCCCACAGAGACCGACTCGCTTATTTGAGGGCTAGCGTGCTTGGCCAGCGCTCCGACATGGGTCGATGATCTTGTCGAACCGCGCCCACCGCGGCCGTACGCGGAGGAATCGGTGTCGGGGCGGCACGCCATCGAGACGGTGTCGACGCTGCGGATACCGAACCTGGTGCGGCACATCAAGGCACTTGAACTCTCGATGACCGGGCCGCCAACCAGGACCGGCACAGAGAACGTCCCCGGCAGCAGCTATCTGCCGGGGACGTGCCGAGAGTCTAGCGATACGTCGGTCGCGGAGTGCACCACGCTGCACGAACTGGGGGAGGTCGCGTGACGGCTGTGGCCGGGAATCGTGGCTACCACGCCAGTCTTTCCAGACCTGGCGATCAGGGTGCAGCCCCACATCGGACGGTCCAGTACTCCCTGTCCCCAGAGCCACGAGTTTGCGGTGCCGTTCTCCGGCGACGCTGACGTGCCGCCGACCTGGGAGTGTCGCATGCACGGCACCGCGTCGAAGCGCATCCACGGCAGCGAGCCGGAGCAGAAGAAGGTCAAGCCACAGCGCACTCACTGGGACATGCTGTTGGAGCGGCGCACCATCCCGGAACTTGATGAGCTGCTCAACCAGCGGTTGGCCGCGCTGCGGTGGAAGAAATGAAGAAGACAAGTGACGCGTCGGTCGCTGTCTTGTGGATACCGATCGTCGGCCTCGAAATTGTTCCCGTGACATATCCCCTGGGTATGCCATCCGGTGAGCTGGATGCTGTCGAAAGACTTCGGCGAGAATGTGAATACAGCATCGTGACCCCGTAGGAGTCGTCCAAATCTCGGTCCGCTCTGGTGTCGTCATACGCCGGGAGTTCGGATCGTGCTGGCTGCTGGCACAACGGTGTGCCAGCAGTCAGGTTCCGTCCAGCACGGCAGTCGAAAGACAGGCCGAGCGCGCTCGGCATACCTACCTCGTCACCGACCAGAACGGTGGGTGCAGCGAAGCTGCCACAGACTATGCCGAGGACCCGAACAGTCCGGTGCTCGCGGCACCAAACAGCAACGGACGTCAACCAATCCGGCACTGATCATCCATACACAACGCTGCACAGGTCCCTCTTTGTCAGGATGAGATGAGACACCTGGACCCGGACGGACACGCGGTCGTTGACCTGCTTCAAGGAAGGGGTCGGCGCAGCGGGTCGCGTCCGGGGCACGGCGGGCCACGGTGTCGGCGATCCACGCCGCCGCATCGGCGGAGACGTGCGTGATCTGGGTGCACCGGTCTTCCCCAGACTGCGCTCAACAACCCACCGTCGAGGCAACACATGGAATCCTTTGACAGTAGGACGTTTCACGACCTCCACATTGATTCCATGTTTCGCTCCGTGACCGACCACCGCGTTGTTGTAGCCGCCGTCCACCCACGCCTTCGACACGGTCGGGTGGTCACTGGCGAGATGATCGAGAACCTGTTTCCCGCCAGTGGAATCCTGCACCGACTCCGCAGTAACGATCACAACAAGCAAGAGTCCCAACGCATCCGTGCCGATGTGCCGCTTCCTGCCCTTGATCTTCTTGCCCTTATCCCGGCACCGGGATAAGGGCAAAAAGATCCGGCGGCGAAACGCCCAGGAGATGCGCGCCCTGCGCGGCGCCCCTCCGGTCGAGGTGGTCAGGACACTGAACCCGATCATCCGAGGCCAGGCGAACTACTACCGGGCGGGGGCGTCGAAGAAGGCATTCCAGGCTTTGGACGACCACCTGTGGCAGCTCCTCTACAAATGGGCGCGCCACAGACACCCCCGCAAACCCCGGAAATGGGTCACCGCCCGCTATTTCGGGGCGTTCCACCCGACCAGACGTGACCGGTGGGTCTTCGGTGACCGCGACAGCGGCGCCTACCTCCACCACTACGCCTGGACGAAAATCGTCCGGCACGCGCCGGTCCCCGGCAGGCACTCACCCGATGATCCTGCCCTGGCCTCCTACTGGGCCGACCGGCGGCGCAAACGCCCACCGCCGCAACTGGCCGAGTCCCGGCAACGCCACCTGCGTCTCCAACGAGGACTCTGCCCGCTCTGCCGACAGCCGCTGCTGCATGCCGACCGCCCACCAGACTCCCCCAGCCAATGGGAGAACTGGTATCGCGGAATCCGAAAAGCGATAGCCCACAACGCCATCGCCGAACACGGCACCGGCCGGACGATCAACCGCCTTGTCCACGTCCACTACGCCCGACGCCACCCCGGCCACCAGGCGCACGACCCCGACCAGTAAAGCAGATGCCTGCCCGCCCACGCGGGCTGCTTGAGCCGTGTGCCGCGACGAGTGGCACGCACGGTTCTGAGGGGGCGCCGGCGCAGCAATGCGCCGGCGCTACCCGACGGAAGACTCCACCTCGTTCGTGACATCGCCTTCAACGAGGACCACCACCGGGCCCGCACCGGCAACGCACCCCAGAACCTCGCCGTCTTACGCAACACCGCAATCACCGCGCACCGCCAAAACGGAGCCACCGGCATCCAACCCGCCCTCCGCGCCGGCAACCGCAAACCCGAACGACTCCTGAACCTACTACCCGAAACCACCTAAACCGGACAGGTTAACCTTGCACACGCCCTGGGCAGACACCCAAGACCCGACCGTCGCGGAAGTCGTCGTGGGTCATATGGAGGTACATGATGCTCACGATCGATTTAAACCAGTTCGTGTAGACCTCCGCGAGATCAGCGCCGAGGACCTGCGCCACGTGTTCGGCAACGAAGCTGCTGCACGCACCGGGTCAGGCGCGATCGCGCGCAACCTGGAATTCGAGCCAACCGATCACCTGAAGTACGCCGCAGCACGAATTGCGTACCTGCTCGGCGAAGCCGGCCCCGGCACTGGGGACCTCCGCTGGCCGCACAACACATCCGCGCTGCTACACGCCCTGCAACAGGTGGCCGAGTCGTCGAGTGCGTTGGTGGCCGAGGCAACGGATACCCCCGGACATGAACTCGCCGCAGGGCACGTCGTGCCGGGCGAGACGACTGGACCCGAAGTTTTGTGGCCCTTGCCGGTCCGCTTCTCCCGCGCTGGAAGAACACCCGAGCCGCCACTCACTACCCATCCTGGCCGCCCAACGGGTCGACGCCGAAGCACTCGCCCGCGACGCCGAACAACGCGGCTGGATCACCGAAGCCGAACGCCACCAACGACTCATCAACCGACTCGACACCCTCATCAACAAGGCCCATACAGGATGACCACCACCAACACACTCAACCGCGTCGAACGCGCCTGCACCCAACTCCACCACGACGGCCACGCCGTCACCTTCACCGCCGTGGCCACCCGCACCGGCCTGGGCCGCACCACTCTCTACCGCAACCCCACGCTGCGCGCCGTCATCGAGGAACACCGGCACCGCTCCACCACCAGCGGCACCCTGACCGGCCTCACCGACGAGATCGCCACCCTCCGCACCGCAGTCGACGCCCTCGCCACCCGAGTACGCCACCACGAAGAACAACTCCGACGCCTCACAGCCAGAAAAAACTGAAAGCGTTAACCGGGCAATAACCGGAGACCGAGATCATTAGCCGGATAAGCGCTCGACAACGCCGCAGCGGAGGCGTTCAACTCCAACGCTGAAGGTCGAGTTCGTGCACCGGCACCACTTCGCTACCCGCGTCGAGGCCCGTATCAAGATTTCGACCTGGATCGCGGACTTCTACAACGCCACCAGACGACACAGCACCAACGACGGGCTCGCCCCGATCACGTACGAGCATCACATGGCACGAGCACGGACAGCCTCAACCGTCCAGCTCAGGACCGAAGTGGCATAACACGTCTCCACGATTCCAGGGGATTGACAGGACCTTGTCGAGCAGGATGAACTAGCCCATGGCACGCGAGTACCCTGTGCGTAACCGACAGGTCGACCACAGCAGCGCCGTTCAAAGGACCCGACATGCACATCACAGCCGTGCTTCCCAATTTGGCGGCGGTGGATGGCCAGGGTGTAGTCGAGCATGACGACGATAGCTCGCGGGCGGCGGCGGCGATGAGGGTGCTACGCGAGCTAATCCCGTGGGATGGCTACGCTCTGTCGGCATGGGATGCCGAGTCGGGAACACACCGTCACGTGACCCTGACGAGTGAGGGCTACTCGGCCGAACTTCAAGAGCATATGAACGACGCCTTCGTGGAGCACAACCCAGGCTTTCACCTGTTGCACACGCGGGTGCCCAGGGCGTTGCGGTGGTCGGATCTCGCTCACGACTGGCAGATGAAGTTTGATCGCACATACTCTGCCGAGGGTTTCTTGATCCCTGCTGGTTTCCACGAAGGCGCAACGATGTGCCTCCGCCTGCCGGACGGTCGGTACACCGGGGCCCTGCATATCAGCTGGGCGAAGGCAAAGAATGCCAGCGATGAGGCGCGGGGCCTCATCGAGGGATTCCAACCGGTGCTGGCGAGAGCCTGTGACCTACTCGACAGCGCCCAGCGGCGCGTGAACCGCTTGGGTGCAGACGCGCACGCTGTGCTCCTCTCACGCGCGGGAGCAATTACCGAGATGCCTGGTCACGTCGCCGGCCCGCACCTGTTGAACGAGGCTTTCCCGGTCGCGGTTGCACGCCACGCCGCCGCCTTGCGCCGTCGACGCTATCTGTGGATCGCACCTGAAGGCACGTGTCATCGCGTCGAGCTCATCCCCGGCGGCGGCGGTTCGGTGATCATCGGCGAACAGCAGATCCCCTGGCCGTTCGGGCTGAGTAGCCGCGAGGCGCAGATTCTGCACTGGGTTTCGGAAGGGTATTCCAACCCGGAGATCGGTGAACGCCTTTACATCAGCCCACGCACGGTGTCCACGCACATCGAGCACATCCTCGACAAGCTTGGCTGCCAGTCGCGCACGCAGCTTGCACGGCTCGCGGTGGAGGCCGACCTGCTGCTGATCGGCGAGCTCTACGAGGGCCGGTTCGCGTAGTTGCTCACAAGCGGAAGGACTTCGAGCCTCAAGCCAACCCTGTGATCTGCGCCCACCTCACATCGCGCTGAGGTGACGTCCTGGTCGGACCCCGCGCCCCACTAGCCGCAATGCCGGTCGTTTAAGTGATCTTGGCTGGTCGGCGTCGGTGTCCGGTCTTGCTGGGTGCGGTGATGACGACCGCTGAGCGCGATGGTCTGCTGTCCTGGCGCTGCTGGCGGTGGCGTGCCCGTTTGAGGAAAGTTGCTCATCTTCCTCTTGATCACGCGCGGATAGCTCCGGTTCCGGCGCTCCGGATTGATCTCATCGCAGACCTCGGCCAGCAGTAGACGATAGTGATCATCACTTGCTGTGAGGGGGAAAAGACTCCGGTTTCCACACGCGGGACCGGATGACACGCACCGTGTTCTTATGCGAAATCCGATCCGGATCCAACTTCGCATGATCAGCAGCATCCACCTGGACACACATCGTGGCGTAGTGCACCGCCAGATGCGCCCAGAATTCCTGCCGCACCCCATCCGGCGACTTCGACCGAAAGATCTTCTCGTTGCCCAGCTGAACGCTCTTGATCTGCTTGAGAAACCCCTCGATATTCCAGCGCTCATGGTAAAGAACCGCGAGCTCCTTCGCGGGAGCCCGAACCGGGTCCATGATCGTGGTCACCAACCGATACAACTCACCTCACCACGGCAGCCGATATTCGATCACCCGCAACCGAAACGACGCCCGACCGGACTTCCTGGGCGGGATCACCTCCGCGATGTAGGACCATCGGCCAGCATCTCCACCGGCTGCAGAATGAGGTTCGACGCCACCCGCCACAGCAGGTCAGCACCAGTGTCCACCGCCTTGATCCACCGATGGAACGAATAGATATTCCGATCGGCCAGCACCAGCATGCCCGGCCTCAGCGAGCCGAACATCTCCTCGATCAACATCGTTTCCGCAGCGGCGTAACCATCCATCCGGGCGTCAAAGACCGCGTGCGTGCCCAATTCGATCAGGCACGCCGCCTGAATCTGCGGATACGCGGTCTTGCCCTCGCCACGGCCCGAACCCGGGCGACCGAACTCCCGCTCGTTGTCCTCGGTATCGGGCACGGTGAATGTGGTTCCGTAGCCTGACACGGAATTGGTGACAGGGCCCCGAGGAGTGCACGAACACCCGCCGCAGCCGCAGTACCGGGTCCTTCTTCCGCTTGCCGGGCACGGTGATGGCATCCTCGACCACCCGCCAGGTGCCCCGCTGATCGGCCGGTGTGCTCGCGTCCCGCTCGGCCACGTAGTCCACCACGGTCGCCGTCTGCAGGTCGAGCGCGGCCAGTTCCGCAGAGCCGACATAGCCAAGCAGGGCCTACGCATCCCGCGGTCGTGTCCTGCGCGCGCACCCCGGCCGGCATCGAGCAGGAAATCTACGCCCTGCTGGTGGTCTACCAACTGCTACGCACCGCCATGACCGACGCTACCAACACCCGACCCTGTGATGATCCGGACAGGGCCAGTTTCAGCATCGCCTGGCACACAACCCGCGACCAGGTCATCCACGCCGAACGTCATCGCCGACACCACCATCGATCTCATCGGCACGATCGGACGGCACGTCCTGGCCAACCTCCTGCCCGCCCGGCGGCTACGGGTATGCCCCCGCGTCGTCAAACGCGCGATCTCCAAATACCAGGCACGAGGACCGATTATCGACCGAACCAGTTACAAAGCCACCCTGAACATCGACATCCTCACACCCAAAGACCCTTGACGAACACTACAACCGCCAAACTTCACGGCCTTGGGACTAGCCGGGCAGCAGCCCCGATCAACTCGACTTCGGCCCCCGGCGGCCCGACGAGCTGCAGCGCCATCGGGATCCCGTCGCTGCGGCGCACGGGAACTGAGATCGCCGGCAGACCCAGCACACTCCACGGGCTCGTAAGTGCGAGAAGCGCCGTTTGCACGTCAACCGGCGCGCCGCGCACCTCGCCTACACGCTGGTCGATGAGTGGCGGGAGAAGGGGCACAGTCGGCAAAGCGAGCAGATCGAAGCGCCGGAGCAGAGCGAGCGCTCGCTCGCGCACGCGATCGCGTACCGAGAGGGCGACGTCGTATTCGGTCGCGGTCACAGCACCGCCGACATGGAGGCGGTCGTGCACTTCTGGATCGTACAACTTGGGCGCGCGACTTAGCCGCTCCGCGTGCTCGGCAAAGGCCTCGCGTCCCTGGATGACACGGTAGGCGGACCGAAGCTCGTCTGCCTCGGGCACGACGACCTCCTCGGCAACAAGGACGTCAGCGAATTCGCGTGCCGCATGTGCGATCTCGGGCGCGGTCGGATGCACGGAGTCGGGCGGGATCCAGCCGACGAGCGGCCGTCGTGTGGGCGTTCGCGCCTCACCGGTCAGCGCGGTCCAGAGCGCGCGCACGTCCTCGGGAAATCTAGCGAGCAGGCCGACGGTGTCGAGGGACGGAGCCAGTGGCAGGACACCGTCGGTGCTGAGAGCGCCGTGAGTCGGCCTTAGCCCGACAATACCGCAAAACGCCGCCGGGATCCGCGCTGAGCCGCCGGTATCCGTGCCGAGCGCCAGGGGCACGATGCCGGCCGCCACCGCGGCGGCGGAGCCGCTACTCGATCCGCCTGCCATGCGTTCCAGGGCGTGTGGATTGCGGGTGGCTCCGGTGGCGGAGCGATCGCCTGTCGGACCGTTCGCGAACTCGTGCGTCGTGGTCTTGCCGATCACCACGGCGCCCGCGGCGCGTAACCGCCGGACACACTCTGCATCGCGCTGAGCGACGTGAGCAGTCAGATGCCGGGATCCTGCGGTCGTCGGCAAACCCTGCACGTGAATCATGTCCTTCACCGCGATCGGGATGCCGTGTAGCGGGCCACGGTCCACGCCGTTAGCCAGCTCCCGGGACGCGACGACCGCTGCGGCGCGCGCACCCGATTCGTCGAGTGCAACGAAGGCATTAATCGCCGGCTGCCAACGCGTCGCTTCGCCGATCGCGGTTTCCGTGAGGTCGACCGCGGAAAGACGTCCGGACCGCAACGCGGCGGCGAGGCCAGCAAGATCAGCGTCAGCGAAATACCCCGGGGGGTGCGGGCTCGGTTCGACTCCCAAGGATGACGGCACGTTAGCTCCTTCGATGCGCGCGTACGTGGCACGCGACGCGGCGACTGTACTCAGTCGGCCGGATCCTGCGGCACCCCTCCTCGCATCAATCGAGGAGAAATACGTCAGCTGACGGATATCTCGACTCCCGCGGCGCTTCCTACGCTCGGTGAGCGACATTCTGTCGACGTTTACGAAGAAGTAGGCGAGGTGAAGGTCCATGGCGAGCATCCAAGACAATCACGACAATCGAAAGCACACAGCACAGCGGGTCCTGGGGATACTGTTCGCTCTGGTCTATGCGGTGGCCCTCGTGCCCACCGTGTACATCGGCGCCACGCAGAATCACGACCCAATCGCCGGGATCCCGGCGTCGATCTGGTACATGCTCCTGGTGCCAGCGGCAGCGATCGCCTTGACGTACGCCCTCCGGGTCGTCGAGCGCCGGCAGGGGGCGATGGACTGATGCTCATCACGTTTGGCGCACTCGCCTTGTTCTTCGCCCTCATCGTCGTGGTGCTGCACGTCGCCAAGAGTCGGCGGGACGTTTCTACCTTCAGCAACTACGCCGTCGGCGACCGCTCGTTCTCGAGCTGGTTCGTCTCAATGGCCTACACCAACTCATGGTGGCCCGGTTCGACCTTCACCGCAGTGTTCGGCCTGGCTGTCGCGAGCGGCATCATCGGACTGTACTTCCTCGTGTACTCCGTGCTCGGCGTACTGGCGATGTACTTCATCGCTCGACCGGTATGGAAGTGGGGCAAGCAGTTCGACCTGCGTACGCAGTCCGATCTGCTCGCGCTGCGTTACAACAGCCCGAAGCTCAAGCTGGTCTCGAGCATCATCAGCGTGGTTGCCCTGCTTCCTTGGCTTATCCTCGGCCTGATTGCGATGGGCACCGTCATCCAGTGGGCGTCGCTGGGCAACCTGTCGGCTGCCGAATCGATCCTTATTGGCATCGTCGTGCTTGTGATCCGGCAGTTCTGGACCGTGCAGATGGGCATGCGCGGTCTCATCGTCACAGACATGGTGCAGGGCATCGTCGCGTATGTCGGCGCGGCCGTCCTGTGCCTGGGCCTCCTGATCTTCTACTTCGGCGGGCTGGGCAACCTCAGCCAGCTGACCGCGACACAGCTCAGTCTGCCAGGCTTCGAAGCTCGCGAGGGCGGACTGTTCTACTTCGGAATCGTGGCTGCCGGCATCATCGGCTCCCTGTGCTGGCCGATGATCTTCACCCGCATCTACACGGCCGCGAGCGTGCGTGAGGTCAAGAAGGGTTCGCTGCAGACGATGATCATCGGCTTCGTGTTCTTTGTCCTGCTGATGCTCGTCGCCCTGTGCGCCGCGCCGCTTCCACTGGCGGCCGAACAGCCCGTGTTGGCTTTCTTCGCCGTAGCCCAGGACGCCGGCGGCATCGCGCTTCTCGCCTGCGCACTGGTCATCGTCTTCGCCGCCGGCATGGGATTCGTTGACGGCGTGACGCAGGCCATCGGCACGCAGTTCGCGAACGACATCGTCGGTGTGATTCGCCCGCTGAAAGACAAGCAGGAGCTCTACCTCGCGAAGGGTGCCATGGCCGGCTTTGCCGTAATCGCCGCGGTCATCGCATACCAGATCTATGACTCGCCGAACCTGGCCGGAGTTACGCAGCTCGCTTATCAGGCGATCATCCAGCTCGCCGTCCCGATTTTCGGTGGGCTCGTCTGGCGTCGAGGAAATCGCGCCGGCGCCATCTCGGGTCTGATTGTTGGGGCCGTTGTCGCACTGGCCCTGACGCTGCCCTATATGGACATCGGCGGCGCCGTGCCATGGCTCGGCGGACTGGCGTCGGGGCTGGTCGGACTAGCCGCAAACTTGGTCGTCTTCGTGGTCGTGAGTCTGGTGTGGCCCAGCAGCAAAGCTGAGATGAATCGGGTCGACCAGCTCTTCCTTGCGGCCAAGAGCGGTTCCACCCCGCCCTCCGCTTCGGTTCGCGAGCCAGACGCCGTGCCGGACGCCGTATGAGCGCCGCATCCGCCCCAACCCTCCTTGCCACAACAGAAAGGCACGTCATGAGCAGAGTTGATGAAACCGTCGACGTCCCGCATCTCGGCGGATCGTCGATCGGAGTCACCTTCGGAAGGCCGTACGATCCTACGCTCCCTACGTTGGTGCTGATCAATTCCTACACCACCTCTGCCGAGCTGTACCGGCCCCAGTATGCCGATCCGGATCTCAACGCGGCGGTCAACTTGCTCGCGTTGGAGCCCTACGGGCACGGTCGCACACGGGCCACCTATCCCCACTTCACGTACTGGGATAGCGCAATCGCCAACCTTCAAGTGCTATCTGCGCTGGGCATCGGGGAAGCATTCGTCTTGGGAACTTCTCAGGGCGGATGGATTGCCACTCGCATGGCGCTGCTGGCGCCCGACGTCGTGCAGGGCCTGATCCCACTCGGCACCTCATTCGATGTCGAAAGCCAGCGCAGCCGAGACCTGGGATGTTGGGATGCCCCCGCATTCTGCACGCCTTTCATCGACGCCTTCACCGAACCTGTAGACGACGACTGGGTCGTGCCCGACCAGTTCGTTGACGACACCTTTGACGCCGCGCTAGGCGGGCTGTCATCGACGGAGCGCCGGTTCTGGCTCACAACCTACCGACACAACTTCGCCGGGGACGAAGGCCGCCACCGGCTACGCCTGTGCACGATCAATCTGCGCGATCGCGACGGCCTCTACGGTCGGCTGGACGACGTCACCGCACCGGTGCTGTGGTTGCACGGCTCCGCTGATCAGGTGTACTCGGTCGCGAACGCGCAGGAGGAAATCGGATTGTTCACCCGCTCACTCGACGCCCGCCTCGAAGTGATCCCAGACGGGCAGCATTTCCTCAGCGCATCCAAGCCGGCCGAAGTCGACAGCGCCATCCTCGACTTCGTAGGGAGGTGGGCATGACCACCGCTTCCCGCACCGCCCGGACCTCTGAACGTCCGGTCTTGACGGACGCCGGCGCCGATCTCCGGTCGCGCGCCAACGAGACCGCGGTATCGGCCATGCTCGCGGTCGATCCGGTGCTCGTTGACGTGGCCCCCGTCCTTGAGGCATTGCCGGGAATGACTCCACGAACGATCCTTACGTCAGGCGCGCCCATGGAATGGCGGGAGTACACCGGAGGTCAGCGGAGGGCAGTCCTCGGGGCCGCACTCTTTGAAGGTCTGGCTGAAACCCTCGATGAGGCGGACCGGTTGTTGCACGCTGGCGAAATTCTCGTGCGGCCCTGCCATGACCACGGCTGCGTCGGCTCAGTGACTGGCGTCACCTCGGCCTCCATGCCGGTCTTGGTGGTGCAGGATGCGGCATCCGGTCGTCGCGGACATTGCGTCCTGTACGAAGGCAGCGACCGACAGCGGCTCACTTACGGAGTCTGGAATGCCACGGTGCATGACCGGCTGATGTGGATCCGTCGCGTGCTCGCGCCTCGGCTGTCCGCCGCACTTAGGCAGACGGGTGGTGTGCGGATCAATCCGATCATCCGTCGCGCCCTCGGCATGGGAGACGACCTTCACAGCCGGAATACCGCGGCCACGGCGGTCCTGTTTCAGCAGTTGGTTGACCCCGTCCTCGGGGCCAACGGTGCCGATGCCGACACCCGAGAGGTGCTCGCATTCATCAGGCAGAACGACCTCTTCTTTCTCCACGTCGCCATGGCCACGGGAAAGTGCATCGCCGATGCCGCCACAGGCATCCCGCACAGCAGCATCGTGACGGCCATGGCGCTCAACGAGAAGCAGTTTGCCCTACGAACCTCCGGTACAGGCGATAGATGGTTCCGTGCACCTATCCCTGAGCTCCGAGCGAAGCTGTTCGAGGGACTCCGCGTGGAGGACACTGCGTTCATGGGTGGCGAAAGTCTGATCACTGAAACTGTGGGCCTTGGTGGACTCGCAGCCGCCGCTGCCTTCTCACTGCAGGACTACAGCGGCGGGTCGGCCGAAGCGATGATGCGTATCACCAATGAGATGTATCGCATCACTGCCACGGAACATCCACTATGGAAAATCCCCTCACTCGGATTCCGAGGCGTCCCGTACGGTATCGATGCCTCGCTGGTGGCCTGGACGGGCATCACGCCCCGTATTCACATGGGTGCCGCACTGCGCGAGGGCGGTCACGCTGGCGCTGGCCTCCTGATTGCCCCGATCGAACCTTTCCGGGAAGCGGACACCGCGCTCACCGCGTGATCATCCCCCGGACAGACGACGGAACACTATTTCGCCCTCTTGGCTCGTTATCCTGCTTCTGTCTCCGGTCCTCCCTGAGGTTTCGCAGTTTTGTGGGGGTGTGCGGCGTGGCGGCGTGATCATGGCCTGGAGAAGGGGGAAGCATCGGCGTTGCTTGTAACCGCCCGTTGTCCGGGAGATTCGCCGATGCTTCCTGTGGGAACCGTACCGTCTTGTTTGCTGTCTGTGTTGGAAGAGGTGCGTCCGCCAACCATCGTCGACTCCTAAAACAGGCAAACCCTGATGTAGGATTAATCTAAAATAGAATTTCCTAAGTTGCTAGTGGTCCGATTGGGTGGTTCGCATCCCCCGCTGTGCGTGACCGATACTGGAGAGGCGACAGGCCACCCCGCGGAGGCAGCTTCAGATGGCAATCACAAAGACAGTCCCGTTGCTGATGCTGAGCAACGAGCTGAACCGGCTGAAGGCGGAGTCCAAGGTCAGCAACCCCGAGGCCGCACAGCATCTCGGCTGCGCCGCCACAAAGATCAACCGGATTCTGACGATGACGTCGAAGCCAACCGTGGGCGACGTCAAGCTACTCGCCGAGAAATACGGCGCCAGCCCGGAACTGACCGACGTCCTGGTGGACCTCGCTCGCAACCTCGGCAGGAAAGGCGACTGGACCGGTTACCGCGCCCTGTACCCGGGATGGTTGCGCATGCTGATCAGCCTCGAGCAGTACAGCGGCCGAATCCGCATCGTCCAGTCCGAGATCATCCCAGGACTACTCCAAACCGAGGGCTACGTCCGCGCTCTCCACGAAGCTCCGACCCCGTTCGGGAACACCTCCAACGTCGACGACGCCGTCCGGGCACGACGTGAACGCCAGGAAATCATCACCCGCGACGACAACCGCCCGATGCTCAGCTTCGTGTTGTCCGAGTCCAGCCTCCGCCGCGTCTTCGGAAGCAAAGACGTCATGCGGGAACAGATGGAGCACCTGCTCGACACCTCCCGGCTCGCCAACGTGCAACTCCAGGTCCTTCCGTTCGCCAACGCCAGCCCTGTCACCCACGCCTCGGTGCAGTTCGCACTGCTGCACGTCCCCGGTCCGGGCATCGCCGCACCCTTGAACTTCGTCTACGTCGAGCAGTACGACGACGCCCGCTACCTCGACGACCAGGCACGCGTCGAGGCATACGAGCAGCTCTGGGGCCACCTTCAAGCCGCTGCGCTGGGCCCGGTGGAGTCAGCCGATTTCATCGGGAAAGTGGCGGAGGAATACAAGTAACCGGTAAACGAAAGGACCGCAGCAGATGCACTCCCACGAGTACCTACCTGACAGCGCCTTCGACAACGCACGATGGCAGAAAGCGAGCGCCAGCGAGCCCCAGCACAGCTGCGTGGAGTTCGCGAAAGTCGACAACGTGATCGCCGTACGCGATTCCAAAGCGCCCGACGGCCCGATTCTCCAGTTCAACGAGCACGAGATCGCGGCCATGCTCGCCGGCGCCAAAGGTGGCGAGTTCGACCACTTAATCTGACCCAGCATCCTGCGCCGAGGCGGTCACCAAGCAGGCCAGCCGGGTTGGCTGGCGGCAGCCAGGAGCTTGACCTCTGCTGTGCCGACCGTCTCGGTGCAGAGCGGCGTGGTTGGGCATGTCTGCGCCGATCTGCCCGCGCAGTCGCCCGCCTGGCGCGGCAGGCGATCAACAAGCTGCTGGCCAACTGGCATGGCTACCGGTGGAGCACGTCGCCGATCGACGGCCACGAAGCCACCAGTTCGGCCACGGGTTCAGGAGCCGCCGGTCGCCGGGCTGCCCTGTGGCGCTAGGTCGCTTGCATCCAGTGTGCGGAGGCGGAACCGGTCAGCTGGCAGCAGCTCCTGGCAGGGAAGGTCACCCAGCCCGGTCGGCACGGTAAAGTCTCGTTGGCCCGGATGAGCCCCGGTTTCCACCGGGACAGCAAGGCATCGCCCCAGACGGCCGCGGATCGCTCAACTCTTACCGGAACGTCGGACCGGACAACGTGGATGCCGTTCGAGGATTGCTCTGGGCGCTGGCGCACACCACGCCCGCGCACGCCGAGCTGGTCAACGACCTTGCGGAACGTTTCGCTGGTTGGTCCGAGCACGATGCGGCTGCAATTCGCAGCGCGGCAGCCCAGATCTGGGCGGATATACCCACCACGCACTGAATCGGCCTGGTTCTTTGCAGCTCCCGAGCGCGGCAGCGTGCACTCCCGCGATATCAACCGCATCTTGATGACATCCGCCTCATGCAACGGCCAGGGATCAAGCTGTGCGGACGCGAACCGCACACTCGCGGGGCCCCAGAGAAACGTCGGCGATTTCGACAGCTCAGGCGAGGACATCGCCCGCGACTTCGTGGCCCGCACCGACTGCTGGATACACACCGAGCGCGTCGCTCTCACCGTCGACCAGGTCGCTGAGTTCAACCCGCCCCCGCAGCCCGGCAAGACCACCGATTCTCGCGCCGCGACCTTCACCCTCGTGCACGGCGCTTGGTGCAGGTCGAGGTCGACGCCCTCGAGCCCGCCGACCTCCACCGCCTCTTCGACATCGCGCTCGCCCGCTGGTGGAATCCCAACGCCTACGAAGCAGTCCTCGAAGCCGAGCAACGCGACCGAGATCAGCTCAACGGGCGGTGACCAGCGGCCTGCACCCGGTCGCGGCCCCTTCCAACTTCCTACCCCCTCATCGTTCCGCTGGTGCTTACCGCCGGGTGGCTCATCGCCCAAGCCGTCCGACACCACCTTGGAATGCCCTGATTCCGAGGCGGCCTGCGAATTGTGCTTCGACTCTGACAGCCCGCGATGCCACCATCGGTGTGGCACGCAATCCGACACGGCCGTGAGGAACGCACGATGGATGACGAGCACCGCCGGCGGGAGGAAGAAGACCGGGACGCTTGGCGTCACCGCGACGACGATGACCGGCGAATGCGAGCCGAGGTCGACGAATCCCTCGACTACATCTTCGGGACCGACGGCAGCAGCGCCAACGTGTGGGACGACGCGAGCCGCCCCAGGAACTCCGCATCGGGACAGAACGGGATCTTCGCCCGCTGGGGGAATGTGCTCCGCGGCCGCCGCGGCTAAGCGAAACGACCGGCCAGCGCGCGAAACGCCGAGATCCGCGTACACCCAACCGATCCGGCAGCACCTCCAGGACATGCCAGCCCCGATCGTCGCCGACACCCTCGGCTACCACCCCGTCACCACAACCAAGCTCGCCAACCAGGCCGGCACCACCTGGAGCCGATACGCCCCCGGCGATCACTCACCGCTACAACCACAGGAAGCTCGCGACAGTTGAATAGGCGACCTCACCAGTCGGCGCAAAGGGAACGTGTCACCAGCCGCAAACGGGCCAGTTTCCGCAGATCAACCGTGTTCTGCACTGGTGGCTCGCCTGCCAACGTCTGCCACCAACGTGACCGAGCAGCTCGCCGACATGGCCGCCGCCGGCCTGCAGCGGCCCGACCACCAGGTTCCTGACGGCGAAGGGCTGGCCGCGGCGATCAAGCTCCTCCGGCAGGACCTCGACCGCTTGGAGCGCATCCTCGATACCTGATCATCTGTCCCGCTCTGTCCGCTGTGGATCGTGCTACTCCCGATGTCGCCGGACGTCGTCAGCTCGACGCCGGCGTTCTGTCCGGGGTGCATGTCGGGAGTCTGATGTCATGAGCTCGGGGAGGTCGCCGCGGTCGGGAGATGCGGTGCCGGTGCGCCGGAACTCGCTGGGGGTGATGCCGCGGATGCGTTTGAACGCTGCGCTGAACCCGAAGGCGTCGGAGTAGCCCACGGTGCGGGCGATCTCGGCGATGGTGGCCGCCTTGCGGTCGGCCAGCAGGTCCGCCGCGAGGGTCATGCGCCAGCATGTGAGGTAGGTCAGGGGTGGTTCGCCGACCAGGTCGGCGAACCGTTTCGCCATCGTGGCGCGCGACACCCCGCTCCGGTCGGCCAGCGAGGAGACCGTCCACGGCGCCGCCGGTTCGGCGTGCAGCAGCCGTAGGGCGTGGCCGACCACCGGGTCGCGGTGCGCGGCGTACCACGCGGGCGGCTCGCCGCCGGGCCGGTCGAACCACTCGCGCAGCGAGCACACCAGCATCCAGTCCAGCAGCCGGTCGAGCACGACCTGCTGGCCCGGCGCGTCGACGGCGACCTCGGCGGCCAGGAGGTCCCGCACGGCGTCGGCCGCACCGCCGGGTGCGACGCGCAGGACGTCGGGCAGCGCATCCAGCAACCGCCGGCCGATCTCGCCCCGTACCGGGTAGGCGCCGACGACCAGTGTCGTCGCGCCGGCCGGGTCGTCGGGGCCACAGTCGTTCCAGCCGAGCCGGTGCAGGGTCCCGCCCTGCTCGGGCGTCGCGCAGTGCTCGCCGCACTCGATCGGCTCGGCCTCGGTTCCGATCTCGTCGACGAAGGAGAACGGCGCGGGGCCCCGCACGATCACCGTCTCACCGGTGGCGAGGTGCTCGGGCGGGCGACCCTCCGGGACGATCCACCCGGATCCCTCGAGCACGGTGCACAGGGTCAGGGGGGCGCCGTCCACGAAGACCAACGACCAGGGCGCGGACAGGGTTGAGCTGCCGAACAGTGACCCCTGAGCTCGTACACCACGGAACAGATCAGCGAAGGCGTCCACACCCGCGAGGTTAGACGAATGCACAGGCGATCGAGCTTTTCGCCCATGGATTCGCCAGAGATGGCGCCGTTGAATCGCTGCCATGGACAACAGCACCACTCTCGTTCTCGGCGCCACCGGCAAGACCGGCCGGCGGGTCGCCGCCCGGTTGCGGCTGCGCGGCACGCCGGTGCGCGCCGCCTCCCGATCCAGCCGGACCCCGTTCGACTGGTCCGACCCCGCCGGGTGGGACCGGGCACTGCGAGGCATCGCCACCGCCTACATCGTGCCGCCGACCGTGCCCGGCCCGGTGCACGACTTCGTGACACGGGCCGAGGCCACCGGCGTGCAACACCTGGTCCTGCTCTCCGGGCACGGCGCCGACGCCTGGGGCGACTCCACGTTCGGACTGGACATGCGCTCGGCCGAGGACGCCGTGCGCGGCTCGGCGCTGGAGTGGACCGTGCTGCGGCCGTCGAACTTCGACCAGAACTTCGACGAGGACCTCTTCCACGCCCCGCTGGCCGCCGGCGAGCTGGCACTCCCGGCCGGTGCCGTCCCCGAGCCGTTCATCGACCTGGAGGACGTCGCCGACGTCGCGGCCGCGGTGCTGACCGAGCCCGGCCGGCACGCCGGACGGGTCTACGAGCTCACCGGACCGCGCCCGCTGACCTTCGCCGAGGCCGTCGAGCTGATCTCCCGAGCGTCCGGGCAGCCCATCACCTACAAGCAGATCACCCCGGCCGAGTACACCGCGACGCTGGTCGACCAAGGCTTGAGCGAGGACGACGCCCACCACGTCACCGAGATGTTCGTGCTGATGGAACGCGGGGTGGGCGCAGGTACGAGCGACGGCGTCGCCACCGTGCTGGGCCGCGCGCCCCGGACCTTCGAGGACTACGTCGTGCGGGCCGCGGCGGCGGGAGCCTGGCGGCGATGACCGTCCGGTGGCCGACGCGAGTCCGCACGGGACTCCGGCGGGGCGGGCGCTGCGCGGGGGGTCTCCGGACAGTTGCCGCCGCGCATCCGGTCCGCGCTGCCCGTCCGATCCCCGTCACCGTCTTCTGAAAGGGACACGATGACCACCGCCACCAGCATGCTGACCGCCGAGGACCTCGAGTTCCTCGGCCGCCCCCTACACGGGTTCCTGACCATGCCCGGGGGACCGCAGCCGCCACAGCCCCGGCCGGTGTGGTTCGAGGCCACTCCGGCGGGCGAACGCGAACGCTCGTTGTCCATCACCGGTCGCACCACGGTGGAGACCGACGGAGCGCACGACCTGGCCTCCCGCCTCGCCGCCCGCTACTGGAACCTCCACGGGAGGGCCGACGATCTCGCCGCGATCCTGGCCGAGGACCAGGTCCGCGTCGTCCTTCAGCCGGAGGCCGTGCACCGCTTCACTTTCTGAGCTCGCCCACTCGAAGTCCGCCGGGTACATAAATTCCTACTGAGATGAGATGTCAAATGTGCAGTCTGGTAGTTGTTGCCCATCCCGATCCCGAATCGCTGACACATGAGCTCGGCCGTGAGACGACCGCTGCCCTCTCGGGCGACGACAGGTCCGCGGAGCTGGTCGACCTCGCGGCCGAAGCTTTCGATCCCCGCTTCACCAAAGCCGACCTGCTGCACTACCGCGGCGAGGGGCCCACACCGCCGGATGTCGTGCGCGAGCAAGCACGATTGGATACCGCCCAGCAGTTGGTGCTTGCCTTCCCGGTGTACTGGTGGTCTATGCCAGCTCTGCTCAAGGGCTGGATCGACCGAGTATTCATCAACGGCTGGGCCTTCGAGTACTCCCCGGGCGGACGCTTAGTCCCCAAGCTAAATCAACTGAGCGTGCACCTACTGGCCGTGGCAGGCGGTGACGCGGACGGCTACGAACGTCATGGCTATACCAACGCACTGCGGACTCAGATCGATCACGGCATTTTCGGGTTCTGCGGCGCTAACATCGCCTCGACCCGCATCGTGTACGACTCCGAAACCACTCCGGTCGAGACGCTCGCAGCGGAGGTGAACTCCACTGTGGAACACATCTCGACGCTGGCACCAGCGCTCTGACCAAAGGCCCGCTCAGACAGACCGATCATGTCAGGCAGACCGTGCTTGGCAGGATCGTTTCTTGCGGGTTTTACGATGAAGGAATCGGATCGTCGTGGCGAGATCCTCCGGCTGAGGAGATTGGGCACGTGCTGTCGATCCGGTCGGCGAGATCACCGTCGCAGAGGTTGCCCGGCGGGGCGCGCGGTACCCGGTCGACCGGCGCCTGTATCCACTCGTGCAGGAACTGCTCGACCGAACTGACAGTGCGCCTTTGCCAACCTGGCGGACGGGCAGGTCAACGGGTGCACGGCATGGCGTGACCACGAACGGATGAAGCTCCTGGTAGACGGGCGATTGCCTAGATCAATCCGTCCCACCAGGAGCTTCACGTGCTGTCTTACCCGTCCGGGATGAGGGTGCCCACCCGCGCGCTCGGCATGCTCGCTGACGTGCTGCACAGACACCGCAACGAACGTGCCACCCGCTGGCGCAAGCTCACCGTCGGTCGCCAGGCCCTGCTGGTAGTCGCCTATCTGCGCAAGGGCGAGACCTACAGCGATCTGACCTGCGGATTCAAGGTCGGCACCTCGACCGTCTACCGGGTAGTGCGCGAGGCGAGCCCGGCTTCGCGCTGAGTTGCGTCAGTCCCAGGAAGAACTCGTTGCACCGTCCAAAGTCGAGGCCCCGGAGTCACAGGAGGTGTTCTCCTGGACACCCTCGATCGGGATGTTGCCATAACCCAGAGGTCGCTGCCGCTGTCTCGACGTCGTCGCACGAAGAAATGTCACCGATCTGAGACTGATCTTCGAGTGACGCCTTGTGAGACAACCCGAAACCCGCAGGTCAAACAAGATCGACATGTCGCCTGACTTGGGACCCTACACTTCTGTAGGGGCTCAAACCCAGCTTTCTCCAAAGCTCAGTCTTGATGGCCACTGTCTGGCCAATTGGCCATCGGGATTGAGAATCCGCAATGTCGCGGAGTTTGAGACCCTACATCTTCCCGGACCTGCTGGACGGTGTTGCGCACAAGCTGCTGACGCACCGCGCGATGGACGACATCCACGAATCCATCACGGAGTACCGGCATTACCTCCAGGGATGGTGCTGGACCTCGCCGACGAGCTACCGAGCGGGAGCGATCCTGTAATGGAGCCAAGCCCCCGGCCGCGCTCGTTGCGAACGACCTCCGGCCCTGGTACTTCCCCAGAAGGCCCGCGTCCAGGTGCTCCCCGTGCCAGGACGACGGGCATTCTTGCCGACAGGGCCGAGAGACCCGGCCAGACCTCGGCGTTTCCCGTTTCCCAGAGTTTCCGGTTCGAGCACGAAACTGCGCAGCCCTGTCCGGGGCAAAGAGCAGCGCCCACGCTGGAAGCAGCGCTGATCAACGTGACCTCGCCACGCCATCCACAAAGTGCCCGGGTACGAGCCCGGGCGAAGCCGCTACATGATCAAGGAGACCCGATGGACCCGTTCGAAAACGACAGGCGAATCCTTCCCGACGAGCGCCGCTGGGGGCAGGGATTCGGAGGAAAGCCGTACGACGACGGAGAACTCGCCGAGATCGCCGTCAACGTGGCCGAGACCCACCAGGACGGCTACGGCCCCCGGCTCGTATCCACGATCCCGGGATTCGAGCGCACGGAAACCGGCGACTACCGCCTGCCTCCCGGCTTCGACGCGAGCAACCACCCCAACCGAAAGAAGGTGCCCGCTGCGTTCCTCCACCCCGATCTCCCAACGGCGACCGAGCAGCCCTGGCAGCTGACCGAGGCGCTCCAAGCGCACTTTCGCAACCGCGGGTACGCCCTCGACCAACACGGTCGGCCTGTGCACCCACACGCAGACCAGCTGCTGGAAAGCATCGGCCTGAACACTGGGATTGGATGGGGATGGAGACTCGGTGAATCCGTGGTCGCCGATGCAGTTGTCACCGTCGGCGACAGCGTCTTCCTCTGGCAGCCCCCAGGCGCCGACGACCGCCAGGCGGTGCCCGGCGGATACGCCATCCCCGGCGACGAGGGCATCACCGATCTGCACTGGAATGCCGGGCAGCGCCCGATCTCTGCCGAAGGCATCCAGTCCACAGCTCGGCGCAAAGTCGAGACGGAGGCGGGCGTGTTGCTGGGTCAGGACTGCGCTGAGCGAATCGTGCGCGGGATCCGACCCATCAGCAGCCCGCACACCCTCAACTTCTGGACCGTGACCTTCACGGTGCACTTCCACCTTGCCGACACCACCGTCCAACCAGGACCGAACACGGCGCTGATCAAGACCGGTGACCTCGCCGAACTGCCGATCTGGCCCGACCACCGACGCGCTATCGAAGCGGCAATCGGTTAACCCCGGCCAGTCTTCGCTCAAAGCCCGGCACCGCAACCAACCCGCGCGGTGCCGGGCTACTACCCCACTGTTCGGCATCCACGCCAACAACGCACAACCGACAGGAGGACTGACCAATGGTCGAAGAAGGAACCATCAACGCTAGTGACGTGGCGTGTTTCGTCGGTGAAACCGATGAAAACAACGCGGGCACCGCAACACACAGCGCGTCGGGGGACGCCCTGGTGAAGGTGAAGTGGGGCCACGGGCACCCGAAGTCCGGGGAAGCGTATAGCCACGAACCAGCCAACAACCTGGTCGTGGTGCGAACGTCCGAGCAGGAGCAACGTCGCGTGTGGCAGGAGGGCCGCCAGCGGGACAAGAATGCCCTGGAGGCCGGGGAGAAGCTGGCCGCAGAGGCGGCCGAGGTGTGGACGGACTGGGCCAACCGCCTGCGGGGCCTGCTGGATGAGCTGGACGGCGCCCGGGTGCTGCCTCTCATGCCCTATAGGAACCTGCCCAGCGGGGCCAAGCCGGTGGTCTCCCCCACCGGGGACGACTCGATGGACGTGATGTGGGCTCGGCCGTTGATGGGCGTGGACCTCGCTGGGCTGCGGGCCAACTTGGCTTCGCTGTTGCGCGACGCCTCCTGGCGTTCCAGTATGAGCAGGAGGAAGGGCGCTGCGAGCACGAGATCGAGCGGCTTGATGACCAATAGTCGTCAGTAGCTATCCCTTGCCGGGCCTGGCCTAAGCCGGGCCCGGCTCTTCTTTTGCACGCAATGCACTGCTGTGAACAGTGTTTTCGTACGCCGGGTCGGGACCGACCAAACCCGTCCGGCTCCCGAGTGGAAAGGAACCAACCGATGAACGTCGCACTGCCTCTGGACCCCGGCGAGCCGATGGCCCGGCACCGTGACCGCGCCGAGGCGACCCTCAACGCCGCGCGGGAAGTGTACTACCGGACGCAGATGATCGACGTAGCCCGGATCGTCACGGCCGCGCTGCCCACCGCCGCGTCGATCGACCTCGCCCGGGATTTGTACGACTTCCCGAACGGCGTGTGCCTGCTCGCGGTCCACGCGGATGACGGCACGCCGCTGTGGGGCGACGAACTGGACGAGGACAGGCGGCCGACGTGATCGTCGAGACCGTCAGCCGGGCCGTGAACGAGGATATCCCCGAGGCTGTCGCCGACAAGCGACCGGACTGGTCGCGCCTGCGCATTGCTGGGCTGGTCGAGACGTATCGCGTCGCCCTGCCCGACCGCGCCACGGTCGAGCACCACACCAGCACGCCCCCGAACGACCACGAGCCCCGAGTGGAGGCCGTCGCTGACCGCGACCCGGACAGCGCGACTGAGCTGCACGCGTTCCTCGACGGCATGCCGGTCCCGGCCGAGCTCACGGAGGTCGACCCGGGACGGGGCTGGGTGCTCAGTGACTGGCGCGAGCTTGCCGCCGAGCACGCGGCCGCCGCCAGCCCAGCAGCAGCGGAACTGATCAGACAGCTGTTCCGGGAGGGCGAGTCGAACGAGTTCGTGACCGCCTAACGCGCCCCGCTTCTCACCACACCAGTCCGGCGTCCTGGTCCATGCCAGGGCGCTGGGCTTTTTCATGCCCGACTTCCGCGCCGCGATGACGCACTCCGGAGATCACCGTGAGCACAGCAAAGACCCACCAACAGCCGATTCCGCTGCTGCCGGTCCTGATGGCCACCTACCGCACCCAAGGCCAGCGCAGCACCGACTTCGCCTGGGTGCCCGAGGGGGAACTGGTCATCCTCGCCTCGGCCTGCGACAGGGACCGCGGCAACCCCGACGGCTCCTGTGGCTGCACCCGCGTGGCTACAACAAAGGGCTTCCGCCCGACCTGACGACCGCCTGGACGCCCCGATGGTCGGCGCGTTCCTCCAACACCTGGAGACGGAGCGAGGCAACACGGCCACCACCCGCAACGCCCGGCTGGCCGCGATCCACTCCTTCTTCCGCCACGCCCTGCCGCGCGCGCCCGAGCACGCCGCACTCATCCAACGAGTGCTGGCCATCCCACCCAAACGCGTCGACCGCGCAATCGTCGACTACCTCACCCGCACCGAGACCGACGCCCTGATAGCCGCCCCGGATACTTCGACCTGGACCGGACGCCGCGACAACGCACTGATCCTGGTCGCCGTCCACACCGGACTACGCGTCACCGAACTGGCCAACCTCCGCATCCGCGACACCCACCTCGCCGCGGGGGCACACCTGCGCTGCCATGGCAAAGGCCGCAAAGACCGCTGCACCCCGCTGACCAGCGTCACCGCGAAAGTCCTACGCACCTGGCTGAAAGAGCGAGGCGGACAACCCGACGATCCGCTGTTTCCCACCCGGCGGGGCACCCTGCTGTCCCGCGACGCCATCGCGCGCCTGGTCGCCAAACACGCCAAGGCCGCCGAAGCCGCCTGTCCATCGCTGACCAGCAAGAACGTCACACCGCACACCCTGCGGCACTCCTACGGCACCGCCCTGGCCGAAGCGGGGGTTGATCTCGCGGTGATGCAAGCCCTGCTCGGCCACGCTCATGTCGACACCACCGCCCGCTACATCCATCTGGCTCCGGCCCACGTGAAAGCAGAATTCGATGCCGCTCGCGATCGCCTCCGCTCCCAATCCCAGCAATGATCTGCACATCGCCTATCTGGACTATCTTCAGCAGACAGGACGGGGAAACGCTGCCTACTCGTGGGCGGCTCGGGTGTTCTTCGGGCGCTGGCCGGACCCGCGAGGGTGGGTGGCCGAGTCGTTGGAGACTCGCTTGTCGGCTGGGAGCTCGACTCGGCCGATCATCACGTTCCTGATGCTGCACCGGGTGCTGCAACCGGGCTATGACTATCTGCTGGAACGCAAACTCTCCAGCATCTGGCGGGAAATCAAAGACTCACCGCTGAGACCAGACCTCGATCGGTTCATGACCGCGGCCGCCGAGCTCGGGTTCACCGAACGGGTCCGGTTCGCCACCGGCTCCCAAGTGCCGGTCCGGCTGCTCATCCAGACTGGACGGTCGCTGGACCGGATCACCGTGGCCGATCTGGACGAGTTCCGGGCTGCGTGTCAGGAGCGCGAGACGCGAACTGGCAAGGGCCACAAGCACTATCTGGCGGCGGCCAGTAACGCCCAGCGCGTGCTGTTTCACCTGGGAATCGTCGATGAGCTGCCACGCTCGGGCGGCCCGGTCCCGTTCACGCAAAGGCTTTCCCCGGTGGGAACGCCGCTTCCGGGTCAACCACCGTGGTTTTCACCTTTGAACGTGCGCGGGCTGATGCCCTCGATCCCGATGGCGGCCATGATTCTGGCGACGGTTTTCTCGCTGACCACCTCACCCTGGTCACGAAGTTCTGCGGTAACCCGCAGTGACCCGTAGGTGCCGCCGGAATCCTTGTGCACGTCGGTGATTTTCACCTCAAGGTCCGCGCGGCGTTGCCGGTGTGGTGTCAAAACCGTTGCCGCCGCGCGTTTCACATGCGCGTAGTAGCCGGATGCCGACACTCCCAGCAGCCGCGCCATGCGCCGGACCGAGAAGCGTCCGCCCTCGGGCCTGCTGGTGCCGGCGGTCTCGGCGATGTCGTCGGGGCTGGCGTACTTGACCATCAGATCGAACCGTGCCGGTTCTTCTACATCGCGGCAAAGTACGCCGAGGCTTTTACCAGGAACGCGTTGTCCTTCTCCAGATCGGCCACCTGCTTACGCAATCGCAGCAGCTCGGCCCGCTCGGCCGCCTCCAGCGGTTTCTCGCCGTGAACCTCGGCCGCGGCGATCCTGCGCCGCTCATCTTTGACCCAGTTACTCAACAAACCGTCGTTGAGACCCAACTCACGAGCAACTTCGGCGATCGTGCGACCGGAATCGATCACACGATGCGCAGCCTCGACCTTGAACTCGGTCGTGAACGACCGGCGCTTGCGAGGAGGCATAAGGACATCCTTCCAGCAGGACCACAGTCCTGCCAAATCGGTGTCCACTACCCGGGGGGAACCTCAGAGCGCGCTGGACGGAGGAAACCGGACATGGCGGAAACCCCGTTGGAATCGCCGTTTCCGCTCAGCTCGTCCTGGCTGGGCATGAACCTGCTCCTGATCAACCCGGAGCTGGCCATAGTAGACGCGGCGCAACACGAGCGGGTCCGGCTCCTCGAGAGTAGGGGAATCGAGGTGGTGCCGCACCTGTTGCGGCACAGCCGGATTCTCGGCGGCGGCTTCCATTGCGCGACCCTGGATCTCGTCTGGGACGGCGGAGCAATCGACTATTTCTCCTGATCGGCGCCACTGGAGCCGATATTTCGTGGTATGAATGTGTCTTCCAGAGGCTGTGGAATCGAGGTTTCACCATGAGTGCTGATCATCCTGAAGTCGCGGACGTATATGCGAAGTTCTCGACGAAGGGGCCGGCGGCGAGGTACCGGGACAAGGTGGAGACTTATTCGCTGTTCGACGTCATCGGGCTGATGGACGGGCGCAGCGTGCTCGACGTCGGTTGTGGATACGGCCGGCCGTCAGCGAGTTCGCTCGACGAGGGGCCGCTCGCGTAGTCGGGGTCGATATTTCACCGCAGATGCTTGACCAAGCCGCGGTCGTGGCGAGCGGCGCCGACAACATTTCGTTCGTTCAACATGACGTGCTTGAGATGCCCAAGCTCGGTACCTTCGATCTTGCGGTGGTGATCTACCTCATTCAGTACGCGAAGACGATCGATGAGCTCGCCGCGATGTATCGGAACATCGCGGCGAATGTCCGTTCGGGCGGACAATTCGTCGCGCTTACAGTTGATTCCCGGTTCCGGCATGGAGAGGGCAGCACCGAGAAGTACGGGTTCTCGGTCGCCCCGGTGGTCGAGCCGCGCGACGAAGACCGGCTGTCGTTCACGATGTTCAGCGACCCGCCGGTGACTGTCGACTGCACCCACTTCGAGAGGTCTACTCATGAGCGCGTGGCGAAGCGTTGCGGCTTTCGCACGCTGCGCTGGCATGAACTACGCGTTGATCCCGGTCTGGAGGGCGGCGCGGATTTCTACCGCGACTTCTTGGACAACCCGCCCTTCGTTCTGCTGAGCGCGGAGATGGGGGAGACGCGGTCATTCTGAGCGGTCGTTAGTGGCGAGGTCGACGCACCGATCTTCAAGCACGACGAAGTCGAGGCCGATCGCCAGCGCTGACCGGATCGCTCCCTGAGCGTCATCCACGATGGGTTCGCCGCGTTGGTTGAACGAGGTGTTGATCGCCACCGGCGCGACGCCGCCTGCCCGGAGCCGGTCCAGCACGGACCACATCAGTTCGTCACGGTCCCGCATGACTTGTGGCCGCACGGTGCCATCGACGTGCACGATTGCCGGTACATCGCGGTAGGCGCGTTCGGTGACCTGGCTGGCCCCGACCATGTAACGATGCAACATGGGGTTCGCCGACCAGTACTCGTCGTCGCATTCGGGCAGCGCCACCGGGCAGAGCGGTCGCCACAATTCGCGACCTTTGAGGCGGTTCAAGCGGTCGCGAGCAGCCTTGTCGGTGGCGCTTGCCACGATGGATCGATGGGATAGCGCCCGGGGACCGATTTCGGCGCGCCCGACGACGATTGCCCCGAACTGCCCTGCGGCCAGCCGTTCCGCAATGTCCCCCGGCGACACTGGTTTCGCGGCCAGGCCATGGGTGCTCAACGCGTCGTCGATCTCCGTCCGCGAGATGACGCGGCCGAGGTATGGGGTGATCGGGTCAGCGGGCAGGCGCGGTGGCACGATGGACCACGCCGCGCCGAGTGCTACTCCTGCGTCGTGCGGCACGGGCGGCACGAACACCGGTTGGGGCAACAGCCCGTTTGCCGAACAGTTCAGCGCGACACCGCCGGAGAGGCACAGGTTTTCGTGACCGGTGGCGGTTCGCGCGCGGGTGGCGAGCATCGTCATCGCCTCTTGCAGGCTTGTCTGTGCGCTGTGCGCCAGTCGTACTGCGTCAAGATCGTCGGCGAGCTGCTGGGAGGACACCCGGTTGCGTCGGTAGCCGAGCGACCGGATGTGATCCCACCACCCCATCACGATCTCCTTCTGCGTGGCGTTGGCCGGTAGGGCGAACGGTGGCCGGTACTCGCCGTCGCGAATCTCCAGCATGGGCCACGGTGTGAGGCCCTGCGCACGACCGTATGCGGCCAGTCCCATCGTCTTGCCCGCCTCGAGGAACGACAACCCGATCATCTCCGACACGGCGTCGTACATGTAGCCCAAGGAGTCCGGAATGGGTAGGCGTTCTCGACACACCATCGGGCGGCCCTGGCGTGCGTCGAAGATGGATACGCTCTCGTCGTCGCCGTGCCCGTCGACCACGAGCACCGCGGCCGCGGGGTATCCCGACGCGTAGAAGGACGCCGCCGCGTGCGCACGATGGTGCGGGACGAAGACGAGTTCGGGGTGGCGGCGCGCATCCAGTCGCCACCCCAGCTCGGTCTCCAGGTAGTTGCGACTGTCGCCGAACTGCCATGGACGTCCCAGCACCCCGTGCCCGAAATCGGCCCGCGTCGCGTGCCGCGGTGCGTCCCAGCCGACAGCCACAACATCGATGTCCTCAGGGCGGATACCGGCGATGGCGAGGCAGGCGGACGCCGCGTGCCGGGGATGTTCGTCAATGGCATGCTTGTTCCGGCTGATGCGCTCCTGCTCGATCAGCGCGTGCACCACACCATCGCCGTCCACCAAGCACGCCGCTGAGTCGTGCCAGCCCAGGGGAGGCGCATTCAGTCCGAGCACCCACATGAAATGGCCCTTTCAATCCGCGTACACCTGGTTGAAGGCAGCGACCAGCTCGTCGAAGTGTTCGGTGTAGAGCGTGTAGTGGTTGCCCGGGATCACCATGCTCGTGATCGCGCCCGTCGTGTAGCGTTGCCAGCTTTCCGGTGGCAGGCTTCTGATGCCCACCGCATCGTAGGCCGGGTTGTGCTTCTCTTCGGCGGACAACACGGTGATGTCGGCCTCGATCGGAGCGTCGCGCTGCATGATGGATATCTCCATGGCATTGGCCACCAGGCTCTCAATGCACTGCCGCATGAGATCTTGGGTCCTCGTGGTCCAAGTCGGTTGCCGCAGCCTGGCCATCACATCATCTACTGTGGATAGCCGGTCGAGCTGTTCGGGCACGGGGCCCCTGAGGAAGTACGACATCGTCACGCATGCCGCGCGCAGGTAGTCCACCTGCACCGGTCGCGGAGGGTAGGCCTCGGCGGGTACGGCGTCGATCATGACGATGTCGATGACTCGTTCCCCTTCCTCGGCCAGCTGCGCCGCCATTTCCACCGCCAGGTTGCCGCCCATCGAGTAGCCGGCGAGCCGGTACGGTCCGTGTGGCGCGACAGAACGGATGTCGGCTATGCACCTGGCCGCCATCTCCGGCACGGTCCGTGGCGGAGATGGCTCATTGAACGGGTAGGAAACCGCGTAGACGGGTTTGTTGAAGGTGAACCGCGGCGCCAGCTCGTGGTAGCAGAACACCGTCCCGTTGACCGGATAGATGAAGAAGATCTCTTGACCGGGCACGCCGTCCCGGAGCCGCACGATCGTCGGGTCGATCGGGTTGCCGCCGGGCCAGGTCCGGATTTCCTCGGTGACCCGACGCGGCGTTCCCAGGTGCAGGAACCGGCTCAGACCGATGGTGGGACCGATGCGCTGCGCGATCGCGTCCACGATCTCCATCGCCATTCGACGATCCCCCGGAGGCGTTGAAGTCGTCGTCGGGGCCCAGGCCATCGATACCCAGGTAGGCCCGATACACCGCGGACTTCCTCGAGCAGTTCTGCCGGTCGTTCGTGGTGTTGTGGGGACTGCGTTGCGGCGGGAGGAATTGCATCGATCCAATGCCGCGTTCGGTGCAGTGGATACCCTGGAAGCGTGATCTTGACCGCAGAGCCGAGGTCGTCTTCGTCCACCGACTGGTGAGCCTGATCGGTGCCCGGTTCCAGGCTTTTCAGCGCCGTGCTGGCCTCGTCGATCGTCCGGGCCCGCACCGCGGCGGTAACCGGCATTTCGGTACGTCCGTGCGCCAAGGTGAAGGCGAGGTCATCGATGCGCACGTCGTGTGACAACAGGTGACGGCGGAGACTTGCGGCGACTTCCCGAAGTTCTTCCGGCGTTCGTGCCGACATCGGCAGCACGTAATCCCGGTTGGCGGGCTCCGGACGATGGCGGGGGCCGGGCGGTCCGGCGGTGAGGATCATGTGCGCATTCGTACCGCCCATGCCCAGCGAGGTGACCGCTGCGGCTTTGATTCCGGCGTCCGGTCGATGCGGACGGCGATAGATGGTGAACCCGCTCGCGTCGAGCTGGAGCAAGGAATTGGGTTCGGTGAAGTTGGTTTGCGGCGGGATCGTTTGGTGGTGCAACACCAAGGCGGTCTTGATCAGCCCTGCCATCCCGGCAGCGCACGCCATGTGGCCGAGATTCGCTTTGACCCCACCGAGTCCACAGCCCGGTGCGACCCCGCCCGCGGCGTCGTAAGCCTTGGTCAGTGCGAGGACTTCGATGGGGTCGCCGAGCACCGTGCCACTGCCGTGCGCCTCGATGTACCCCACGTCGGTGGAGGGGAGGCCGGCGTCGTTGATCGCGTCCGTGATCGCTGCCAGCTGTGCGGATGTGGACGGTGCGGCGAAACTGATCTTGTCCGCGCCGTCGTTGTTGACGCCGATCCCGGAGATCACGGCGTAGATGCGGTCGCGGTCGGCGATCGCGTCATCGAGGCGTTTGAGCACGACCACGCCGCCGCCGTTGCCGGCGATCCAGCCGGACGCAGTGGCGTCGAACGGGCGGCAGCGGCCGTCGGCGGACCACGTACCGCCCTCGCGGTAGAGATACCCGGACGCCTGCGGCAGCCGCAACGCCGCGGATCCGGCGATCGCCACGTCGCATCGTCTCATGATCAGTGCGGTGCAGGCGGTGTCGACGCTGATGAGAGAGCTGGAGCAGGCGGTCGAGAGCGACATCGCCGGCCCTGTGATACCAAGCGCGTAACACAGCCGAGTGGCGAGGAATTCGGGTTGGTTGGTGAGCCGGAGCCGGTAGGGCAGATCGGGCCCGGTGTGGTTTTCTCGCGGGATGAGATGTTGTTCCAGATATTGATCCGGGTGGCAAATGTGTGATGTTAGGCGGCGTAGCGAACTTCGGGTTTGCCGAAGTAGGAGCGAACTCGGTCGGGCAGCTTCTGGAGCCGGTGGAGGAAGGAGCGGACCGCTTGTTTCAACTCGGCGCGGGTTTTGGGGGCTGTGCTGGTGGAAACGGTGCGTTTGAGGTCGGCATTGAGTAGCTCGTCGGGGTTGAGTTCGGGGCTGTATCCCGGCAGGAAGTGCATCGCGATCGCCTCAGCGTGCTTGGTGATCCATTGCTGGATAGTCTTGCGGCGGTGGACGGGGTGTCCGTCAACGATCAGGTGGACCTTGCGGTCCAGATGGCGGGTCAGCCGGTCCAGGAACGACAGGAACACCTTGCCGTTGAACGAGCCGGTGTAGACGGTGAAGTACAGCTCGCCTTTGTTCCCGATCGCGCACATCGCGTTCACGCTGAATCGTTTGCCCGTTTTGCCCACCGCCGGTGTCTGGCCCGCCGGTGCCCAGGTGCGGGCTACGGTGGCGTCGGAGCGGATCCCGGTCTGGTCCAGCCACAGGATCAGTGCGCCCTCGCGGCGGGCGCGGGCGGCGATGGCCAGGTAGTCCTCCTCCAGCCATCGGCGTACGGACTCGGGGTCCTGTTCGTAGGCCTTGCGGATCGGTTTCTGCGGCGACAATCCCCAGGAACGCAGGTAGTTGCCGACGGTGCGCAGGTTCAACACGATGCCGTGGCGCACCCGGATCAGCTCGGCCACTGTCTTGCGGGTCCACACCAGGCCGGTCAGCCCGAACGTGGCCGGGGTGTGCTCGGCCACCGCATACCGCAGCTTGCGCTGCCGGCGGGCACTCAACGCTTTCTGCTCGCCGGGCTTGCGACCCCGGCGACGCCCGGTGAGACCCTTCGAGCCACGTTTCCGCCACGCCTGCACCCATCTGGACACCGACTGCGGGGCCACCGCGAACACCCGGGCCGCCTCGACCTGACTCATCCCACCATGAACAGCAGCGACCACCCTGCGCCGCAAATCCTCCTGCGCCTCAGGCGACAACCTCCGCGCGTCCCGCACACCAGCGATCATGCCAGAACAACGAAGATCACACCTATAAGTTCCCGATCAATAAGTGTGCGACTCGGTGCTGACGAATACGCCGATTCGGCCGGTCGCCGGTGTCCCGGCATTTTCGAGCGCCTGCCAGGCGCACTCCATCACGAGTCGGTGTTGTGGGTCGGTGCACTCGGCCTCGGACGGGGTCAGTCCGAAGAAGCCCGCATCGAAGTCCGCGATTCCGGGCACTTCAGTGGCGAACGGCACGTAACCGGGAGCCGAGGACAGTTCGTCCGGGACACCGGCGGCGCGCAGCACTTCCGGGCTGAGCTCCCGGATGCCGTCACGCCCGTTCATCAGCAGTTGCCACAGTTGCTCGACGCTGTCGGCACCGGGAAATCGGCCCGCCATGCCGACGATCGCGATCTCGTTGTGCTGGCCGTAATCGGTTCTCATCGGGTTGCTCTCCGCAGGACAGCGGTCACATGATCGGTGTAGCCGCGCAGGGTGGGGTAGGTGAAGATGTCCAATGGCGTCAGTTCGGTGATACCGAATTTCTCGGTCATTTCGGTGTGGATGGCCAGCACGTCGAACGACGTGCCACCGACGTCGAACAGTGTGTGCTGCGGGGCGATGTCCGGGGTGAGACCGCGGGAGCGCAAAGTGCGCAGCCAGACGGTCTTTATTTCGTCCAGCAGTGTGGCGCCAGTCGGGTCCACATCGGTTTCCGATGCGGGTGTGGTCAGTGCCGCTCGATCGACTTTGCCTTGCGGTGTCACGGGAACACGGTCGATGAGGCGATACGCGGCTGGTACGAGATAGCTGGGCAGGCAGTCGCGGAGGAACTTTCTCAGCTCGGCCGCATCAGGTGGTTCGTGCTCGGTCCTGGCCACGATGTGCGCGACGAGTTGTGCGTCCGTCGCCGTCTGCTGCCTCGTGACCGCGACATCGGCGACTGCGGGGTGTGCTCGGAGTGCGATTTCGACCTCCGCCAGCTCGACGCGGTGGCCGTGTAGTTTCACCTGGCCGTCGCGCCGACCGTGGAACTCGAAGGTGCCGTCGCGGCGCATGCTGCACACATCGCCGGTCCGGTAGAGACGGCCGGTGCCGCATGGATCGGGTGCGAACTTCGCAGCGGTGCCTTCCGGGTCGTTGAGGTAGCCGATGGCAAGGCCGTCACCACCGACGACCAGCTCGCCCGGCTCGCCGACGTCGGCGCGGCTGCCGTCGTGACGTTGCACGTGGCAGTTCGTGCGAGCGATCGGTGTGCCGATCGGAACCTTCTCCGCATCATCGGGTAGGTCATTCACCGGGTAGGCGGTCGTGAATACGGCGTTCTCGGTCGGGCCGTAGCCATTGACCAGCCGTTGCGGTGGGTGGTTGGCCAGCACTGCTCGGGCGGGCTCGGGAGCCATTGCCTCGCCGCCGACGACCAGGGTGTGCAGGCATCCGAACAGGTCGGGTCGCGTAGTGGCGATTTGGTGGAACACCGCGGTTGTGAGGAAGGCGACCGTGATCGACTCGCGGCGCAGCCATCGGTGCAACTCGTAGGGGGAGAACACCATGTGCGGGTCGGCGATGACCAAGCGAGCTCCATTGAGAAGCGCGCCCCAGAGTTCGAAGGTGGATGCGTCGAACGCCAGCGGTGAGTGGTGAAGAACGCGGTCGTGCTGGCCGATCCACACGTAGTTGGTGTCGATCACGAGGCGGCTGATCGCGCGATGCGGCACCGAGACCGCTTTCGGACGGCCGGTGGAGCCAGAAGTGAACATCACATACGCCAGGTCTGCTCCGGTGAGCGGCCTGGTCAGCGTCGGTGGCGATGCTGACTCCTCGTGGTCGACGATCAGCGTTGAAACGTCATCGAGGTCGTGACGGGCACCACTTACCCCGACGACGCACGAGAGATCGGCGTCTTCGCTCATCGTGGCTATTCGTGCCGGTGGGGAGGCGGGATCGAGCGGTACGTATGCGCCACCGGCTTTGAGGATTCCCACGATGGCGATGACGGCGTCGATACCGTGATGTGCGAACAGGCCGACGCGCTGTCCGATGTCGACTCCGCGCGCCACGAGCTGGTGCGCTACGGCGTTGGCCCGCCGGTCCAGTTCACGGTAACTGAGCGCCGCCGTGCCGTCCCGCACGGCACACGCCGCGGGGGCCCGCCGGCTCCACGCATCCAGCAGACTCGGCAAGCTGGCGTCGCGATCGTATCGGTGGGCGTCTTCATCCCCCATGTTAGCTACCTCCATGCAGTGCCAGGGGGAGCTGTGCGGCATCGACCAGGTCGGTGGTCAGCATGTCGAGATGCGCAGCGAGCTCGGTGTCGTCGTAGCAGTGCGAATTCGCGTCGAGATCCAACTCCGGCGCGCAGTTGGAGCGGACGTGGAAGTGAATGGCGATGTCGTCGATGGCTTGCGCGCCGGTCGAGATGTTCTTGGCGACTCCGCGGTAGTCACCGAAACGCAGGTCGTAGTCGAACGGCAGGACGTTCACCACCGGCCCGTACAGCCGACGCGTGCCGCCAAGCAGCCGCAGGTCGCGTCGCAGGTGTTCGCTTCGATACCGGGTGTGCGGGTGCACCGTCCGCAGTTCCCGCGCGACCGAACGCGTGGTATCGAGCAGGTCGTCATCGGGGCGCACAGTCACTCGTAGTGGCACGATGTTGGCGATCATCGCAGGGGTGCGTGCCGCCGGGGACCCCAGCCTTCCCATGAGAGGAGCGCCCAGGACGACCTCGTTCGCCGTGGTTCGGCGGTGTAGATGGCGGGCCACCACGGCAAGCACGAGGGCAGCCCAGCTGACCTCGGCGCGCTGCGCTACCTTCCGCAGCCCAGCAGCGACGTCCGTCGGCAGTCGTTTGTTCTGGCGGAGTATCCGCTTGACCGGGCCCTGGGACCGGTTGCTGAGGCTGTGGGTTGGTGGGAGATCGGCCAGGTGCGTCATCCAGAACTGGCGATCCAGCTCGCGTTGCTCGGACATCTGGTAGGCATGGTCGGCTTCAACCACCTCGCGCAGTTCGCCGAACCATCTGCGATGGTTGATCGAGGTGGTGTACGACTGCGCAACCCGTTGGGCTACCAGGGAAAACCCGTAGCCGTCCAATGCGATGTGGTGACACCGGTGATACCACCGATAATGCGTGGGGCCGAGCTTGAACAGCGCGTGGCCGAAGACGGGGCCTCGGGAGAGATCAACGATCTCAGCGAGGTCGGCCCGCATCCACCGGTGCGCGCAGGCCGAGGGATCAGCGTGGCCAGACAGGTCGATCACGGGAAAAGGCCAGTCAACGGTGGTCCGCAAGTGTTGTTGCACCGCGCGGCCGTGGTCTTCGACGAAACGCGCGTTGAGCGCATCCGCCTCGGCGACGGTCGCTCGTACGGCCATCTCGAACGATGTGACGTCGAGAGGCCCGTTGATCTCGACGTATTCAGCCGCGTTGTACAGCGGACTCGTCGGCGCGAGCCGCTGCGCTAGCCAGACGAGCTCCTGCGCCGCGGACCCGTCGCCGGTGAACGCCGACAGCGCACGCCGGATCGTCGAGGCGTTCGGCGCGCCGATCCCCATCTCAGACAGGGTGTCGTCGACGGCGTCGGCGGCCCATTCGGCGATCGCGGCGAAGGAGCGTGCACCGGAAACCACCGCGCACACCGACACGAACAGGATCGCCGCGAACCGATGCCGTACACCTCGTTTCTTGCGTGGGTCCGGCACCGACTCCAGTACCCCGAGTAACTCACCCCGCGCCTGTGACGCCACCCCGCCCAGCGGGGCCAGTTGACGAGACAACGCAGCAATGGGAGACGATGACACAGCAGGCACGGCAAGGCTCCGAAGATCACGATGGCGTAGGAACCTTCATGATCAACGGTCCCGCCGTGCCTGCTCCAACCCCCCCAACCTTCACCACGCACATCCCAAAACAGCAGGTCAAACCACCCGGCACACGACTTTGCCTCAGCCCTGGCCGACACCTCGGCATCGCCGCGTGCCGTCGACGGCCTTCAGCCCCAGCATCGCCAGCAATTCCTTGCAGTCTTGGGCGTCGACCGCATGATCGGCGACGGTACGTGCGGCTCTGCCACTCTGGATCGCTTCCTGAATCTGCCCACTGGCGCGCGCTTCGGCGAACCGTCCCTGCTCGCCCGTCGCACCGGCGTACCGTGCCAAGGTCATGCGGCCCCTCCTCCGTCCCACCTGCCGCGTACGGCTCAAGGCGAGACATCACGATCGGGATCCATGCGACGTGCATCGCTGGCGAGCAACCCACGTGGCGCAGACCGTCCGCGAGGCACAGGCACCCGCAGAGCGTGGTCATCATCGCAGACCGGCGGCCGCCTCCGCCATAGGCGTCCACGCTGGGATTCTTGATCGTCGGCGCATCGCAGAGCTGTGGTAAAGTCACTAGTGGTCGTAAGTTTCTGGATATGTGTCAGGCATGTTCGCAGGATCTCGTGCGAGCGTGCTGTTGCCTTCGGTGCAACTGGAGGAGCCGCCTTCTGAAGGCCCGGATCGCCACCTGACGTGACTGTCCGTCATCCAGTTTTTCGAAGGAGACATAAATGGCACAGGGAATCGTAAAGTGGTTCAACTCGGAGAAGGGCTTTGACTTCATCGCCCCGAACGACGGTGGTGCGGACGTTTTCGTCCACTACTCGGCGATCGACTCCAGCGGGTTCCGCAGCCTCGACGAGAACCAGGCGGTGGACTACGCGGTCGCCCAGGGCCCGAAGGGCCCGCAGGCCAGCAATGTGCGCCCTCTCTGAGCCCATCCGCTCTTGATGGTTCGACCGATCTGAGCTTCGGCTGAGGCCTAACGCAACGCGGCTCCCCTTCCAAACCAAAAGAAGAGCCGCGCTGCGCGCGATCGCGCACATGGTCATCTGTCCATTGAGGACGAGTAGCTTGACGGGCCGAGTCGGCCCGGAACCGTCGCCGACACCTGAGCCGTCGATTAGAAAGCACCACATCGGCCGCAGGGTCGCAAACGCGAAGGCCGCGAGCACGCTTGAAGGCCGTGACGCGGGCCGGTGAATCTCAGGCGGGGTATTCGTCCGTGGCTGCGGGTTCGGGTATGGAGATGAGGAGCGTGCCGTTGACGACCTCGCTGGCGACCTCGGTGATCCGCCGGTTGTGCGCCCGGGCGTAGCGCCCGCAAGGTGGTGAACGCCTCGTTTATGCCGGTCCGATTTCGTTCGGCGAGGACCGCTTCGCCTGCTCGATGATGATTCGGCTGTTGAGCGCCGTCTGCAGTTGCTCGTTGACCATATCGCCGCGACGGATCGCCCGCTCCCGCAGGATGCTGATGGTGGCGACATCCGCCAGAGCCTGCCTGATGCGCAGCTCCTCGGACCCCCATGCACTCGCCGTTACGCCAGCAGCGCTGCCCACGTCGACGAACTGGCGGTGCTGGCGGCCGAGCACCCTGTCGGGTTCCAAAAGTCGGCCGCGGCCGTGACCTGCACTGATCGACACACCGCGGCGATCCAGGGATGATTGTGCGCCGTGTCGTTGCGCATGCTCTACCTGATCTTCATCCGGCTTGTGGGCTGGCTGGTATTGCTCGGCCGTTCGTCGGCGGCCAAGGATGCGGAGTTGCTGGTCTTACGTCACGAGGTCGCCGTGCTGCGCAGAACGACCCCCAAACCGCGCCTGGACTGGGCGGACCGGGCAGTCCTTTCCGCGCTCATACGTCTGCTGCCCACGCCCCTGCGCGGATACCGGCTTTATCACGCCAGGCACAGTCATGCGCTGGCACCGCCGCTTGGTCGCCAAAAAGTGGACCTACCCGCACCGACCCGGACGTCCACCCATCAACGCGACGCTCTCCGCGCTGATCGAGCGGATGGCCACGGAGAACGAGACCTGGGGATATCAACGAATCCAGGGCGAACTCCTCAAACTCGGCCACCGCGTTGGCGCTTCGACGATCCGCAGGATCCTCAGGCGACGGCAGATACCGCCGGCGCCGCGCCGAAGCACCGACACGACCTGGCGCCAGTTTCTGCGCACCCAGGCCTCGGCCATGCTGACAGTCGATTTCTTCCATGTGGACTGCGCCGCCACACTGAAGCGGATCCACGTGCTGTTCATGTTGGAAGTGCACAACCGCTCCGTGCACATCCTCGGCACGACCACGAACCCGGACGGACCGTGGACCACACAGCAGGCCCGCAATCTTCTGATGGACCTCCGCGACCGGGCCGCTGAGTTCAGGTTCCTCATCCGCGACAGAGCCGGTCAGTTCACGGCGTCGTTCGACACCAGTCCTGGCTGACGCCGGCATCCGGGTCGTAAAGATCCCTCCCGGCTGCCCCCGAGCGAACTGCTTCGCCGAGAGGTTCGTGCTCACCGCTAGAACCGAACTCACCGATCGCATGCTGATCTTCGGTGAACGACACTCGCGAACCGTGCTGGCCCACTACGTTCAGCACTACAACGGTCGGCGACCGCACCGAGGTCACCAACTCCGGCCTCCGCAGGCGGACCACCCCATCCCCAACCTCAACCACGAACGAATCACACGCCGATCAATCCTTGGAGGCCTCACCAACGAATACGAACGCGCAGCATGAAACCCCAGATCAGACCCACTGTCCAAGTTTTGGAACCCGACAGGATGGGACAGCCTTCGAGGATTCGCGCGAGCTCGGCTTGTTCCTGGTCGGCGCGGCCGGCCGCGGGGCGGATGATCCAGCCGGTGACCTGCCGTGGTTTCGGCGTGGTCGTGGCGACGGCGGCCAGCGGCGTGGCGCTGCCGCGCCAGGTCTGGATGAGCCGACGAACCGTTCGTTCGCTGCCACGGTAGCCCCGCGGTCCCGCAGGTCCTGGGTGAGCCGAGCGGCGTTGGTGCAGCCTTCCCGCCAGCGCTGGACCAGGAATCCGGTGTGCGGATCGAGATCACTTCCGCGCCTGGGCACCCGAGTCAGCAGCTCGTCGGCGCTCTCTGCCCGCGCGTAGCGTCGCACCGTCTTCTCGTCCAAGTTGAGCGCCTTGCTGATGGCCGTAGTCCCGACGCCTTTGTCCCACAAAGCATGAGTCTCGGCGTGCCGCTGGCGAGTCAACTCAGCCCGCCGGCCCTCGGCGGGCTCCGAGATCGGCGGCTCAGGCTGGGCGGCGTGACGGCGCTCAGGTGAATCTCCCCAGACCTCGGCGGCGGGCCGATCACGCAGGCACTTGCGGTGGGTACACACGATCTTGTCGATCGGCGCCGGTGAGGTTGTAGAGCAGGGCACTCGTGGGCCGCGGCCGAGGTGCCTGCTGTGCAAGTCCTTTGCCCGCGACCCCCAGCCCGAACCCGATGTGCGGCTTTCACCGCGTCGGGCTCTCCGGTGACTACTACGTGAGCTGCGGCGTTGGCTGTCCAGCGTGGATGGTGTCGTGGCAGGAGCGGCACGCCTTATGAGAGACTCTGGCAGAAGACCCGAGCCAAAGCTCCGGGCTGATGCCGATCTCCTTCAGTTGCACACATCATGGAAGGGGGCATCGCACGGCGGTCAGCGAGACCGGCTCAATAATTCTCGCGGAAAACACGACGTCCGATGATCCTGGACCAGTCTGCCCGCTCGGGGTGTTTGGGCCACTCAGGGCCGCCCAAGTCGACGACCGGGTCTGTCGAGCAGCGGAGAGCGCTTGAGGCGGCACCGAACAGCCTTTTCGCTTTTGCCCTGTGCGCGGCGACTCGGCGTAGGCGCGCGTGGTTGCGCAGTTCGGCTGGACGCCCGCCGTTGTCATGACGGTGATTTCGCGGCACGTGACGCTACGTGGCGGCGCTCAGTTCAGTGACAACTTCGCGAATATCCGCATGGCTGACACAGACTGTCGACAGCACCGCCACGATTCCCGCATAGGCGAGTTGCTCCAGATCCGCCATTTCCAGATCACGATCGTGCGTAAGCCAGTCGAGGGTCATCTCGTCGACCAATCCCATGCACCCTCGGACCGCAATCCGTAACTGGACGGATGAAGTTCCCCGAATGTCGAGTAAATCGAGAAGGAACTCTGAACCGACCCTTCTTGCCTCCTCGAACAGCGCGTCAACTTCGGGATCCTGTCCAGCGGCCCGTATCATGGCGAGCGTCGTGTGGACGTGATCTCGCCGGTACGCGATCTGCCGGTGCAGAACGCCGCGCAGTCGCCCCTCCCTGGTGTCTTCACCATCCCTGGGCGCATGGAGTTCGGCGAGCTCGTCAAGCACCTGCTTGAGTCCGGCGAGATACAGCCCACGCTTGTCTTTGAAATGGTAAAACAGCAGCCCGTGCGCGACCCCTGCTTGTTCGGCGATGTCGCTGATGTAGATCTCGTCATAAGGTCTATGGGAGAACAGGTCCACCGCGGCGGCCACCAGCGCGGCGCGACTTTGCCCGCGGGCAGGGCGAGCCCGCTCTCCAGACGCCATGACCGTCCCCCTCCTGTGCCTCGGACCTAAAGATACTTTCAGTGCAGTGGCGTCCCGCGGACACCCTCGGCACCAGATCAGAGCGCCGACACAACCGGGTTTCGCAACCTCCCGATGTGCTCTATGTCGATTTCGACCTCGTCTCCCGGGCGCAGGTAACGTCCTGAGGCCAGCGCTACACCTGCGGGGGTGCCGGTGAGTATCACATCTCCGGCTTCTAGAGGCACCGATGCGGACACGGTCTCGATCACCTCGGGAACCGTGAACAGCATCTCGCTGGTTCGGCCGTCCTGCCGCAGCTCGCCGTTCACGCGCGTGGTGATCGCGAGATCGAGGGGATGGTCGAACTCCTCCATGGTGACGACAGCCGGCCCGAGGGGTTTGAACGTGGGGAAAGTCTTGCCGCGAGCAACACCGCGGGTGTCGGTGATGACACCATCGGACATCCCAGCCAGCTGCACGTCGCGAGCCGACACGTCATTGACGATGGTCAACCCACCGACGTAGCTCCACGCCCGTGCCGCCGGAATGTTCTTCCCACCCAGCATTGATCACGACCGCAAGTTCACCTTCGTAATCCACCTGGCCCGGTGCCTCGGCCGGCAGGAGGATGGGTGAATTCGGTCCCACGACCATCTCGCCGGATACGGCGATGAACACCGCTGCGGTCGGCATCGGCATTCCGGCTTCCTCGACGTGATCGCGGTAGTTCGCACCGGCGATCACGACCTTTCCAGGCGCAGCCAGTGGTGCCAGCAAACGCACAGAATTAGCCGGAATCCTCTCCCTGACCGGTGCGGTTCGTGCTAGATCCAAGCTATCCCGCAAAAGCGCGCCGACATCGGGGTGATTGCCGGTGGGCCGGGAGAGTTGATCGCTGATGGGATGTCGTGCCCACGGGTTTGTGGTGTGAGCACTGATTCATTAGGTCGCTGAGAGTTCTCCCGCGGGCTGCCGGTGGTGGTGATCGAGGACGGGAGAACGGGTGCTGTTCGTAGGAGATGCCTGGGCGGAGTCGCATCACGACGTCGAGTTGATGGATGCGAAGGCCGGCGGCTGGCGAAGGCCCGGCTGCCCGAAGGTGTGGCGGGCATGGCCCGGCTGCACGCGATGATCGGTGAACAACTCGGCCAGGATGCCGAGGATGTGGAGGTGATGGTCGGCATCGAGACCGACCGGGGCCCGTGGGTTCAGGCGTTGATCGCCGCCGGGTACACGGTGTTCGCGGTCAACCCGTTGTCGGTGGCCCGTTATCGGGAACGCCACGGCGTTTCCGGCGCCAAAAGCGATGCCGCGGATGCGCACACGCTGGCCGATATGGTGCGCACCGACTCCCATCAGTTGCGCCCGGTGGCCGGTGATACCGATCAGGCCGAGGCAGTCAAGGCCGTCGCGCGAGCCCACAAGACGCTGATCTGGGAACGCACCCGCCATACCCAACGACTGCGCCACGCCCTGCGGGAGTACTTTCCCGCGGCGGTGGAGGCGTTCACCGACCTCGACGCCGGCGACACCCTGGAACTGCTGGGCAAAGCACCGGACCCCGCCGCTGCCGCGCGGCTGTCGCTGAGCCAGATCCGGGCGGCGCTGAAACGGGCCCGCCGCCGGGACGTCGACACCAAAGCCGCGGCGATCCCGGCTGTGCTGCGCGCGGACCACCTGGGCCAGCCTCCGGTGGTCACGGCGGCCTACGCGGCCACGACCCGGGCCGCTGTGGCGGTGCTGACCACCCTGCGCGAGCAGGTCAAGGAGTTGGAAAGGCAGGTGGAGGCGCATTTTGGCCGGCACCCGGACGCTGAGATCATCGGGTCCCAGCCCGGTCTGGGACCGATCCTGGGCGCCCGGGTGCTCGCCGAGTTCGGGGACGACCCCGACCGCTATGCCACCGCGAAGTGCCGTAAGAACTACGCCGCGACCAGCCCGATCACTCGTGCCTCCGGGAAGAAGAAGGCCGTGCTGGCCAGGTTCGTGCACAACGACCGGCTCATCGACGCGTTGATGACTCAGGCGTTCGCCGCGCTGAACGCCTCGCCCGGCGCCCGCGCCTACTACGACCAACTCCGAGCACGCGGCGCCGCGCACAACCCTGCCCTGCGCCAGCTCGCCAACCGCCTCGTGGGCATCCTGCACGGCTGCCTCAAAACCCGCACCCTCTACGACGAGGCGACCGCGTGGTCGCACCGGACCGAGAAGACTGCTGCTTGACATTCAAGCTCCTGGGATGTCTTTCACCACATCACGGACCGGAAATAGTGGGTGGACAGCAAAGAACCTCGCGCGAACGGCAGTTGGTCGACCGGCGCGGCCGGGTTCGGCTCCGGGATGCGGCGGACCAGGGAACCGCGATGGACCACCGGGACCGAGAACATCGGCGGATTCAGACTCGACCCGTCCCCTCACGGGCGAAGCTCGGTTCCGCCGTTTCCAGTCGCGGTGCCGCGACGCCCAATCGTCGTGCTTCGGCCAGGGTGTCTCGGCAGACCTCACGCGGCTCCTCGGCGTCGGGGTCGGAGTGCGCCGCAAAATTCACGCGCACCGGCGCGGCATGAGCGGTCAGCCAGGCGAGCGCGGGGGCCGTCAGCCAGGTGGGCGCACGGAACAGCAGCCCGCCGCCCCGGTGACGGCGCAGGTCAAGGCCGCGCGCTTCAAGGAGCGGCAGAAGTTCGCGACCGGCCAGCAGCGCCTCGCGGAAGTCGCCCGTCGACCCTGCCAGTTTGGCCAACGACCCCAGCCGCAGGCCCTGCGAGTGCAGGGCCGCGTCCGACACGAAATGGATCCACAGCCAGCCGCGGAAGTCGGGTTGCTCCCGGAGCCGGAACCCGGCCTCGCGAAACGCCTGGCGCACGGCCCGCTCACGGTCGGTCCGGGGCTGGCCGAGGGTGCCGAAGATGACCAGCGGCAGCAGCGCCCCGCGCAGCACGCCGTCCTCGCCGAAGCCGCCACCGGCTTGGGGAAAGCCCCACGCGACCTGGTCAACAGGAAGTGCACCGATCGCAGCCAGCGGCTCGGACCAGATGTTGCCGAAGACCAGCACCGTGGCTTGGCCGACGCGCGGTGACAGGAAGGCCGCTGCCTCCGCGAGGCGGTAGTGCTGCACGCTGAGCACGATCAGGTCGAAGTCGTGGTCTGGCTCCAGCGCCTCGCGGTAGCGCACCGGCCACTTCTCGACGACGCGCTGCCCCCACACCCGGCGCCGCGTATCGAGCAGATCGAGGTCCACGGCGTCTCCGTACGTCGCCGCGCGGCCCGGGCGGACGTAGAACTCGATGTCATGCCCGGCCCGTTGCAGGGCCCAGCCGTAGACGGTGGCGATCACGCCTCGGCCGAACATCAGGATCTTCATGCTGCACCTCGTGGGGTACGATCGATTTGGAGGTCATCTCCACTTTTCCAAAATATGGAGATCATCTCCATTTGTCAACTGGGGGTAGCGCATGACCGCCGACAAGCCGCTGCGTGCCGACGCCCAACGCAAGCGCGAGGCCCTGCTCACCACAGCTCGGGAGGTCTTCGACGCCGGAGGCTTCTTCGACCTGCGCTTCGATGACTTCGCCCGCTTGGCCGGCGTGGGCACCGGCACGCTGTACCGTCACTTCCCCACCCGGGAGGCGCTGGCCGAGGCGGTCTACCACGGCGAGGTCGCCACGCTGTGCGACCGTGCCCGCCAGTTGCAGGCCACGCTGCCCGCGGCGGAGGCGCTGGCGACCTTCCTGCGTGGCATGGTCGACCACATGGATGCCCACGAGGGCCTCGCCCGGACGCTGGCCACGCTCATGGCCGATCGCTCGGGCGCCCTCGCCGAGGGCAGTCGGGCGCTGGAGCAGGCGGTCACCGACCTGATGGCCGCCGCCGTACAGGAGAGTGCCGTCCGCGACGACGTGGGTGCCGGCGCCGTCATGATGGCACTGCACGGCATCGGTGCGGCCCATGACCGACCCGATTGGCGGGCCGAGGCCGACGGTGTCATCACCCTCGTCCTGGACGGGTTGCGCCGCCCGCACTCAGCTCAGGCGACCACCCGTACGCCGTCGACACGGAGAGATACAAACAGCGTCACGCCACCGATTGCGGGATCAACCTGCTCCAGCTCAACCGCAGCGTCCCCGCCCGCTAAGACAAGGCGCGACACGAGATCGCCTGCCGCGAGTGAAGGATCCGGTTAGTGGTACGGCGGCGAAGATGCAGTCCGGGGTGGTCATCTGGCTGATGCCGGCTACCCCTGTGAAGTTTGAGGATGTGTGCGAGAGCGATGAGGGCGCGGCTCTGCTAGTTCTGACGCTTGTCGAAATCCGACTACGTCGCCGCCGTTGAGGTTGGCGTAACCATGTGTAGCAAGCTGTGGCGCGACAGCTTTGTGTCTGCGACACCCTGTCCGTTGACATAAGCAGCGCGATCGCCGCGAGGCTTCTTAGCGAGGAGTCGGTACGCGACTTTGCGCTAGACGAGTTCGTGGTGATCACAGCTGGCACCGGTCAGGAATGGGCCCGGGACCTTGGACTTGGTCTCCCGGCACATGTTGCTGCTGGCCCAGCACGGCGTCCGCTACATCCAGGTGGCCCGTCGCGGTCCCTCCGAGGCCGACGGTGTGGACGTCACCGCCGATACCCGCCAGCCCGACCAGCTCAACCTGGTGGGCAGCTGGACGCTGGCCGACGAGATGTTCGACGCCGGCACCGTCCCGCAGACCTGCGGAGACCGGATCTGTAGCCGGCACTTCAAGGGATTCGCCCTGGACACGGTGATCAACGCGATCACCCAGGGCCGCCCCTACCGGCACCTGGTCGGCTTCTCCAGCACCGAACACGCCCGTGCCACCCGCGACACCCGGTACAACACCGAGCTGCGCACCGCGGAGTATCCCTTGATCGACTGGGGCTGGGACCGGGAGCGGGCGCTGCGGTTCCTCGAGGACACCTTCGGCGAGACCTGGATCAAGAGCGCCAGCACGTACTGCCTTCTCTCCGCTTTGTGGCCGTGTCTCGTTTGGACTGTGTGTCGACAGAGGAGCGATCGTTCCGTATTGCGGTTGCGTCTGTCTCGAATGTACGTTCGCCGTCGTGAAGATGATCTTGTTCTCGTCTCTCGGGTGGGAGTCGTGGGACGTCGAGAGGAAGCCGGTCACGCCCGACGGTATGCCGGTGCTCATCGACGATGACCTGCTCCTGGAGGATGCGGGCGGGCCCCGGCCGGCCGTGGTGGTTAATCGATTGTTGCGTGAGCTGCCATCGAGTGGCTGTTCGTCACCGTCGTCGTGGCCGACCTACGCGCGGGCCCTGCGGTACTGGACGGAGTTCATCGTCGAGCTCGGGATTGAGTTGTTCGACGGCCGTACGCGGTTGAAGGAGGCGTTGAGTGCGTACGCGGTTCATCGGGCGTGCGGGCCGATCGAGGCACGGTTCGATGCCGCAACGTGGGATCAGCACGTCAGCATTCTTGCGGCGTTCTACAGGTGGGCCACCGCCGAAGGATGTGCGTCGGCCGAGCCGTTCACCTTCCGGCAGGCCAAGGTGGCCTACGGGGACCGTGCGCAGGTCCAGCAGGTCAACATGGCTGTGCGGCGTCGACCGAAGCCGCACGTGACGATCAAGTACTTGGAGTCGGATTTCGAGTCGCTGTTCCTGAAAGCTCTGGCAGGGCTCGATCCTGACGGCCGAGAGGACACTCGTTACCGGGGACGCGAGCTGGCGCGCAATGCGGCGGTGGGGAAGATGGCGGTGTCGACCGGGCTGCGCCGGCAGGAGTTCACCTATCTGCTGGTGCCGGAGATCCCGCCGCTTCCTGCGAGGCCGTCGGTGTTGCCGTTCCCCGTTCCGGCAGGGGTGACGAAGGGCCGGAAGTTCCGCGAAACCTGGATCAACTATCAGGCTCTGCTCGATGTTCACCGTTACCTCGATCTTGCCCGACCGTTGGCTGCAGAGGGCTCGGTATGGCGGCCGTCGCGGCCGTTGATGGTCACCGAGGTTGATTCGGCGGGTGGGCGGGTCGATGGGACGTGGGTGCGCTGGTCGTCGCTGCGCCCGGATGAGCGGTTGCGCTTGGTGGCGCCGGATGGCGGCTCGATGCTGGTGGCGCTGCGGCACGACGGCGGGCCGTTTACCGCGTGGGCAACGGTGTTCGCGCGGGCTTCGGCGCGGATACGGGGCCGGTTCGACCCGAGGTTCCCGATCGTGAATCCGCATCGGCTGCGTCACACGTTCGCGATCCGGACGCTGGAGCGGCTGGTCGGTGGCTACTACGCCCGGGTTGCGCAGATGGTGGAGGACACGGACGCCGATGCCGCACTCGCTCTGTGTCTGTCCAAAGCGGACCCGATGGCGGTGTTGCGTGATCTGCTCGGGCACTCGTCGGTCTTGACCACGGAAATCTACTTGCGGCGCTTGGACATGACCCGCATCTACCGCGACGCCTACGAACGGCCCGGCGGCCGTCGGTCAGTTCAGGAGCAGAATACCGCTGCTGCCCGGGAAGCCGATGAGGAGTTCGATGAGGACCTCGAGTATGAGGAGGTGCGCTGATGCCCGCAACGGTGATCGAGGACGCGCTCGGCATCGCCTTCGTGTCGACAACACGACGCAGCAGCGAGACTGTCGAGATCGGCGAGACCGGTAACCCGGTGCTGGTCCGTGAGATGCTGACCGGGCTGGTCGAGTTGGTGCATCCGCATGGCCGGATCGATGAGATCAAGACGTTCAAGCAGTACGTGACCTCGATCCGGAGATTCGTCGCTGAGCTTTCCGACAGCGGGCATACCGGTGGGGCGGCGAACCTCACCCGGCCGCTGTTGGCGGAGTACTGGATGGCGGCTGGCAATGCCCGGGAGTACAAGACGCGCCGCATCCTCGCGGCGAGGGATGATGAGCTCGGTGTCCTGGCCCCGGATGTTCGCGCGCCGGTGGACGGGCGGCACTTCAATCCGCAGCGCCGGCGCGACAAGCGCCCTACGGTGCCCTACAGCGAGCGTGAATGGCAGCAGTTACAGCAGGTCTGCCGGGAGTCGATCCGCCGGCCCTTCGGTGCTCACCGCGCGGCGCTTGCCGCTGCCGAGCGCGGCCGTGATCCGCGTGAGGGTGGCTTCAGTTTCGAGAATACACCGGCGTCATCCCCGACCCGCGTGAGCAGCAGATCGAACGGCTCAAAGGCCAGGTGGAATCGCTGAAAAAGCGCCTCGCTGCCGAGGAACAGCAGAAGGCCGAACTCACCGCATTCCGCGTCCACGCCGTCTCACAGCTGGCTACCCAACACGAGGAGATCACCCGCCTGCGCGCCGCGCTGGCTGCAGGCGGTGTCGTCCGCAGTCTGCCGACAGGACCCGGCGCGTCGTGACCTGGTGCTCAACGTTGCGCCACCGACAGCAGTACAGAAGTGGAACAGGTTATCGTGCGGGCGATTGGCGAAGGCTGCGTTCCCGAACGACCGGTAAGCGGCATGAGCGGACGTTGAGAAACATGACGACAATTGCCCGTCGACAAACGATGTGTTGGGCAAGGCCCAATGGGCGATCGGGAACATCAACGGTCAGCGGACAAGAATTGAGACATCCATCCTGTTGCACGATGCGGCATTTCATGGCCTGTGCGGGTGGAGTTGGCCCACTGTCGGCGCTGTGACCTGCGGTGGGCCACCTTCGGTGGTAGAACGAGTGCGCGACTTCGTCGGTGAAGGTGGCCCGTTCGGCCTCCCTGTTGCGCGAAACGGAATTTCGTGTCCTCTGTAGCAGGCCGATAGCTTCGGATTCATGGAGTGGAGCTTTCAGACGGCCGAAGAGCTCGTTGCCGCGTTGCGCGCCCGTGCGGTGACATCGGTGGAACTGACCGACGAGGCGATCGCCCGTATCGAGCGCGACGACGAGGTGATCAACGCGATCTGCGTGCCGGACTTCGACCGTGCGCGGGCCGCCGCACACCGTGCCGACCAGGCACGCGCGCGTGGTGAGGACCGGCCGCTGCTCGGCATTCCGGTGACGGTCAAGGAGTCGTACAACATCGCCGGGCTGCCCACGACCTGGGGCATGCCGCCGCACCGGAACTATATGCCGGCTGAGGACGCGGTACAGGTGTCGCGACTCAAGGCCGCGGGCGCGGTGGTGCTCGGCAAGACCAATGTGCCGTTGGGGCTGCAAGATATGCAGAGCTTCAACGAGATCTACGGCACCACCACCAACCCGTGGGATCACGGTCGCACGCCGGGCGGATCCTCCGGCGGGTCGGCGGCGGCCCTGGCGTCCGGGTTCGGCGCGCTGTCCATCGGCTCCGACATCGCCGGCTCGCTGCGCACCCCCGCGCATTTCTGCGGCGTCTACGCGCACAAGCCGACGCTCGGACTGGCGGCTAACCGCGGTATGGTCCCGCCGTCCGAGCCGGCATTGCCGGCCGACCTCGACCTCGCCGTCGTCGGCCCGATGGCGCGCACCGCCCGCGACCTCACGCTCCTGCTCGACGTCATGGCCGGACCGGACCCGCTGACGCTCGGCGTGGCGCACCGTTTGGCACTGCCGCCCGCCCGCCACGAGCGGCTCTGCGATTTCCGGGTCTTGGTCCTCGACGAGCATCCGCTCATTCCGACCGGGTCCGCCGTGCGGGCGGGCGTGAACCGGGTGGCCGCCGCGCTCGTCGACGGCGGCGCCCGCGTCGGACGGCACAGTCCGCTGCTACCCGATCTGACCGAAGCTGCGACGCTCTACATGCAGTTGCTGATTTCGGGCTCCGTTGCGCGTTTTCCCATCGAATCGCACGAGCAGCTGCGGACCCGCGCCGCCGGACTGAGCGCGGACGACCAGAGTCTTGACGCCGTGCGGTTGCGCGCCATGGTGTTCAGCCACCGCGACTGGATCGAGGCGAACAACCGCCGCGAACTCCACCGCCACGGCTGGCGGCAGCTGTTCGCCGAGTTCGACGCCGTGGTGTGCCCGATCACGCCGACGCCCGCGTTCCCGCACGACCACAACCCCAATCCGTTGGAACGGCGCATCGACATCGACGGCGTCGAGTACCCCTACTTCGACCAGCTCGTCTGGGCCGGCCTGGCCACCATGCCCGGCCTGCCCGCCACCGCCATACCCGCGGGCCGGTCCCCCGACAGCCTGCCGGTCGGAGTGCAGCTCATCGGTCCGATGTTCGAGGACCGCACCCCGCTGCGGCTGGCCGAACTGCTCGAGCAGAAGACCGGCGGCTTCCAGGCACCGAAGTAGGGCGCACTGGCCAGCTGGCCGGGATACGGCAGGGACAGGCGTTGTCGAGAACTCCCATCCCTGCCAACGCGCGCTCGTCGGCATGACAGGACGTGGTGTGCCGTCATCCCGGTCGAGATGTGGATGTTGTTCGACCGGCGAGCGAGGCGAACGTCGGCATGCCAAGCGTCACCGCACTGGTTCGACGCTGGAGCGCCGCGTCGATCTGGACAAGCTTGTCCTTAGAGTTCCTAACAAAATAATCACTTCTAGTGCCTGAAGATCCTTAGTGGTCGATCATGGACTTGTGAGGAAGGGTGAGCAGCCGCCGTGGATCGTGCCGGATGAGTTTTGGGAGCGAATTGAGCCATTGTTGCCGCGTTGGGAGAACGCGCTGCCCAAGCTGGGCCGCAAGCGGCTGCCGGACCGGCTGGTCTTGCAGGGCATCCTGTTCGTGCTGCATACCGGGATCCAGTGGGAGTTCCTGCCCCAGGAGCTGGGGTTTGGATCCGGAATGACCTGCTGGCGACGCCTGGCGGAGTGGAACGAGGCCGGGGTGTGGCAGCGGCTGCACGAGGAGCTTTTGGCCGAGCTGAACGCGGCCGGGAAGCTGGACTGGTCTCGGGCGGTGATCGACAGCTCGCATGTGCGGGCGGCGCGACGCGGCCCAAAAGCGGCCCGAGCCCGGTCGACCGTGCCCGGCCGGGCTCCAAGCACCACGTGATCACCGAGGGCGGCGGCATTCCGACGGCATTCAGCCTGACCGGCGGCAACGTCAATGACGTCACCCAACTCCTCCCACTGGTCGAAAAGATCCCGCCCGTGCGAGGAAAGCGCGGGCGCCCCCGCCGCCGACCCGACGCCCTCTACGCCGACCGCGCCTACGACTCCGAAAAACACCGGAACGAGTTGCGCGACAAGGGAATCGACCCGCAGATCGCCGAACGCGGAACCGGGCACGGCTCCGGACTCGGCACGATCAGGTGGGTCATCGAACGAACAATAGCGTGGTACCACGGCATGCGACGCCTGCGTATCCGCTGGGAACGCCGCGACGACATCCACGAAGCCTTCCTCGGACTGGCCACCTGCATCATCTGCTACCGACACATCAAGATCCTTTGTTAGGAACTCTAAGGGTACTGATCAGCAAGGTTTCGAACGGGCGGACACGTAGTTCGATGATCTTGGAATGAGGGAGGGGACTGGAGCCTGGACGGACAGAAGGCCGCGAAGACGAGTACTGACCGCCAGCATGTCGCGATCCCAGGTTCTTCACATGGCCTTATTGATCTTGTGTACCTGGTGCGGCTCTGGCAGCACTGGAATAGATGCCGTGGCCCTTACCCACATGAACGAACTTGCACCGGGTAGGAGCCACGGCCCAGGTCCGAGGTCAGTGCCGGGCGCGTTGGTCCGGAAACCCCTTTCCTCGACGGTCTTCTGTTCCTTCGTCCATGTCTTCGCGCCGCTCGGGCATCAGAGCCGCTGAGACTGAAGGACCCTCCATGCCGCACGGCATCATCCGTCGCGGCTGCCCGATCCCCGATCCGTCGAGCCCGCAAGAGCTCTCTGAAGGACATCCTCCCGGACGATCTCACCGCACAGCTGGTCCGTGCGGCACTGGACCAGATCCCGGCACTGGACCCGCGCGACATCGACGACCTTCTCCTCGGCTGCGGCCAGCCCGGCGGCAAGCACGGCAAGAACATCGCGCGGATCATGGCCGTGCTTCTCGGCCTCGACACGGTCCCTGGTATCACCATCACCCGCTACTGTGCGCCCTCGGTACAGACGACACGGATGGCGTTCCCACGCCATCAAAGCCGGAGAAGGAAACGTCTTCGTCTCCGGCGACGTCGAGACCGTGTCGCGGTTCGACCGTGGCGGCTCGGATTCCCGGCCGAACACGCACAACCCGCTGTTCGCGGGGAGGGAGTTGCGCACGGCCGCCTCGGCGGAACCGAACACCACGACATGGGACGATCCTCGGACCACAGGCGCCTCCCTTACGTCTACATCGCGGTCGCCCGACTGGGGAGGTTTCCGGAGGGTTGCTTCATGTGAGGCATTCTGTCCGACGCTACTCGCCGCTTCGGTCGGTGCCGCGGGTTCAGGTCGGGCGGGAGCTCGTCGACGTGCTTCGCGGGCTGGGCGCGGACCAGCTCGCGAGGAGTTTCAGGTGTTCTTCGTGCGGGGTGCCCGGCTCGGCGGTGTAGAGCGAGAGGTCGTGCAGTGCGTGCTGGGAGGTCGGCAGCTCGATGGACCGGTAGTTCAGTTCGAGGGAGCCGACTTCCGGGTGCTGGAGTCGTTTGATCCCGTCGTGTCGGATGCGGACGTTGTGTGAGGCCCAGAGGGTGCGGAACTCACCGCTGAGGGTGGAGAGTTCGCCGACGAGTTCGCGCAGCGCCTTGTCGTGGGGTTCGCGTCCGGCTTCGGCCCGTAGCAGTGCGACCGTGGCGGCTGCTCCTGCCTCCCAGTCGATGAAGAAGTCCTGGGACGTGGGGTCGAGGAAGTGGTAGCGGGCGAAGTTCGCGCGGCCGTGGGCGGCCGTCGTCTCGCTGGCGAACATCGGCGCGTGGAGTGCTCTGGCCAGAGCGTTCGTCGCGACCACGTCGAGGCGCCCGTTGCGGACGAACGCCGCCGACATCGTGATGGAGTCGAGCATCCACTGAACGGGCGGCGCGAGATCGACCTCTCTGCGGCGGATCGCCTTGCGATGCGAGGTTCGTGCGGTCCGTGCCAGGTCGAACAGGTAGGTACGTTCTTCGTCGTCGAGGCGGAGTGCGTAAGCGACCGCGTCGAGCACCTCTTCGGAGACGCCGCCGATGTGTCCCTTCTCCAGCCGCGTGTACCACTCGGTGCTCACCCCGGCCAGGACGGCGACCTCCTCACGCCGAAGCCCCGGCACCCGGCGCCGGTTGCCGGTGGGAAGGCCGACCTGCTCCGGGGACAGCTTGGCGCGCCGACTGGCCAGAAAGTCCCGGATGTCCGCGCGGTTCTCCATGCCATCCACGGTACGCAGCGGTAGCCGCGTTAAGGGGGTTGAGGTTGTACCCCCATAAACGCGACCTTCTCCGCGGCGGTGCCGGGCGGTGGAGTTGATGGCGTCGAAAGCATCAACACGATCCGAGGTTCACCATGCACGACGAAGCCATCTCGGCTTCCGATCAGGGCCGCTCCGTCCGCCTTCCTTTCGTCATCTACGTCCTGGCGCTGGGCGTGTTCCTGATGGGCACGACCGAGTTCGTGGTCGCGGGCCTGCTGCCGGACATCGCCGACGACGTGCAGGTGAGCGTCGCCCAGGCCGGGTTGCTGATCACCGTCTTCGCGATCGGCATGATCATCGGAGCACCGCTGACGGCTCTGGCAACGCTGCGGATGCCGCAACGCCTGACGCTCATGCTCGCCCTGGGTGTATTCGCTCTCGTGCATGTGATCGTCGCCCTCGGCTCCAGCTTCGCGGTACTGCTCGCCGCACGATTCCTCACCGCGCTGGCCACCGGCGCGTTCTGGGCCGTTGCCGCGGTGGTCGCCACACGCCTGGCCGGGCCAGGGGCGAGCTACCGCGCGGTGGGCATCGTCAACGCCGGAGGCATGCTGGCCACTGTCCTGGGCGTGCCGCTCGGCGCGTTCGCCGGACAGCTCATCGGCTGGCGCGGAACCTTCTGGGCACTCGCGGTCCTCGCGGTCGCCGCGGTAGCGCTGATCGCCCGCAACGTTCCCCACAACGGCGCCGGCCACCAGTCGGTGTCCATCCGATCGGAGCTCACCGCGCTGCGCTCAGGACGACTGTGGTTGGCGCTGGCGGCGTGCGCTACCACGACCGGCGGCGTCCTGGCGGCCTACTCCTACATCTCCCCGCTGCTGACCGACCAGACCGGCATCCCCTCCAGCCTGGTACCACTGGTCCTGGCCGGCTTCGGCCTCGGCTCACTCGTGGGCTCGGTCCTCGGCGGCAGGCTCGGCGACACCCATCCGCATATGACGACGATCGTCGCTCCTGTGGCGACTACCGTGATCCTGCTGGCGATCTGCTTTGTCTCCAGCGCCTCACTCCCCACGACCATTCTCATCGCCCTGCTCGGGCTCTTCGGTCTCGGCGCGAACCCGGTGCTGATCGCGCTGGCGGTCCGCTACTCCGACCACGCCCCGACACTGGGGTCGTCGCTGAGCGTCGCAGCGTTCAACTTCGGCACCGCCGTGGCCTCGTGGATCGGCGGTATCGCCCTCGAATCCAGCCTCGGCGCCACAGGGCCCGTCGTCGTCGGAACTGTCATCGCTGCCCTGACCCTGATCCCGGTGATCACACTCGCCATCACCCAGCATCAGCGCATCACGAACGCGGCACTTGTCGTTTCTTGATCCTCCTGCCGAGCCGTTCTGTCTCGGCAAGCCCACACCACAAACGAGAAAGAGATGCCATGCGCGCAACACTCATGTACGAAGCCGGCGTTGTCCGCGTCGAGAACGTGCCCGACTCCCGGATCAAACACCCCACCGACGCACTGGTGCGGATCACCGCCTCGTGTATCTGCGGCAGCGACCTGCACCCCTACCACTCGAGGTCCGCAGCCGACGGCCCGGCCCGGATGGGGCATGAACTGATCGGCATCGTCGAAGAAATCGGCTCGGACGTCACCGCCCTCAAGAAGGGCGACCTGGTCGTCTCCCCGTTCGCGATCTCCGACAACGTGTGCGAGTTCTGCCGAGCGAACCTGCAGACCTCCTGCTCCCACCACGAGGCGAACTTCTGGGACGGCATCCCCGACGAAGGCGGCCAGGCCGAAGCGGTGCGCGTGCCACTGGCTGACGGCACCCTGGTGAAGCTGCCCGTCGCGCCCGACTCGGCGCTCATTCCCTCCCTGCTGACCCTCGCCGACGTATTCGGCACCGGCTACCACGCTGCCAAAGCCGGCGGCGTGACGGAGGGCGATCGCGTAACCGTGATCGGTGACGGCGCCGTCGGACTCATGGCAGTACTGTCGGCCAAGCGCCTCGGTGCCGAGCAGATCATCCTCATGGGCCGCCACAAGGACCGCACGGACCTGGGTCGCGAGTTCGGTGCCACCGACGTCGTCGCAGAGCGCGGCCAGGAGGGCATCGCGAAGGTCCGCGAGCTCACCGGCGGTCATGGCGCGCACGTCGCCCTCGAAGCCGTCGGGTACATGCCCGCCTACGAACAGGCCATCGGCATCGTCCGCCCCGGCGGCGTGATCAGCCGTGTCGGCGTTCCGCAGTACGAAGAAGCGCCGATCGGCTTCGGCAGCCTGTTCCGCCACAACATCCGCCTCGCCGGCGGACCGGCGCCCGTCCGCGCCTACATCGATGAGTTGCTGCCCGACATCCTGGACGGCACCATCGAGCCCGGCAAAGTGTTCGACGCGACCACCGACCTGGATGGTGTCCCAGCCGGATATCAGGACATGGACGACCGCACGAGCCTCAAGGTCCTCATCCAGCCGTGACTCCCCTTGCCTGGTCCTGGGTGGGCGCCCGCCGCCCAGGACAAGGATCAAACAACCCGAAATGAAGGCCAGCAAGCATGACTACTTCTCCTAGCACGACAAGCGTCAGAGCGGTTTTTGTCAAGCGTCATGGCGGACCCCTCTTTGTCAGACTGATGTGAGACACCTCGTGTGAGTGCGGGGTTCCTGACGGAGGGCGGGATCGGAGATCCTGGTGCACGTGTCCACCTCATCTGGCAAGAAGCCCCACTCGTCGCCGCCGGCGGGTCGGGACGACCCGGCACCGCGCCCGTCCCGGCGGGTGTTCAGCCCGGAGTACAAGCTGGCGATCGTCACCGAGTACGAAAACGCCCCCAACGGTGAGAAAGGCGCGATCCTGCGCAGGGAAGGCTTATATTCCTCCCATGTCATCGAGTGGACACGCGCTCGTGACGCGGGTGTCTTGACTGGCCGGCCGGCCGATCCGGCGGCGCCATCGAAGCGCCCGAAGAAATCGGCCGAGCAAGTCGAGTTGGAGAAGCTTCGCCGCCAGAACGAGAAATTGAAAGGCGACTTGGCGAAGACCCGGATGGCATTGGACATCATGGGAAAAACGCGCGCGCTCTGTGTACCACGAATGTCGAAGGAGTTGACTTGGTAGGTAAGCCAGGTTTCTGAGATGTGTAACTGCATGGGAGATGGAGGATGGATGGCCCTCCGGAGTCGCCTTGCGGGAGGAGACTTCAAAGCACCTCAAGCTGCGTTAGCTGAAGCCTGTCGTAGTGAGCGTTGAGGAAAAGGCGCACAGGATGCGTCAGCTGGGGATCGGGAAGGTGAGCTCAGCTCTCCGCTGTAGAAGCACCGAAATGCGTAGTTGGCATCAAAACCAGGGTGTAGAGCGTGTCCTGGGATCAGTCTGGCGGATACCCGTTTACTGGCCAGGCGGTGCCCGGTGTGAATGGCGGCACGAGCCCGATCTGCGGCTTCCATGCGGAACGTGGGAGAGCATGCCCCGACACTGCTCCCGGCTGGTCCGGGACGACAGGGAGTGCGCACAAGCGGCAGAAACCGTGAGGCGTCGAGTACCGTTGCGTGGGAATGCAGTCGGACCGGTTCATAGTAGTGATGAAATCTCTGTAATGGGGATGGAGCGAAGGGGCCGGACCGTCCAGGTCTTTCATACCGACTCCGACGGCTACCGGCCCGGGGCGATCGGCGATCGACGCGGTGACCAAGTGCCGGGAACGCTGCTGGAAAACCGATTGGGTGATCGATTTGGACATCCAGAAGTTTTTCGACAGTTGTCCGCATGACCTGATCGTCAAGGCGGTGAAGGCGAACACCGACCAGCGCTGGATCGTGCTGTATGTCAAACGGTGGCTAATCGCACCGTTGCAGCACCCGGACGTCTCGGTGGCCCCACGGGACCGGGGAACGCCCCAGGGTGGATTATGCGCAGCTGAACATAAACCGCCTTATGAACAGCGTCGGGTTATGCGCAGTGCTGGTCGGGATGGCCTGGTGACAGCGGTTTGGGGGGTCGATCACTGCGCATAACCTTCGTGATGCGTGCTGGGTTCACAAGCTGGCGAGCCAGTTGAGCAGTCCGGTGTCGTGGTTCCATTCGGGTAGCTCGTCGGTGACGATTTCTGTGTAGGCGGCTTCGAGGGCTTTGCGTTTGGCCTCGGTGGAGGCGCGTGCGTAGATTGCGGTGGTGGTCAGGTCGACGTGTCCGAGGATGTCGCGGATGTAGGGCAACGGGATGCCTGCTTCGTAGAGGTGCATGGCCTTGCTGTGGCGCAGGATGTGCGGGCTGAGGTTTGCGCCGGTCAGTTCCGGGTCGCCGGCGCGGTCCTGGTATTTGCCGATGATCCAGGCGATGCCGCCGCGGCTGAGTTTGTTGCGATGCTGGTTGGCAAACAGTGGGTTGTCGTCGTAGCCGGGCTTGTCGAGGCGGTGTTCGGTCAGGTAGGCGCTCAGCAGTGCTGCGGTGTTGTCGCCGAGCGGGACGTGGCGGGTCTTGCGGCCCTTGCCGGTCAGCACGGCCAGGGCAGGCGGTTGCAGGCGGATGTCGCGCACGGTCAGGTCGGCGAATTCGGAAACCCTGGCGGCGGTGTCGTAGAGGGTGGCCAGCAGGGTCGCGTCACGGCGGCCTCGCCGGGTGGACCGGTCGGGCTGGGCGAGCAGACGGCGGGTCTGCTCGACGGTGAGGTGATTGACGCTCGGCTGGGCTTTGCGTTTGGCGGGGATGGCGAGGATGTCCTGACAGCCGGCCATCCTGGCCGGCTCCTGGGATTGCAGCCACCGGAAGAACGAGCTGACCGCGGCCAGGCGCTGGTTGCGGGTCGAGATGCTGTTGTGCCGTTCGGCTTCCAGCCAGTCGAGGAACGCGGTGATCGCGTCGGCGTCGATGCGATCGAGGGTGAGCTTGTCGGGCGGGATGGATCTGCTGTCGCGGGACCAGGCGATCAGCAGCTTGAAGGTGTCGCGGTAGGAGGCGATCGTGTTGGGTGAGCAGCCGCGCAGCCCGGCCAGGTGCGAGGTGAGGAAGCGGTGCAGCAACACCGCGAAATCAGTTGCCATCGCAGGGGCCTTCCGTGGCGGGTGGGACGACGTCGCCGTAGGCGCGCTGGATGCAGGTGGTGATATGCGGGTAGGACTCGGCGGTCAGCCTCAGGTAGTAGTCGGTGTCGGCGATGGAGGCATGGCCCATGTAGGCCTGCAGGACCGGCAGCAACGCGGCGACGTCCTCGCCGCAGGCGAACCACGACCGAAGATTGTTGACTGCCATGGTGTGTCGTAGATCGTGGACGCGGGGGCCGTGGCCCCGGCCGCCGTGGGGGATGCGGGCCTGCCACAGGAACCGGCGGAAGTTCTTGTCGATGTTGCCGATCGTCAGTGGGTGCCCGGCGGTGCCGGGGAACAACCAGTCCCCGCCGGTGCGCCCGGCGACGCTGGAGTGGTAGTCGGCCAGCCTGTCGCGCAGCCCGGCGCTGACCGGGACCTGCCGGTCTTTGCCGCCCTTGCCCTCCCGGATTGTCAGGACCCCGGCGTCGAGGTCGATGTCGTCGAAGCGCAGCAGCCGGGCTTCGGAGGCACGCAGGCCGCAGGCGTAGATCGTGCGGAACAGCACCGGCATGACCAGGTGCGCCGAACGGGACCTGCGAGTCGTAGCAGCAGCGGTCGGTCTGGGTGAACAGAGCCGCCAGTTCCTGGTCGGTGTAGATGTGCGGGACGTAGCGGGCGGGGCGGGGCAGTGCCCCGGCGGGCGGACGTAGGCCGCCACGCCGCGGCGGCCCAGCCAGCGGGCCAGCTCCCGCACCGGCGCGGCCAAGCCGTGCAGGGTCGCCGGGGCGACTCCGCGCCGGCGGGCGGCCGCGATCCACGCCTCGACCGAGGCCCGGGTGGGCGCCTGCTGCCCGGGGAACCGGGCGGCGGCGAACGCGGCGAACCGGGTCAGTACCCGCTCCTCGGAGTGGTATTTGTAACCCGTGGCGCGTTTTTCGGTGACCAGGGCAGTGATCGCCTCGGTCATCGTGATGGCGGGGCTCATCGCGACACCCCGTTCGCGGGCGCGTCCGGGTCCAGCGCGCACTTGGCCAGCAGGCCCAGGGAGGATTTCAGGTAGACGCCGGTCGACTCGACGGACTGGTGACCGAGGATGTCAGCGATCTGCTCGACCGGCGTGCCGCTTTCCATCAACCGAGTCGCCAGCGAATGCCGCAGCGAGTGCATGCCATGCCGGCGTTTCTCGCTCACCGGAACGTGTGCCGCCCGGGCATGTTTGACCAGGATCTGATGCAGATGGTCCTGGTCGGAGAACGGGCCGATCGGGGCCGTGTGCCGCACGAACACCTGTGGGCAATCGCAGTCCGGGCGGCCATGGCGGATGTAATCGATCACCGCCCAGCCAACATCTTTCATCAGCGGCAACTGCACCCGGTGACCGGTCTTGGCCTGCGTCACGAATAGCCGGTTGCCCGGCCAGTCGAAGTCGGCGAACTCCAGCCGCTTGATGTCCACGCCGCGCAGCCCGAGCCTGGTGATCAGCAGGATGATCGCGTAGTCCCTTTTCCCGCACGGGTTGACCCGGTCGATCGCTTCCACGATCCTGGCCACCTCACCTGGATCCCATACCGACGGGATCCAGGCCTGCCGGGCCGAGCGTGCCGAGGGCACCACCTCCAGGCACGCCCCGTCGACCAGGCCGGCCGCGGAGGCAAACCGCAGGAACGACCGCACCGCGCACAGTTTCTGCTCGACAGTCTTGAACTGGTATCCGGTCAGCGTGGCGACGAACGCCCCGATCATGGTGGCGTCGCAGCAGCCCAACCCTCCACGAGTGCCGGTGAACGCGACGAACTCCCCGGCCAGCGTCCCATAGGTCCGCACCGTCGAGGCCGAGCGCCCAGCCGAGCGCAGATGCTCCTGGAACCGGGCGACCGTCTCGGCGCCGACCCCGTCCAGCTTGCTCACCGACCGGTTATAGCGACGCAGCACCGCCCCGTGGACCGCGTAATCCTCCAGCATCTGAGCAACCCTGAACAAATACGGCTCTTGTGACTGATCCGTGGGTGATGTGAGCTGCTGTTTTAGGCCCGGAGACGGGGGCACGCCGTTGCTTCGTCTAGGTTTCTGGCTTGTCGAAGGTCAGGAACCGAGGGGACGGAGAACGGCGTGCCGAAGGCCAGTTTATGGCGTGCTCTGGTGGGCGTCGACAGGCGCACGGTGATCGAGGATGTGGAGTTCGACGAGGCCGCGGAACGGGTGATGGTGCACGTGCGCCCGCGCAAGGGCGGGCGCGGCCGTTGCGGCCGGTGTGGCCGCTGGTCCTGGCGGTATGACCGGGGCGAGGGACGGCGCCGGTGGCGGGCCCTGGACCTGGGCACCATCCAGGTCCATCTCGAGGCCGCCGCGCCGCGGGTGCGCTGCCGGGAGCACGGGCCCACCGTGGCGCGGCTGCCGTGGGCGCGTCATGGCGCCGGGCACACCTTGGCTTTCGACGACACGGTGGCGTGGCTGGCGGTGCGCTCCTCGAAATCGGCGGTATGCGAGCTGATGCGCATCGCCTGGCGCACCGTGGGTGCGATCGTGGCCCGGGTGTGGGCCGACGCCGAAACCCAGAGTGACCGGTTCGGTGGGTTGCGGCGGATCGGGATCGATGAGATCTCCTACAAGAAGCATCACCGCTATCTGACGGTGGTGGTGGACCACGACACCGGGCGGCTGGTGTGGGCCGCGCCGGGGCGCGATTCCGCGACGCTGAACCGGTTTTTCGACGCCCTCGGCGAGAGGCGCGCCGCGGAGATCACGCATGTGTCCGCCGATGCGGCCCAGTGGATCGCCGACACCGTCGCCCGCCGCGCCCCGAAGGCCATCCGCTGCGCCGACCCCTTCCACGTGGTCGCCTGGGCCACCGAAGCACTCGATGCCGAACGGCGACGGGCCTGGAACGACGCCCGCGCCCTGGCCCGCACCGAAGGCACACGCCGCCGGGGCCGCCCGGCCACCGACTCCCCGGCCCGTCCCGGGCACGAGAAAGCCAAGAAGCTCAAAGACTCCCGTTACGCGCTGTGGAAAAACCCCGAAGACCTCACCGAAAACCAGCAGGCGAAGCTGGCCTGGATCGCCACCACCGACCGCCGCCTGTACCGGGCCTACCTGCTCAAAGAAGGACTCCGGTACGTCTTCACCGCCAAAGGCGAGCAAGGCAAACAAGCCCTGGACCGCTGGACCTCCTGGGCACGGCGCTGCCAGATCCCCGTCTTCGTCGAGCTCGCCAAGAAGATCACCAAACACCGCGCCCCCATCGACGCCGCCCTCGAACACGGCCTCTCCCAAGGACTCATCGAATCCACCAACACCAAAATCCGCCTGCTCACCCGCATCGCCTTCGGATTCCGCAGCCCCCAAGCACTCATCGCTCTCGCCATGCTCGCCCTCGGCGGCCACCGACCCACCCTCCCCGGACGCGCCTAACCCACCCACGGAAGCAGCAGAAGAGCCACAAATACACATCGGTTGCCTTCAGGGTGCCGGCCTGCTCCTTGCCGAAGAAGCCGCACGCATCCTCGACCCACGCCATCGCCGCATCCAGGGAGAACTCCTCGACACCACGCGCAGCGAAGTACTTCTGCATCCGCCGCCAGCAACCCCGGTACCAGACCAGCGTCGAATCCTTGTAGCCCAAACGCCGTAACTCCGCCTCCAGGCCCGACACCAACACAGACAAAGTCGCCATAACACCCGACCTCCGACCATGCGGCCCGGCACCATACCGGGCCTCCTGATCAGAGGATCCGCGTTATGCGCAGTGATCGACCCCCCAAAACCGCTGTCACCAGGCCATGCCGGCCAGCGCTGCGCATAACCCGGCGCTGTTCATAAGGCCGTTTATGTTCAGCTGCGCATAAAGAGCCCTGCGGAGTACCGGCGTCGATGTCCCTCAAGACCCGATCCTCACCGAGGATGCCCGCCTTGAAGAACGCCTTCACCAGGGCCAGGACCCGTTTGTCCCCGACGCGTAACCGCACCCGATCCATGAGGGCCGAGTGCGAAATTTCGTCGAAGCAAGCTTTGATGTCGCCCTCCACGATCCACTCATACGAATGGGACGCGAGGTAGCGCACCTCGGCCACGGCGTCATGTGCCCGACGGTTCGGGCGAAAGCCGTAACTACATGGGAGAAAATCGGCCTCCCATATCGGCTCCAACACCAGTTTCAAGGATGCCTGGACCACCCTGTCCCGGATTGTGGCGATGCCCAGACGGCGTGACTTTCCATTCGCCTTCGGGATCATGCGCTCACGCACCGGCAGGGGGCGGAAGGTGCGATTCTTCAGCGAGGACCGCAGCTCACCGAGGAATTCCTCGGTTCCCTGCCCGGCCTCGATGGATGCCGCGGTGCGCCCATCCACTCCGGCCGTGCCAGCACCCTTGTTGCCCCGCACACGATCCCAGGCCACCAGCAGGAAGCTGGGATCGGCGACAAGGTTGAAGATGTCGTCAAACCTGCGATGAGAATCGTCCATCGCCCAACGGTGCAACTTCGACTGGATCTCCAGTACCCTGCGTTCCGCCCTGAACAGGGCGGCTTCCAGTTCGTCGGTGTTCACCGGCGTCCTCCTGGCCTTCCAGAGTCTCGGTTGCTGACTTGCTGGCCCCCTTCGCCATGTGCACGCCTTTCGCGTGCTCGGACTACTACAGGGCCTCCGCCCCACCCAACGGCCTTCAGCCGGCGACGGGCCTGCCCGCCATCAGACTGGATGCCTGACGGGGAGGGCAGCCGTGGATGGTTCCCACGTTCACCACATGATCGATCGACAGGTCGGTGCCCAGCTATGCCCCTGCGGCCTCGCCAACGGTTACGCCGCAGCCCTTCACCGTGGCCTCCCTCCTGACAACCCAAGCCATCTCGGGAGTTCTCCGGGATCGGACGATCCGTACCCGGGTGCGCACCGCGCCCCAGCCCACATCCGCCAGGTTGGAGCCGGGTTCTACGTTTGAGGAGCTTTATGGCACTGGTTCCTCTCGTGCACGTTCCTGTCTTGCTCACCGGGACCGGCCTGTCTGGCAGTACCAAACCGTTCCGACTTTGTCGGGGCCGCTTCCCACCTTCCCCGGCATCCCCCGAGGTCGGCTGCCCCCAGCTTCACCCGGCCGCTGCGACGGCCAGGAGGCGGTGGTCTCTCACCCCCGCTCGATCATGCGGCGCCTCGTGGCGCACGGGATAGTCGTAGAAGGCCAGCAGTTCCTCGAGATCGTCGGTGATCTTGGCGATGGCCTTGGGGAACTTCGCCCCGTAGGCGGCCTCGAACGCCGTCACGGCCTCGAGGGCGTGCCGGCGGTCTTCGGCGTTCCAGATCTCTGCCAGGGCCTTCTTCGCGCCGGGATGCGCTGATTTCGGGAGCGCGGCAAGCACATTGCCGATCTTGTGGAACCAGCAGCGCTGCTCCCGGGTGTCGGGGAAGACCTCGCGTAGCGCGCCCCAGAACCCCAGCGCGCCGTCACCGACAGCCAGCACCGGCGCCCTCATCCCGCGGCGCTTGCCTTCGCGCAGCAGGTCAGCCCAGGACTCGGTGGACTCGCGGTAGCCGTCGGCCAGCGCGACGAGTTCTTTGCGGCCGTCAGCGCGGACTCCGATCACCACCCGCAGGCAGAGTTTGTGTTCTTCCAGGCGGATGTTGACGTGGTGAGGTCGGGCCGAGGCGCGGTGCCAGCCTTTCGGCCGGTCCGTTTCTAATAGATAACCCTTGAGTTCCCGGGGGACCTCCGCCCCACCCGATGCCCTCAGCGGACAACGCGCCTGCCCGTTCCCGCGCTGGCTGCACGAGACGAGGGCGACATCGAGCGGTTCCCACGTTCACCACGCGACCGATTGACGGGGTCGGCGTCCAGCTCTGCCCCAGCAGCATCGCCACGACTACGCCGTGGGCTTTCACCGTGGCCTCCCGCCGAAGGGCATCATCTCCGGCAAGGAGTTCCCGACCGGTCCATGCCAGTCGGAACGCACCGCTACCCAGCCCCTATCCGCCAGATTTGAGCTGGTGGGCCGTTTGAAGGGCTTTACACACTGGTTTCTCTCGTACGCCTTCCCGTCTTGCTAGCCGAACCCGCGTTGTCTGGTAGTACCAACACGTCCCGGCGTTGTCAGGACCGCTTCCCACCCTCCCCGCGTTCCCCGGGTCAGGCTGTCCCCAGCTTCATCCGGTGGCCACGACAACCGGACGGTGAGGGTCTCTCACCCCCACTCGGTCGCGCCGCGCTTCGTGGCGCACGATACCGTCCGCCCACAGATATACATAGTCCGCAGTGGATAGATCGCGTTCGGTGAACGCGCGGTGTTCGCCCTTCCACTGCTCGGTCAGTTTCGTGATCACCGCGGCGGATAACCCCTTGCTGCTGCCGAGGAATTGGCCGAGTGCGGGCACGAAGTCTCCGCTGGAGAGCCCGTGCAAGTACAGCAGCGGCAGCACCTCGGTGATCTTCGGGGTCTTGCGTGCCCAGGCGGGCAGGATCGCCGAGGAAAACCGACGCCGCGCACCGGTGTCCGGGTCGGTGTGCTTGTCGTTGACCCGTGGCGCGGTCACTTCCACCGCGCCAGCAGACGTCAGGACTTCGCGGGGCCGGTGAGAGCCGTTGCGGACCACCAACCGGTGACCACGCTCGTCGCGGGCGTCGGCGAACTGCGCGATGTATGCGTCCACCTCAGCCTGCAACGCTTCGGCCAGCATCCGGCGGGCGCCCTCACGGACGATCTCGTCGATCAACGACGCAGAAGCCGTGACCGGGCCATCGTTACGGGAGTCGGGGTCAGGAACTACGCTGAGCATCGGGTCGTACCTTCCCGACCGACGCGGCAACGTCGGCCATGCTTGGAACCTTCATCCGATCACTGGGAAGGTACGCCCCTTCCCCGCCGATCCACAGGTTCCGAGCATTCCTCGCCGCCGAGACCGACGACGATCGTGTGGTGCCCCGCGTCGAGCGCTGCGGAGATCACCTGGCCGGTGCCGTAGGTGGACGAGGCCGCCGCCGTGGCGGGAGTGGGGCCACCTTCCGGTAGCCGGGCAAGGCCCGACACGTCGGCCAGCTCCACGACCGCGACCCCCTCTCGGTGGACGTATCCGGTGGTTACGCACCGGCCGAGCGGGTCCATCGCCTCAACCGGGACGTGGGTGAAGCCCGCCGCCGCGAGCGCGGCGAGGGTCCCTTCACCGCCCTCGGCGACCGGACGTTCATGAACGGAGGGACTCGAGTGGTGACGGCGCAAGCCGCGCGCGACCGCCGCCGTGGCCCGTGCCGCGTCGAGGGAGCCCTTGAACGAATCGAGAGCCACGACCACCCCGCCCATGAATCCTCCTCGACCTCGGGGAATGTGGGCACCACATTGACTCCGTGCACAGCACAACGTCCAAGACCAAGTCTCTGCCGAACTGATAGGTTCAGTTGATGAGTAGGCTTCGACCTGCGTCGATTCGACTCCGAACCAATGCAGAGGACATGCTCCGATGGATGTGCGGCAACTCGAGTGCTTCCTAGCGATCGTCGAACACAACGGGTTCGGCCGGGCAGCGCACGCACTGCACATCGCCCAGCCCTCGCTGTCGCAGACCATCGCCGGTCTCGAGCGAGAACTGGGCGTCCAGCTGTTCCACCGGATCGGTCGCGGCGTGGTTCTCAGCAACGCCGGGACCGAGCTGATCGAGCCTGCTAGCCAGGTCCTCCGGGACATGCGCACGGCTCGAGCGACGATGGACTCGCTGAAGGGAGTGCAGCGCGGCCGGGTCGAACTCGTCACGATTTCCTCCGCCGGGATCGAACCCCTCGGCACACTGACTCGCCTGTTCACCCAGTGCCATCCGGGCGTCACGGTCGCCGCGGACGCCGCCTTCACCCCAGAAGAAGTCGTGCAGAAGGTCAAGCAGGGCAGCTGCGAGCTCGGTCTGGTCGGCGCACAGGAGGACGTGCAGGCCCCCGGAGTCGACGTGCTCCCGCTCGAAGCCCAGGACTTCGTCCTCGTCGGCGCGGCCGACACCGATTTCCCCAGCGGCAACCCGATCCAGCGGTCGGCGCTGGTCGGCGCGCGGCTGATCGTCTCGCCGCCCGGAAGCCTCATGCGGCAGATCGTCGACGAAGTGCTGGCCTCCGGCACGGACCTGGAGATCGTCGCGGAGGTGGCCCACCGCACCTCGATCCTCCCGCTGGTGATGCAGGGCATCGGGGTCGCGGTCCTCCCGTCAGCCTGGGCACCGATGGCACGCCGACTCGGGGCATTGGTCGCCCGGATCGCCCCACCGACCCAACTGCACATCTCCCTGCTCAGCCGACAGGCCCCACTGACACCCGCAGCACAGGCCTTTCTCGCCGTGGCTCGCTCTTACCGCCCAGGCAGCTACATCGACGCTGAACAGCTGTCATAACCAAACCCTATGGATGGCATCGCAACTACGTCTTGGACGTCGCGACTTCTGTCGAGCTTGACTCGGGTACATCACCGACCGCAATCTCCTGGGAGTCGTCCCGATGTCAACACCGCCCACAAATCGCACGTTCAAGATCGCGGCCGTCCCGGCCGACGGTGTTGGGGCCGAGGTCGTCGCTGCCGGGCGGACCGTCCTCGACACCCTGGCCGAAGCATCCGGCGGCGCGTTCAGCTTCGCCTGGACAGAATTCCCCTGGGGCTGCGACTACTACAAAAAGACCGGCCGAATGATGGACGACGACGGTCTCGCTGCGCTCGAGGAGTTCGACGCGATCTACTTCGGCGCCGTCGGCTGGCCGTCCGTCCCCGACCACATCAGTCTCTGGGGGCTGCGGTTGCGCATCTGCCAGAACTTCGACCAGTGGGCCAACATCCGCCCAGTTCACTTCCACCCGGGCATCACTCCGCCACTTCGCAAGGCCGACGACACCCCGTTGGGCTGGGTCGTCGTCCGCGAGAACAGTGAAGGCGAATACGCGGGTCTCGGCGGACGCAATCTCTCCGGTCGCGGCCCCGGCAATGAAGTCGCCGTCCAGACGGCGCTGTTCACAGAGCAAGGCTGTGAACGGATCATCCGCTTCGCCTTCGAGCTCGCCCGCACCCGGCCGCACAAGAAAGTCTCCTCAGTGACCAAGAGCAACGCCCAGCAGTACGGAATGGTGCTCTGGGACGAGACTTTTGCCCGCGTCGCGAAGGACTACGCCGACGTCGAGACCGAAAGTGTGCTCGTCGACGCCATGTCGGCCAAGTTCGTCCTCCACCCCGAAGACCTATCGGTCGTCGTCGCCTCCAACCTCAATGCCGACATCCTCTCTGACCTAGGCTCCGCGCTCGCCGGAAGCCTCGGTCTCGCCGCCAGCGCGAACCTCAACCCAGAACGCCGGTTCCCTTCGATGTTCGAGCCTGTCCACGGCTCGGCCCCCGACATCGCAGGCCGGGGGCTGGCCAACCCGATCGGCGCCATCGGCAGCGCCGCGCTCATGCTCGACCACTTCGATCTGGCCGACGATGCAGCCCGGCTGCGCAAGGCCATCGAAGCCACCACAGGCGCGGGAATCACCACACCTGACGTGGGTGGGACGGCCACCACCGACCAGGTCATCAGCTCGATCATCGAGAACCTCTGAACCACACCCCCCACCGGAGCACACCACCGGGTACAGGTACGCCACCGGAATGATCTCTTGTCCCAGGCGAAGCTGAATCCCATGAGCTAGGGATCGTTGACCTGCCATAGAACATCGCCGAGGGCTGTCCAGAATTCGGCTGTCACTCGGGGTCGACTTGTTTCAGGCCGCTGGCGCGGTGATGTAGTTGGTCTCCAACTCGATCGGCGCGAGTTCGCTCAGGCGGCGTTGCCGCCGCATGCGCCGACGCGGCCCATCGATCCGGTCAGTCCGTGGCGGCGCGGCAGCCCGATGAATACGCACTATTGCTGATCATCCTCAATACTGATCCGCCTCAGATCAGTTCCGCTGCGGCGCGGGACACACGGACGAGCTCGCGTCGCGGCTGGAACTCCTCGCCGCCCGCTGAAGCCGGCACCGGATCGGTTGGTGTCCTGCCGGCGTCCCGTGGCCAGCCTCGGATCATCAAGACCGTCGACTTGCGCAGGAGGTCGGTCGCGTGTGGCGGAACCCCGGCGGACTGCGACCGCAGTACGACTGATGCCAGCGTCCGTCGCGGCGGCCGGTTTCGTTGAGATCGTCGTTCAGCCTGTCGTCCCGGCTGAGGTTCGAGCTGGGCATGCTGATCAGCCCTTGGTGACACCGACCAGGTGCAGCAGCAGGTAGATCAGCGCGGGCAACGATGGGTGCAAAGTCGGCTCCCCGCCGATGAACTGCACCATGCGCGCCCTGAGGCCGGCCGCCTGGCCGTTCACGCTGCACCACTCCACAGTCAACCTCCGAACTCGTGCTTGCGCTGTCGTTCGTTCCACTTGGTCGGCGTGCCCCGGTGCCGATCAGGGTTCGGCACCGAGGCAGTTCGGGGAACACGGGCGCGGGCCGGGTCGGCGGCAGCGTCGTGTCAGAGCCGCTGAAGCGCGGCGAGTAGCTGCTCCAGCGCGGCAGGGCCGGTAGCCCACGCCAGGCAAAGGAGGGGCTGCTCGTCAGCGGGCGGTGCGGCCAGATCACTCGTGATCACCACACGCCTCGGCTCACGCTCGATCAGCGCCCGATCAGTCGCCGCACCGCGATCACTGATCTGTCCTCTCGCTGTCCACGACCGAGACGGCGTTCCTATGCCCCCGGCCGCGTAGGGCTGTGGCGAGGTTGTCCAGGTACACCCCAGCCGATCGCGGACCTCCGCGTCGTAGTGCCCGGCTTCCAGGTCATCGACAGCGAGGCCCAGCGACACAATCACGCCTCGCGTCATCGCACCCAACCGCCGCAGATCCGCACTCACCACGCACTCACCACCTGCGCCAGCCCAACTTTCCAGCTAACTACCCAGCACTGCTGTCTATATTCGACGCACATCCTCGGATGCTCTGGGACAATGTGCGCTATTATTAGCACCTACGCTGTCTATATTGCGCGCGAAAGGTGACCGTGGATCCACGTGTAGATCAACTCCGAGAAGACATCGTGCTGTTCAACCGCAGGATCAGGACGACGAACTCCGCCCATCACCTGACTCCCACGCAGCTGCAGGCGCTAGGACACATCGACCGCCTCGGTCCGCTCAGCGCGCGTGAGCTCGCCGACGTCGAAATGGTCGCGCCGCAGACCATCGCCCGAACCGTCGCCTTTCTGGCGGAGCATGACCTGGTCTCGCGGGAGGCGGACCCCGCCGACGGCCGGGCGGTTCTTGTCAGTGTCAGCCCGGCAGGGCGCCGGATGCTCGAGGAGGACCGGGGCAAGCGGAGCAACTGGCTCAGCGAAGTGATGGACGAACGGTGTACTACCGTCGAGAAGGAACTGCTGTTCCTCGCCGGCGACCTGTTGCGCCGGTTGGCCAAGGCGGAAGCCTCGCCCGCGAGCGACCAACGATGAGCGCTACCGGCACCCGGCCAGCCGAGCGTGCTCCGATCCCCTTCCGCGTGAGGGGCGCACTCGCTACCGGGAGCGTGCTCCAACCGCTCAACTCGTCGATGATCGCCGTCGCCATCATCGCGATCGCCGCTGACTTCGGCACTTCCTCGGGCATCTCGTGGATCATCTCCGCCATGTACATCAGCACCTCGGTGTGCGCACCGATGGCAGGCCGCCTCGGTTCGATATTCGGGGCTCGCCGGGTTTTCCTGACCGGCCTGGGGATGGTCTGCATCGCCTCGACGGCCGGCATGTTCGCGTCGAACATCGGACAACTGATCGCCGTGTACATCCTCATCGGCGCCGGCATCTCGGTCCACATGCCGACCGCTATGACGATGGTCCGTGCCTACGCCGAACGCTATGCCCGCTCGTCCCGCACCGCGATGGCCACGCTGGTGATGTGCGGACAATCGATCGCCGCACTGGGACCGACGGTGGGCGGCCTGCTCACCGGGACGTTCGGCTGGCATTCGATCCTGTGGGTCAATCTCCCGGCGGCCGCGCTCAGTGCAGCCGCGGTGCTGCGGGCCGATGTCGGCTTCGCTGGGCGTGGTTCACACACGTCCACCTGGCGCGCGGTCCGTGGCCTCGACTTCGCCGGCATCCTCCTGTTCGCCCTCACCGTCAGCACGGCGATGCTGTTCCTCGTCTCGTTGCGGTCAACACCGCTGTACTGGATGCTTCCGATCACATTGGCAGCGGTCGCAGCGTTCATAGCACGCGAACGGCGCGCTACAGACCCATTCGTCGACGTGCGCGCGCTGGCCCGCAACCGCGCGCTGTGCGCAACGCTCGGGCGCACGCTGCTGACCTACACATGCTTCTACTGCGTGTTCTTCGGCATTCCGCAATGGCTCCAAACCGTGCGCGGGATGAGCGCAACCGAGGCCGGACTCACCATGCTGCCCGTGGCCGCCGTCGGAGTTCTGGCAACCAGGGCGGGGTCGACCACGACCCACCGGTTCGGCGCACGTGCGACGTTGCTCATCGGTACCTTCGCCCTGATCGCAAGCGGCGTCCTGATAGCGATCGTCGAGCGCTCCACCGCACCCCTCGCGGTCCTCCTCATCGTGGCCGCGGTCGCAGGAATCCCCAACGGCTTCAACAATATCGGGAATCAGAGCCTCATCAGCGCGGTGACGACGGTCGACGATGTCGGCGCCGGTATCGGGATGTATCGCACCGTGGCCTTCACGGGCGCCAACGTCGCGGTAGTCGTCCTACAACTGGCGACCGGCGGAACCATCGACGACGCCGGCCTTCACCGAGTCGGCTGGTTCATCGTCGCCGCAAGCATCGTGCTGCTGATCGGTCTCGTGACCTCATCGCAGATGCCGCGTCCACAGCGGCACGCCAGAACACCCTCAACCTGAGACTCCAGCGCTCCGAGGCGGCCTCGATCCTCTTAGAGTTCCTAACAAAGGATCTTGATGTGTCGGTAGCAGATGATGCAGGTAGCCAGGCCGAGAAACGCCTCGTGGATGTCGTCGCGGCGTTCCCAGCGGATGCGCAGACGTCGCATGCCGTGGTACCAGGCGATTGTGCGCTCGACGACCCACCTGATCACGCCGAGTCCGGAGCCGTGGCCGGTTCCACGTTCGGCGATCTGCGGGTCGATTCCCTTGGCGCGCAACTTGTCCCGGTGTTTATCAGAGTCGTAGGCGCGGTCGGCGTACAGCGCATCGGGTCGGCGGCGGGGGCGCCCGCGCTTGCCTCGCACGGGCGGGATCGCCTCGACCAGTGGGAGGAGCTGGGTGACGTCATTGACGTTGCCGCCGGTCAGGCTGAATGCCGTCGGAATGCCGCCGCCCTCGGTGATCACGTGGTGCTTGGAGCCCGGCCGGGCACGGTCGACCGGGCTCGGGCCGCTTTTGGGCCGCGCCGCGCCGCCCGCACATGCGAGCTGTCGATCACCGCCCGAGACCAGTCCAGCTTCCCGGCCGCGTTCAGCTCGGCCAAAAGCGCCTCGTGCAGCCGCTGCCACACCCCGGCCTCGTTCCATTCCGCCAGGCGCCGCCAGCAGGTCATTCCGGATCCAAACCCCAGCTCCTGGGGCAGAAACTCCCACTGGATCCCGGTATGCAGCACGAACAGGATTCCCTGCAAGACCAGCCGGTCCGGCAGCCGCTTGCGGCCCAGCTTGGGCAGCGCGTTCTCCCAACGCGGCAACACCGGCTCGATTCGCTCCCACAGCTCGTCGGGGACGATCCATGGCGGTTGCTCACCTTTCCTCACCTGTTCATGATCTACGATCAAGGAACCTATGGCACGTCAAGTGATCATTTTGTTAGGAACTCTTAGAGTTCCTAACAAAGGATCTTGATGTGTCGGTAGCAGATGATGCAGGTAGCCAGGCCGAGAAACGCCTCGTGGATGTCGTCGCGGCGTTCCCAGCGGATGCGCAGACGTCGCATGCCGTGGTACCAGGCGATTGTGCGCTCGACGACCCACCTGATCACGCCGAGTCCGGAGCCGTGGCCGGTTCCACGTTCGGCGATCTGCGGGTCGATTCCCTTGGCGCGCAACTTGTCCCGGTGTTTATCAGAGTCGTAGGCGCGGTCGGCGTACAGCGCATCGGGTCGGCGGCGGGGGCGCCCGCGCTTGCCTCGCACGGGCGGGATCGCCTCGACCAGTGGGAGGAGCTGGGTGACGTCATTGACGTTGCCGCCGGTCAGGCTGAATGCCGTCGGAATGCCGCCGCCCTCGGTGATCACGTGGTGCTTGGAGCCCGGCCGGGCACGGTCGACCGGGCTCGGGCCGCTTTTGGGCCGCGCCGCGCCGCCCGCACATGCGAGCTGTCGATCACCGCCCGAGACCAGTCCAGCTTCCCGGCCGCGTTCAGCTCGGCCAAAAGCGCCTCGTGCAGCCGCTGCCACACCCCGGCCTCGTTCCATTCCGCCAGGCGCCGCCAGCAGGTCATTCCGGATCCAAACCCCAGCTCCTGGGGCAGAAACTCCCACTGGATCCCGGTATGCAGCACGAACAGGATTCCCTGCAAGACCAGCCGGTCCGGCAGCCGCTTGCGGCCCAGCTTGGGCAGCGCGTTCTCCCAACGCGGCAACACCGGCTCGATTCGCTCCCACAGCTCGTCGGGGACGATCCATGGCGGTTGCTCACCTTTCCTCACCTGTTCATGATCTACGATCAAGGAACCTATGGCACGTCAAGTGATCATTTTGTTAGGAACTCTTAGGATCGGGGCCGCCTCAGTTGCGAGCCGGCACCACTCCCCTGCGCGAGCCCGCACGCGGCTCACCAGCTCTGATAGGTGGGCACTATCCATTGCATCGGTAACGTGTCTTGGACGCCGGGTTCCCGGCCGCGATTCACTCGGGACGAAACCGAACAGCGGACCGCCGAGGTTTCGACAAACGTCGAGCGGAGACCGGACAGGAGGTTGCGCGAGACCTCGGTCGACGTTGACCCGACGGGGAACCACCTATTCGGCCTCGGCACGCTACGGCGGTATCGAGTTCGCGCGGTCGCTCTGTCCACGCTCGTGTTTCGGTGACGCTGATCGGGTGCTCACCACGATCAGTACCCGGATGAACGATCTCAGGCACTCTGCAAATCGTTGCACTGCCAGAAAAGCAAAAGACGGTGCGGAAGGTTGTCACGGGGAGGGCGTACAGCCCAGCCGCACTATCGGAGGAGACTCGGAAATGAGCACAGCAGCACCTAACCCAGCGCGCACGCGTCCTGCGCTCGGTTATATCTCTGCCGATGGAATTGAGGACCGGCCCGACGGGCATGTGATGCCGGTCGAGAACCCGGCGACTGGTGAAACCATTGCCGAACTGCACGAGGTCACCGCAGACGAGCTCGACGGCATCGTCACCCGGGCACAGCAGGTGTACGAATCGACCTGGCGGCGCACAGCCCCCGAGGTTCGGGGCCGTCTTCTGGCCGCCTGGGCCGACGCCATCGCCGCGCACCGGGACCAGCTGTCCGACATCGAAGTCGCCGACGTCGGACACCTCAGGCGCGAAACGATCGGCGACCTCGATTCGTGCGTGCGAATCCTTCGGTACTACGCCGGCCTCGCCGACAAACTCGAAGGCCAGACGTACGCCCAGTTGCCGGGTCGCCTGTCCTACGGAGTGGATGAGCCCTTCGGCGTCGTCGCCGGGATCAGTCCGTACAACGGGAACGCCAATTCCATCGCACTCAAGGCGGGTCCGGCCCTGGTGGCGGGCAACTGCATCGTCATCAAGGCTCCGGAGGTCGCCCCACTGCTGAACTACAGGCTCGCCGAGCTCGCTCTCGACGCGGGCATTCCCGCAGGCGTCGTCAACGTCGTGAGCGGCCGCGGATCGGTCGTCGGTCCGCTTCTGACCGAACACCCGGGTATCGGCATGATCGCCTTCACCGGTGGCCCCGACTCCGGCCGCGCGGTGATCAACCAGTCGGCCGCGAACATCGTGCCGGTGTTTCTCGAGCTGGGCGGGAAGAGCCCAGCGATCCTCCTGCCGGACGCCGATCTTCGAACGGCTATCCCGTCCGTCCTCCACTCGAACTTCGCCAAGAGCGGGCAAAGTTGCGTCGCGGGTTCCCGCATCCTCGTTCCCGCCTCGAAGTACGAACAAGTATGCGACGAGTTGGCGGCGCTCGCGAAAAAGATCCGGGTCGGGCTGCCCACACGGGAGTCGTCGCAAATGGGCACGCTCATCACTCGCCAACACCGCGATCACGTCGACGATCTCGTGCAGCGAGCCGTGGCGAGCGGCGCGACGTGCCTCGCGGGCGGGGCGCCGGCCGAGGACGGCGAGCTCGCTCAGGGTGCCTTCTACCAGCCGACCGTGCTGGCAAACGTCACTGATGACAACCCGGCAGCCACGACCGAGGCCTTCGGGCCGATGGCGAGCGTGCTGTCCTATGAGGACGTGGACGAAGCGCTCGCGCGCGCGAATGCGACGCAATTCGGCTTGAGCACGCAGGTTTGGGGCAACGATGCCCAGACGATCCAGTACCTGGCCCAGAACCTCGTCGCCGGCACCGTCTGGATCAACACCTACCGTTCGTTCCACCCGACGGTGCCGTTCGGCGGGATGAAGCAAAGCGGATTCGGCAAGGAGAACGGATTCGCCTCGGTCGCGATGTACACGCGCCGCAAGGCGGTGGTCTGGGACCTCACCACGGACCGCGCGCTGCCCTACGGCGATCAGTGAGCCGCTTCCCGCAGGCCTGACCAGCGAAACTCGCCATCCTGCTATCGCTGCGATCATCGGCTTTACAGACAATTCGTTCGCCACCCCGTGGCAAAATTCTGGAGTAGTCAATGATGCCGAACTCCTCGTCCAAACAGCTGAACTCAGCGAGATCGGGACGCATACCCGGGCCGTCGATGCAAATTCGTGCCGTAGTGAGCGCGACCCTGGGAAATACCCTGGAGTATTTCGATTTCGCCATCTATGGCGCACTTGCCGCCACGCTGTTCCCCAGGCTCTTCTTTCACCAACTGGGTTCAACGGCGGGTCTGCTGGCTTCGTTCGCGACCTTCGGCGTCGGTTTCATCGCACGACCGATCGGCGCGGTTGTGCTGGGGCACCTCGGTGACCGGTACGGTCGCAAGCCCGTTCTCTTCGCGACCCTGCTCATGATGGGCGGGTCATCGGTTCTGATCGGTCTCCTGCCGACGAACCAGGGAATCCTGATCGCGGTGCTGCTCGTCGTACTGCGTTGCCTGCAAGGCTTCTCGCTGGGTGGCGAATCCAGCGGCAGTCAACTCCTGACCATGGAGCACTGCGAGAGAGGCAGACGGGGGTTCTTCGGGTCCCTCATCATCATCGGCTCACCGATCAGCCAAGTGCTGGCCAACCTGGTCATCGTCGTGCTCAGCGTCATGTTGACTCCGGCTCAGTTCGAGAGCTGGGGATGGCGGATTCCCTTCCTCGGCAGCGTGTTCATCGTCGGGATCGCCTACTTCATCCGACGTAGATTGGAAGAGACACCCGCATTCGCCGCAACGAACGAGGAAGCGGCTCCGCAGCCGGGGGCGACCCGCGCGAAGGGGCTGCGCGTGCTGTGGACCCATCCGCGACAGGTCGTCCTGCTGCTGCTGGCCTGGTCGGGCACGACCCTCAGCTTCTACCTCATCGCCGTGTACGGGCTCAGTTACCTGACGACGAATGTTGGCATGTCTTCCCAAGATGCGTTCGTGATCCTCATGATCGCGAACGGTGTCTCCGTCCTCACCGCGGTGATCGGCGGGCTCACGTGCGACCGCATCGGGCGCAAGCCGGTCTGGTACGCCGGTCTCGCGGGTTGCTTCATCGGTGTCGTGCTGTTCTTCACGGTGGCGAGCACCAGCGTGGTCGTCACCGGACTGATCGTGACCTTGGTACTGGCCTCGATCCAGTTCCTCTCCGGCGCCCAACCCGCACTGTTCGCCGAGCAATTCCCGACCGATGTCCGCTACTCCGGCACTGCCCTGGCGTACACGGGAGCCAATCTCGTGTTCTCCGCCCCCGCTCCCTTCGTCGCCGCGGGGCTGACCGCGCTGGGAGGGCCGGCTCTGGTTGCCGCATTCACCTCCGCGATCATCATCGTTTCGGCCGTCGCCGTGTCGAAACTGAGGGAAGGCCAAGAGCTCGATCTCGCCGAATTCACCCTTCACGACGCGACTGAGCGAAACGGGCTTGCGCAGGTCCAGGCGGACAAGGAATGCGAATGACGACCGAGTACGAAATGGAGTCCGGCTTGTCTGAGTCGAAGTCTGCGAGCGAAGCGCCGATCGGCCGGCTGCAGGGACGCCGAGTGCTGGTGACGGGAGCGGCATCAGGTATCGGACGCCGCACGGCGGAGCTCTTCGCGAGCGAAGGTGCTGCTCTGGCACTCCTGGACCGCGACAAGGACGCGCTCGAGGAGACGGTTGCGCACACCGGCGGAGAATGCGTTGCCGTCGACATCACGGACGAAGACGCGGTCGCCGACGCGGTTGAGCATGCCGCCGGTGCGATCGGCGGAATTGATGGTGTCGTCAACGCCGCGGGAATCATGTTCCGCGGATTCGCCGACGATGTTCCGGCTACCGCCTGGCGCAACGTGATCGAGGTCAACCTCACCGGCGCCTACATCGTCGCACGCAGTTGTCTGCCGTGGCTCTCGCGAGAGCAAAAGGCAACGATCGTCAACATCGCTTCGGCGGCAGGCCTTCTGCCCAACGCAGCAGGCCTTACCGCCTACGCGGCGTCCAAAGCGGGCGTGATCGGCCTCAGCAAATCACTGGCCGCTGAACTGGCGCCCGAAATCCGGGTGAACGCCATCTGCCCGGGAATGGTGGACACCGCCATGGCGGACGGTCACCGCGAAAACGTGACCAACTACGCCCTGAAACGACTGGCGAGCCCACTCGAGATCGCCCGCGCCATCTGCTTCCTGACCAGCGACGAATCGTCGTACATCACGGGCGCGGCGCTAGCGGCGGACGGCGGACGTTCTTTCCATTGAGTATTTCGACGTCTTCGGCCCCGCGGTCCAGGTGACGAACCTTGAACCGCGGGGCCGATCTCTTTGAGCTACCCGCGCCACCTCACGGCACGCGGTGGCCTGCTGCCTGGATGAGCCCGTACCACTCGGCGCGGGTGAGCGGGATATCCGAGCCGGCTGCGGCATCGGCGACTCGCTGCGGGGTGGTGGTACCGAGTACCACCTGCATGCCGGCCGGGTGGCGGGTGATCCACGCCGTGGCGATCGCGATGGGGGTGACACCGTACTTCGCCGCGAGCTTGTCGAGGGCGGCGTTGAGCTCCGGATACTCCTCGGATCCCAGGAAGACCCCGTCCTGGAAGCCCTTCTGGAACGGAGACCATGCCTGGATGGTGATCCGGTTGATGCGGCAGTAGTCGACGATGCCGCCACCGTCGCGGGTGAGCGAATCGGCCTCCTCCACCATGTTGGAGGCCAGCCCCTGCGCCACGATCGTCGAGTGGGTCACCGACAGCTGCACCTGGTTCGCCACCAGGGGCTGGCGCACAGCCGTCTTCAGCAGGTCGACCTGCCGCGGGGTGTGATTGGAGACGCCGAACCTCCGGACCTTGCCGGCGGACTCGAGATCGTCGAAGGCCCGCGCCACCTCTTCGGGCTCGACGAGGGCATCGGGGCGGTGCAGGAGCAGCACGTCGATGTAATCCGTGCCGAGCGCCCGCAGGGAATCCTCCACAGAGGACACGATGTGCTTATAGGACGAGTCGTAGTGCCATTCCTCGTCCACAATGGTGGTCTTCGTCTGCAGCGTAATCTGCTCGCGCTCCGCACCGGAGAGTCCCAGCGCCTCGCTGAACCTGCGCTCGCACAGGTGCGGACCGCCGCCCGGGTGCTTGAAGCCGTAGAGGTCCGCATGGTCGAAGAAGTCGATCCCGGCCTCACGGGCGGTGGTGTAAAGCGTGCGGATCTGCTCATCGGTCTTGTCCGCGATCCGCATCATCCCGGCGATGATGTTGGGGGCCTTGGTGTTGGTCGGGCCGAATGGAACAGCCTGCATAGTCGTTTCCCAATCAGTAGGCGTTACTCAAGGCCCGAAGGCGTGTAGAGCAGCAATGGAGATGCGTCGCGGCACCTGCACCGGGGACCCGGTCTTCGCTGCCCTGCTTATCGACGCCGAGGCGGTGAGTGGTCAACGTCAAACACTGACGCGGCCCCGTGACCCAATCAGTGCCGCTGCTTCTCCATCATGCGTTCCGAGATGGTCGTTGCCGCCTGCTTGACGGCGAGCACTGCGTGCTCGACGTCGACGTCGCGCCGCTCTTTCTCCCAGGCGACACCCACGCTCCCCAGGGCAGTCTTCTGATCGGTGAGCACGGGTGCCGCGACGCCGTAGACGCCGGGGTTGAACTCTCCCATGGTCAAGAGGTAGCCGTCCTTCTTGATCTGCCCCAGGGTCGTGCGGAAGTCGCTCCACGAGCTGCCCAGCCCGGCGTTCTCGATTTCCTTGCGCTGACGAGGGTAGATAGCTTTCAGGCGGTGATGCGGGAGATGAGCCAGGATGACCTTCGACGTCGCTCCTTGGAACAGCGGGCGCCGCTGCCCGCGGCTGAACCGGTTGGCAGGGCTATCCGGGGCGCGGCACTCGCCGACGCACAGGACCGAATCACGATACGCGGTGCACAGAAGAGCCGAGTGCCCGATCTTGTCCACCAGATCCTCGAGCACACCATGGCTGGCCAAAAGCAGTGGGTCCGTCACGCGGATCTGCAGATCCATCTCGATGATCCGCGGGCCCAGGGTGTAGTAGCCATTGCGCACTGTGCTGAGCAGTCCCGCCTCGTGCAGGGTCTTGATGTAGCGATATCCCGTCGACCTGGAAGTCTCCAGGGCCTCGATGATGGCGGCCGTCGACCATTCGGGCTCGGCTTCGCTGAACAGCTGCAGCACGTGGAGCATCCTGGCCAGGCTGCTCGCGCTGTCCGGAGTCGATGTCGCTGTCACAGCCTAAGAATATCCCGCATTGTGGGATATTGTCAAAACAGGTCACACTCTCCGCCCGAGGCTCAGGGTCCGAGCTTCGTCAGGCCCTGAGCCTCTCGGCCGCTTCCAGCAGATTACACCCGCGGGACCGCCATGTACTTGTACTCGAGGAACTCCTCGATGCCCACACGGCCGCCCTCGCGGCCGAGCCCCGAGGCCTTGACGCCGCCGAACGGTGCGGCGGGGTTGGACACTAGGCCCGTGTTCAGACCGACCATTCCGGCCTCGAGGGCCTCTCCCACGCGGAAACCCCGGTCCACGTCCTGAGTGAACAGGTAGCTCACCAGCCCCCACGGGGTGTCGTTGGCCATGCGGACGGCCTCCTCCTCTGTGTCGAACGCGACGACAGGAGCCACCGGGCCGAAGATCTCCTCGGTCATGAGGTCCGCCTCCGCAGAGACGTCCGAGAGGACGGTGGGCGAGTAGAAATAGCCCGGCCGGTCTGGCCGGTTCCCGCCGCAGACGACCTTCGCGCCCTTGCCGACGGCATCGTCGACGAGCTCCTGGACCTTCCGCAGGGCCTTCTCCTCCACGAGCGGACCGACCTCGGTGCCCCGCTCGGCGCCGTCGCCCACCGACAGCGAGCCCATCCGCGCGGCGAGACGGCGAGCGAACTCCTCGGCGACGGGCCGCTGGACGAAGATGCGGTTCGCGGCAGTGCAGGCCTCGCCCATGTTGCGCATCTTGGCCGCGATCGCCCCCTCAACTGCACGATCCAGGTCCGCGTCGTCGAAGACGATGAAGGGGGCGTTGCCGCCCAGTTCCATCGACGAGCGCATGACGTGCTGGGACGCCTGCTCGAGCAGGCGGACGCCCACCTCGGTCGAGCCCGTGAAGCTGATCTTGCGGGCGATGCCGCTCGACATCCACGGCGAGACCACCGAAGACGCCTTGGTCGTGCACACGACGTTGAGGACGCCTGCGGGCAGCCCCGCCTCGACCAAGATGTCCACGAGCGCCAGGGACGTGAGCGGGGTGAGGGCGGCGGGTTTGAACACCATCGTGCAGCCGGCCGCGATCGCCGGTCCGATCTTGCGCGTGCCCATGGCGAGCGGGAAGTTCCACGGGGTGACGAGAACGCACGGGCCGACGGGTTCACGCGAGACGAGGATGCGGTTCTTCCCGTCGCCCGTCGTCGTGACGTCGCCGCCGATGCGGACGGCTTCTTCGGAGAACCAGCGGAAAAACTCGGCGGCGTAGGCGACCTCGCCTTTCGCCTCGGCGAGCGGCTTGCCCATTTCGGCGGTCATGATCAGGGCGAGCTCGTCCTGCCGCGCCATGAGCAGGTCGTAGGCGCGGCGCAGGATCTCGCTGCGCTCGCGGGGAGCTGTCTTGGCCCAGTCCTTCTGCGCTCGACCCGCGGTTTCGATGGCGCGCTGCGCGTCCTTGGGGCCACCATCGGCCACGGTCGCGATGACTTCCTCGGTCGCCGGATTGACGACGTCGAAGCGGGCACCGGACGCGGCTTCGCCCCACTGCCCGTCGATGAAGATGCCTGTGCTGACTTCGGCGAGAGCCTCGCGTGATTCCTGTGAGATGCGGACGTCGCTGGCATTGGCGGTCATTGGCGCTCCTCTGTTTCCTTGGTGTGGCGGTCTCTGGTGGTGGTAGAAGTCGGGCCGGCGACCGTGGTCGTGCCCGGGTCGAGGACTTGGGCCAGGTGCAGGCCGGGTCTCGAGGGATCGAGCTGGTCCACCTGCCTGGCGCACGAGAAGCCGTCGGTCAGCACGGCGACGTCGCGGTCGGTGGCCCTGAGCGCGGGCGCTAGCGCGTTCTCCGCGACCTGCATGCTCACGTCGTAGTGGTCGGCTTCGAAGCCGAAGTTCCCGGCCACGCCGCAGCATCCGTTCGCGTCGACGACGTTGCGCACGCCGGCCGCCTTGAGCGCCGTCCGTTGGGCCGCGGCCCCGAAGACCGAGTACTCGTGGCAGTGCGTCTGGAGCACGGCCTGCTCCGGCGCGGGCCTCGCCGGGGACGGCTTCCAGCCCGCGGACACCCGATCGGCGACGTGCGTGGCGAAGCTGCGCACGCGCGTCGCGACGCGCTCGGCCTGCTCCGTGTGGACGAGTTCGGGCAGATCCTTCCGGAGCGCGGCCGCGCAGCTCGGCTCGACGACGACGATCGGCCGGTCGGTGCCGTCGTCGAGCGCTTCCGCGGCCTTGGAAAGCAGCCGCTTCGCGGTGCCGAGCTGGCCCGTGGAGATCCAGGTCAGGCCGCAGCAGCCGTCGGCGGAGCTTTCGACGGCGTTGCCGCCGTCCGCGAGGACGCGAGCCGCTGCACCCGCGACCTCGGGCCGGAAGCCGCGCGTGAACGTGTCCACAAACAGGACCACCGAGTCTTCGCCGTCGGCCCCCGCAGCCAGGGCGGCGTCGGCGATCTCGCGTCGCCACTCCCCCGCGCCGGCGAACCGCGGAAGCGCGCGCTTCGTGGTGAGCCCACCCGCCGCCGCCGCGACATTGCCCAGCGGAGTCGCGAGCACCGCGTTGACGACACCGGAGAAGAGGCCTGTCAGCTTGAGCCACCGCGGCAGCCAGCCGAGCGAGAAGTGCGAGAGCGGCCGGCGGCGGCCGCGGTAGTAGTGGGCGAAGAACTCGGCCTTGTACGTGGCCATGTCCACGCCGGCCGGGCAGTCGGTCGAGCAGGCCTTGCACGCCAGGCACAGGTCCAGCACCTCCCGGACCTCCTCTGACCGCCAGCCCTCCTCAACCGTGCGAGCGCCACGGACCATGTCCTGCAGGACGCGCGCACGGCCTCGCGTCGAGTCCTTCTCGTCCCGCGTGGCGCGGTAGCTCGGGCACATCACCCCGCCGCTGTCCGCGCGGCACCGCCCCACGCCTATGCAACCCAAGACGGCGTGGACCCAGGGATCCGTCCCGGCGGATGCTGCCGGACGCAGGTCGAAGCTCGTGCGCCATTCGCGCTCCGGCACCCCCGCGAGGGCGAGGTGGGCGTCCATGGGGTCGGGATCGGTCAACGAGCCCGGATTCAGGATGCCTGCGGCGTCCCACAGACGACGGCACTCGGCGAACGCGGCCATCACCTCGGGCGAGTACATGATGGACAGCAGCTCGGAGCGAGCGCGGCCATCGCCGTGCTCGCCGGACAGCGATCCGCCGTGGCGGACCACGAGTTCCGCGGCCAGGCGGGTGAACTCGCGGAAAACCGCACGGCCCTGCTCGCTGCGCAGGTCGTAGGTGATGCGGATGTGCATGCAGCCGGCCCCGAAGTGCCCGTACATGACCCCGGCGAGCTCGTGCTCGGCCAGGAGCGCGCGAAGGTCGGCGAGGTAGTCGGCGAGCCGCTCGGGCGCGACCGCCGAGTCCTCCCAGCCCGGCCACGCCTCGCCTCCCGACGCCAGACGGGAGGACAGGCCCGCGCCGTCCTCCCGGACGCGCCAGAGCGAAATGCGTTCCGCAGGGTCCACGGCCGCACGGCCTTGGACGAGGCGCCCGTTCTCACCGAGCCGGTCGAGGAGCCGGTCCGCCTGGACGTGCACTGATTCCGGGTCGTCGCCGTCGAGGTCCACGAAGAGCCACGCCTGCCCCTCGGGCAGGCCCAAGACGGAACCGGAGCCCCGACGGTGGCGCATCGTGGCGACGATGGCCTCGTCGGTGCCCTCGACGGCGGCCGGCGAGAACTCGAGGATCGTCGGGACGTCGCGGGCGGCGTCGACGACGTCCCGGTAGCCGAGGCATACCAGCAGCGCGCTGGCCGGTTTCGACACGAGCTTCATGCGAGCGCCGACGACCACGGCCCACGTCCCCTCGGAGCCGACGACGGCACGTGCGATGTTGAACCTCTTCTCCGGCAGGAGATTCTCGAGGTGATAGCCGGAGACCTGCCGGGGGATGCGTCCGAGTTCGAGGCGGAGGGTGCTCAGGTTCTGCTGCGCGAGCCGGGCCAGCGACGCCGCGAGGGACTCGGCTCGGGTGGCGGAGAACGAGTCGGCGGGATCGGTGGCCCGCAGACCTGTCTCGGTCGCCGTCAGCCGCGCGCCATCGGACGTGACGAGGTCGATCTCTGCCACGTGGTCGGAGGTGCGGCCGTAGCGGACGGAGTGATTGCCGCACGCGTCGTTGCCGATCGCCCCGCCGACCGTGGCGCGGTTCTTCGACGACGGGTCCGGCGCGAACGTGCAGCGACCGCCGGTGGCAAGTTCCACCTCGCTCGACAGCGCCGCGAGGACGACACCGGGTTCGACGTCGACCGTCCTGGCCTCCTCATCGACGGCGAGGACGCGGTCCATGTGCCGCGAGAAGTCCAGGACGAGCCCGGGGCCGACGGCGTTGCCGGCCATGGACGTCCCGCCTCCTCGGACGATGACCGCCGCGCCGGTGGCCCGGCACACCGCGACGGCGGCCACGACGTCGTCTACGGTGCGCGGGAACGCGACCGCGAGCGGTTCGACGCGGTAGTTGGAGGCGTCGTAGGAGTACTCGGCTCGCCGCCGCGGCGACGCGTCCGCCGGCACCCCCGCTTCCGCGAGCACCCGGAGCAACGCCGCCGCCGAATCGCGCCCGTTGATGAAGTTGCCTCGGTGCAGCGGTTTCGGGTCGTCCAACACCGGATCGTCGGCGGAATCGGTCATGGGGATGAGTTCTTTCTCGCGTAAGGGGCGGGCGGTGGCCGGTAAGCGCAACACGGGGCCGCGATGTGCCCCGTGTTGCGCCGTACCGGCTCAGAACGTGTGCAGCACCGCGCGCAAGAACTCGGTCGGCTCGACGGCCTCGACAGGCACCGGCCCCTCATTGGCCAGGAATTCGTACCCGGTTTCGGGGCCGTACTTCTCACCGCCCGCCGTCACCTGGCCGTTGATCTGGAACAAGATCTCGATGGAGGGGAACTGCCCCGCCTGGTACACCGCGCCTGCGTCCAGGCTCACGAACCCGATCCGCAGATCGCGTTCCGTGAAGCTTCCCAGCCACTTCTCCCACACGCCCGTTTCACCCTGCGGAAGCCAGTCGTAGGCCGCCGGGTTCATCGCGATGACGTCGGTGTAGCGCGGAGTCGCGAACTCGAGCTTGCCCCCCGTGGCGTGCTCGAAGATCGCCTCCGAACCGTCCTTGGTCTGGGGCACACCGTTGTCGTCCGTGTAGTGGTACAGGCCCTTCTTGAACTCACCGGTCTTGGCCAGCTCGGCGTTCGTAGCCTCGCGCTGCGCGACGCTCAGATAGCCGGCGCCACTCGCACCGCCGCACTGCAGAACCATGGTGCGAAGTCCCTCGGCACGCTCCTGAGGTCCATAGTGGACGCTTTCAGGGAAGTAGCCCACCCACCCTTGTTCCAGCACGTCGTTCTCGGTGTAGGGCAGCGTGCCCTGAATGACGTAGCGGATCTGGTCGAAGTTGTGCCGGTGACGAGGGGTCCGCCAACCACCACCGCCCGTGAGGCCCATGTTCAGGTCGTAGTTGTTGGGCGAGCCGTCTTCACCGAACAGCAGGTGCTTCTGGTCGAGCTTCCCCTCACGCATGGTTCCGACTCGTTCGACGTCGGCGTCGGATGCCTTACCTACCCGCATCTCTGCTCCTTCACGAAATCGATGCCATCCCGCAGCAAAGGCCGATGGGATGCGGCGCCCGTCCCACCCGCCGCAGTCCTGCATCAGCGCGCGGCCGGCCGCCGCGATTGACAATATCCTATATTACGGGATATTGTCCACCAGCAATCAGGGGACACCGCCTTTTCGCGAGGCGTGAGTGCCAGGCGGTCAAGACAGCACCAGCCCCGTCCACCACTGCCCGCACGCCCACTACGAAGCGCGACGCCACGAGGATCGACAATGACGACGACACCGCTCACTGACACCCCGTACGACTCCGGAGTTCCGGCTTCGGCAAGGGACTTCAGCGTCGAGGCGCGGGTGGTCATCGTCACCGGTGCCGCCCAGGGCATCGGCCGTGAGCTGGCCCGCCAATTCGCCGCAGCCGGAGCCTTCGCCGTGGTGGCCGACCTCGACATCGACAAGGCGGACGCGGTCGTCAAGGAGATCCATGACGCCGGAGGGGTCGGTCTGGCCGTCAAGGTGAACGTGGCCGACGAGGCGTCCGTCGTCGCAATGGTCGACACCGTCATCCAGGAGTGGGGCCGGGTCGACGTGCTGATCAACAACGCCTCGATCTTCGCGACCATCGAGAAGGGACCGTTCGACCAGATCCCGCTCGAGCAGTGGGAAAAAGTGTTGAACGTCAACGTCACCGGCAGCTACCTGTGCGTTCGGGCGGTCGCTGCTCATATGCGCGCGGCGGGCTTCGGCCGCATCATCAACATCTCATCCGATTCGGTGACCCGCGGCGTCGGCAACTACCTGCACTACGTCACCTCCAAGTCGGCCTTGATCGGCATGACCAACTCCCTGGCGCGCGAGCTGGGCGGCCACGGGATCACCGTCAACTGCGTGCGGCCGGGCATGGTCACCACAGAGGTCGAGCGCAACCAGACCGCCGAGGCACGTGCGCGCGCGGCGTCCCAGCAGTGCATCCCGCGAAACATGTTCCCCACCGACCTGGTCGGCGTCATGTTCTTCCTGGCCACACCTGCGTCCGCGTTCATCACCGGCCAGACGATCGCCTGCGACGGCGGCTACACCCACAGCAGCTGACCCACCGGACACGCCACACGCAGTCTGAGGAGACCTCGCTCATGAGGCAGTACCCGCACCTCTACATCGACGGTCGATGGACCGAACCGATCGAGCCCCGCGAAGTGGAGCTCATCGACCCCACCCGCGAGGAGGCCTTCGCCCGGGTGACTCTGGGCAGCGCTGCGGATGCAGACCGCGCTGTCGCCGCAGCCCGGCGCGCGTTCGATAGCTTTTCCACCACCTCGGTGGACGACCGGATCGCGTTGATCGACCGGGTCATCGACGTGTACGAGTCCTACATCGATGACTTCGCCGACTTGATCGCGCGCGAGGTCGGCATTCCCGTCAGCAACCGCGCTCAGGTCACGGGCCCGGCTCAACACATGAAGGTAGCCCGCGACATCTTGCGCGAGTACCCCTTCGAGTCACGTGTGGACGGCGCCATCGTCCGTCGCGAGCCGATCGGCGTCTGCGCGCTGATCTCACCGTGGAACTGGCCGATCCAGACCGGCGTGATCAAGCTGATCTACGCTCTGGCCGCCGGGTGCACGGTGGTCGCCAAGCCCAGTATCAACTCAGCCGCGAGCGGCGCCCTCCTGGCCCAGGTGCTACACGAAGCCGATGTGCCGCCGGGCGTGTTCAACCTGGTCAATGGCGCCGGCCGCGACGTCGGCGATGTGCTGTCCCACCACCCGGACGTGGACATGATCTCCTTCACCGGATCCACCGCCGCCGGCAAGCAGGTAGGCGTCGCCGCCGCGGGCACCGTGAAACGCGTCTGCCTCGAACTGGGTGGGAAGTCGGCCAACATCGTGCTGCCCGACGCCGACCTCGAACAGGCCGCGCGTTGGAACGTCCAGCGCTGCTTCTTCAACGCCGGTCAGTCCTGCCACGCCCCCAGCCGAATGCTGGTGCAAGAAAGCCAGGTGGAGCAGGTGGTGCCCTTCCTGGTCGACGAGGCACGCCGCTATCGCCTGGGCGACCCGCTTGAGAGCTCGACGACCATGGGCCCGGTCGTCAGCACCGCCCAGTACAAGTCGATCAGAGAGCACATCCAGAGCGGCCTCGATGAGGGCGCCAACCTCGTTACCGGCGGCCTCGAGCGCCCTGACGGTCTCGAACGGGGCCATTTCGTGCAACCGACGGTGTTCACCGGAGTCACACCGGACATGCGGATCGCCCGCGAGGAGATCTTCGGCCCCGTCCTGGCCGTCCTGCCTTACCGCGACGAGGACGATGCCCTGCGCATCGCCAACGATTCGCCCTACGGGCTAGGCGGTTTCGTCTTCGGTGGCGACCGGGAGAGAGCCCGCCGAGTGGTGAACGGGCTGCGCGCCGGACGAGTCAGCTACAACGGCGCGGCCACGGATTCCTACACACCCATGGGCGGTTACAAGCAGTCCGGCATCGGCCGCTCGATGGGCAGGTTCGGGCTCGAAGAATACCTCGAAGTCAAATCCGTCTACGGGTTCGAGGACGAGGCGCAAGCGTTGCCGACTCTGTTCGGCTGAGACATTCCAAGTCGGACAGGAGCTTTGAACAACATGAACGACGAAACCACCCGCCTGCTGCGCAATCCTGCCAAGGAGAAGTTGTCCAGGGGCGAGACGGTGTTCTCGATGACCGTACGACTGGTGCGGACCGTCGACATCGCCGCCATCGCCCACACGGCAGGTTTCGACTCCGTCTACATCGACATGGAGCACAGCAGCTTCCCGCTGGAAGCCGCGGGGCAGATCTGCATGGCCTGCAATCACCTGGGCGTCACTCCCCTGGTCCGCATCCCCGACCTGGATCCAGCCTTCATCGCCAGGGTCATGGATTCCGGAGCCATGGGGATCATGGTGCCCGGCGTGGAGTCCGCCGACGAGGCGCGCGCCGCGGTTCGCGCCGTCAAACACGCGCCCTTGGGTGAGCGTTCCCTGGCGGGTGCGGCGCCCCAGCTGCACTACCGGTCCCTCCCCGCCGATCAGACCGTCCGCGAGCTCGACCAGGCCTCCATGGTGGTGGCACAGATCGAATCCCGGGCCGGCCTGGACGCCGCGGACGCCATCGCCGCGGTGGACGGCGTGGACCTCCTCCTCGTGGGTGCGAGCGACCTCAGCGTCGAGCTGGGTGTCGCAGGGCAAGTGGACCACCCCCAGGTGCACAAGGCGTTCCTCCACATCATCGACGCCTGCCGAGCACACGGGAAGACCGTGGGCATCGGCGGAATGGGTGGACGGCCAGATCTCATTCGCCAATATCTGGACCTCGGTGCCGGCTACGTCTCCACCGGCAACGACATCTCATTCCTCAGCGCCGCCGCAGCACAAAAGCGCCGGCAGTTCGACTGATCGACATGCCACGAAACAAGGAGCACACGTGAAAATCTGCGTGTACGGTGCGGGGGCGGTGGGCGGGCACCTCGCCGGGCGCCTCGCTGCGAGTCAGGCCGAGGTCTCGCTGATCGCTCGCGGTGAGCAGCTTGCCGCGATCCAACGGCACGGACTGCGGGTGGAAACCCGTGACGGAGAGCTGGTCTCGCACCCGGTCGCCACCGACCGACCCGGCGATCTGGAGCCGCAGGACATCGTGATCGTCGCGGTCAAGGCCCCTGCCCTGCCGACCATCGCCGAACACATCGGTTCCCTGCTCCGCCAGGACGGCCTGGCGCTGTTCGTCATGAACGGCATTCCCTGGTGGTACTTCCACTCTCACGGCGGAACCTTGGACGGCACCCACCTCGCACGGCTGGATCCGGGGCGCGCGCTGTGGGACCACGTCGGTCCGGAGCGCGCCGTGGGCGCCGTGGCCTACACCGCCTGCAGCGTGGTCGCACCAGGGGTGGTTCGTGCCGAGAATCCGCGCAACCGCCTGATCATCGGACGCCCTGACGGCCAGTCGGACGAAAGACTCGACGCACTGCCGTCGCTGCTGAACCCGAGCGGCCTGGAGACCACCGTCACGCCGAAGATCCGCGACGCGATCTGGGCCAAACTGCTGATGAACCTGATCGGGGGATCGCTGGCCGTCCTCAGCGCCTCGGCCATGAAGGACGTCCTCGACAAACCCGCCGTAGCCGGCACCGCCAAGGCGATGGCAGCCGAGGGCGCCGCCATCGCTCGTGCCCTGGGCTGCGATCCTGGCGATCCCTATGAGGGCCTGGGCAAGCTGTCGAAGTCCGGCCATCTCCAGAGCATCGCGCAGGACCTGCAGGCCGGCCGGCCCATGGAGATCGACGCCATGTTCCGCGTACCCCTCAACCTGGCCGAACTGGTGCAGGTCCCGACCCCCAACCTGGACCTGGTGATCGAACTGGCCACCCAGCGGGCCCGTGCCACGGGTCAGTACCACGACACCAGTAGATGACGTCGCACGCGCCCGGCTCCCCGAGCGCCTGAGACTGCGCCCGGGGAGCCAACTGAGCGACAACGTCCAGAGCACGGAAAAGGTGAGTTTCATGCCCTCTGGCTGCCCGATCTCCCATCCATCTGAGGACTGGGATCCACTCGCCAAGGAGAATCATGCAGACCCGACAGACGTCTACACCCGCCTGCGCGACGAATGTCCCGTAGCGTGGAGCGACCGGTTCGGCGGCTTCTACGCCCTGACGCGCTTCAGGGACGTGACCGAGTCGGCTCTCGACTGGCACACCTTCACCAGCGCGCAGAAGACCCCGATCCCCGATGCCACCAGCCCGGATCGCCCCCCTCGAGCACCCGCTGAGGTGGACCCGCCGTTTCACACGGCCTACCGCGACCTGCTGAACCGGTTCTTCACGCCGGAGTACATCCGCCGCATCGAACCGGTGATCCGCCGGACCGCACGGGACCTGATCGGACGGTGCGTTTCTCAGGGCGAGGTCGACGCCGTCGCGTCCTTCACCTTCTACATGCCGATCCAGGTCCAGTGCATCTTCCTCGGCATCTCGGTCGAGGACGCCGAGCGCATCAAGACGACGATCAACCGGATCATCGGCGCCGGAGCGGCCGGCGACACCGCAACGCACAAGGCCGCGAACGATGAGATCTACGAGTACATCTACCGGGTCCTCGAGACGCGCAAGAAGGCGCCGTACGACCCGAACGACGTCATCAGCGCGATGATCCACGAGGAGGTCGACGGAAGGCGGCTCACCGACGACGACATTGCGGGCACGATCCGGTTGTTCCTCCAAGCCGGCCACGGCACGACCACCAACATGCTCGGCAGCATCATCCGACACCTCGCCGAGACTCCGAACGATCAGAATCGGCTCAGGGACGAGCCGAAGCTGATCCCCCAGGCGATCGAGGAACTACTCCGGGTGTGGACGCCCGTCCGCCTCGTCGGCCGCAAGACGACACGTGATGTCGAGATCGAGGGCCGAACGGTCCCCAAGGGATCGCGGGTCGGCCTGATGGTGTCGGCAGCGAACCTGGACGACCGCAAGTTCGAGAACGCGGGCAAGGTCGATTTCGACCGAAAGCCCAATCCGCACATCGCGTTCGGTTTCGGCCCGCACCGATGCGTCGGTGCCTCTCTCGCACGTGAGCAACTGCGCATCGCGGTGGAAGAGCTACTCTCGATAACCGACGACTTCGAGCTGACGGGTGAACCCGAGGCGAGCACCTGGACCCACCTCGGCCCGTCCAAGCTCCCCGTACGTTTGCTTCCGCGCTCCGTCGACCTGACCGGCAGCGTCATCCGGGCCGGTTACAAAGAGCTGGTCATGAACGTTGCCGCGGTCCACCCCGTGGCCGACCGCACCCTTGAGATCGAGCTGCGCGCCAACGAGGACGCAGAGCTTCCCGAATGGACGGCGGGCGCGCACATCGACGTGGTGCTGCCCGGTGACGTCATCCGGTCGTACTCACTGGTCAACGAACCGTCGGACCGGACACGCTGGCGCATCGCGGTCCTGCGCGAGGAGAACGGCCGCGGTGGCTCCGCGATGCTCCACACGCTGAAGGTCGGCGACCAGATCCGGGTCCGCTGGCCGCGCAACACCTTCGCGCTGGAAACCGCCGACCGCTACCACTTCTTCGCGAGCGGCATCGGCATCACACCGATCCTGCCGATGATCGAAGCGGCTCAGGAGCGCGGCGTGCCATGGCGTCTGGACTACGTGGGCCGGACCAGGTCCCGGCTGGCCTACCTCGACCGGCTCGAGCGCTACGAGCAGACGCAGACGCATCTCACCTCCGAGCAAGGCCGCCCCGACCTCGATTCCCTCGTCTCAGCGACGGACGAGCGAGCGGCGATCTACGCCTGCGGCTCGCAGAGTTTCCTCATCGGCATCGAGGAGGCCGCCGAACGGGCCGGGCGGGACCTGCACGCCGAGTGGTTCGCGCCGAAGCCCGGCGCTCGACAGGGAGCAGCGGGGTCGCACGAAGCGTTCACCGTGCACCTCGAGCGATCCAACATCGACGTGTCCGTGCAGCCCGGCCAGTCCATCATCGACGCCTGCGCTGAAGCGGGCGTGACGATCCCCGCTGCCTGCTTCGAGGGCACCTGCAGCTCCTGCCTGTCGACCGTGCTGGAGGGCGTGCCCGATCACCGGGACTCCTTCCTCTCACCCAAGGAGCGGGAGTCCAACACGTTGATGGCGCCGTGCGTCTCGAAGTCGATGACCGAGCGCCTGGTGCTCGACTGGTAGCTCCGCCCCCGCTCGGCAACCGCGTACCGACGCCTGCACGAAGCGATCGACATGATCGCTTCGTGCAGGTTGCGTTTGTCCGCCTACACTGGACCACCCTGCAACGACGCGGCTGGTGAGACCCCGGAGTTGTTGCGGGTCACGCCGACGGTGCCGGCCACAGTGGTCGCGGAGCACATCGGTTGGAAGTCTTCGATCCGGAGGTTGCGCGAGCTGCGGCCGTGTCTCGGCCGCTGGACCCGGACTCGCGCACCACGTAGGACGTTGGACGGTTGGCCCTCCCGAACAGATCCTCGGGAGGGCCAACCGTCCAACGACGTCTCGCACCGGAAATCTCGATCACATGGGAAGAGGACGGTTGGCGGTCTCGCGGACGAAGTACGCGCCGACGAGCGGGATCACCGCGCAAGCCATGATCATCCAGGCCGGAGCCATCAGGTTCCCCGTGACATCGATCAGCCAGGTCGCCACGTACGGCGTGGGCCCGGCCAGAATGGCGGTGGAGAGCCCGTACGCCACGGCGTAGCCCGTGAACCGAATCCGGGTGGGAAAGGACTCCAGATTAGGAGCTGCCTGGCAGCCGGTGGCCACCCCGTGCAGGAAGCCGATCACCACCAGGCCCAGCACGGCCAGCCCCACGTCTCCGTGCAGCAGCAAGGAGAAGGCCGGGTATGCCAGAGCCAGTTCCAGAGCGCACAGCGCCAGGAGGAGCGGTCGCCGTCCTAGACGGTCCGACCAGTAGCCGGCCAGCGGCTGCGCCAGCATCGCGACGAGCACGGCCACCGTCACACACATCAGCGCCTCACCGCTGGAAAGCCCTGCCTCGCTCTTGAGGAAGGTCGGCAGGAACGTGAGCAACAGGTATGCGGGGACGCTGGCCGGCAGGTTGAACATGGCGGTGCGCCCGATCCCTTTCCACCCCGCGGCGGAGCCGAGGAGCGCTCGAAGGGGGTGTTGCACCTTCACCCCTGAACGTGCGACCTCGTCGAACTCAGGGGTCTCGCCGATCCGCGTGCGGATGTACAGCCCGATGAGGCCCACGGGAAACGCGATCAGGAATGGGATGCGCCAACCCCATTCCTCGATCTGGCCGGGCGTCAACGCAACGCTGAGAGCCGCGACGGACAGCAGTGCGCCGACCTGTCCGATGATCACGCCCCACTGCAAGAAGCTGGTCTGCAGGGCCCGCCGGTTATTCGGGGAGAACTCGGCGACCATGGTCGCCGCACCTGGCATTTCCCCGCCGACCGAAATGCCCTGGATGAACCGCAGCACGACCAGGAGAACCGGGCCGGCGGTACCGATGGATCCGTAGCCCGGAATCAAGCCGATCGCGGCCGTTGCCGTCGCCATGACAAGGATGACGGCCGACAAGGTCCTCTTCCGGCCAATGCGATCACCTAGCGGACCCCAGAACAGCCCACCGAGCGGTCGCGCGACGAAGGCCACCGCGAAGACAGCGAAGGTGTTGAGCATGCTCGCCGTCGAGTCACTGTTCGGGAAGAACACCGTGGCGATCGTCGTGGCCAGCGCTCCGTAGATGACCAGGTCGAAGTACTCGATTCCCGAGCCGATGGACGCAGCCAGCGTGATCCGGCGCAGGGGTTCTCTTTGCAGGCCCTCCATCTCGCCCGGTGGACGAGAAGCGACCTTGTCACCAGTCTCGTTCGCGGTCATGACAGCCCTTTCGTCTGAGCATTGATCCGGCGCCGGTGTCTACTGGCCGCCGTTGATTTCTTCTCGCAGACACGTCACTCCGAGCCACGTGGTCACAGTTCTATGTAGACACTCTTGGTGTAGAGGTAGGTGTCCATTTGCGCGGCACTTCCCTTGGAGCCATAGCCGCTCATCTTCGTTCCACCGAAGCCGACCAGCGGATCGATGTGGCCGTAGCAGTTCACCCACATCGTTCCTGTGTGGACGCCGTGAACGACTCGCAGTGCGGTGGACAGGTTTTGCGACCACACCGCTCCCCCGAGCCCGTATTCGCTGTCGTTGGCGATGGCGATGGCCTCGTCGACGTCGTCGAACGGCAGGATCGACAGGACCGGGCCGAAGATCTCCTCGCGAGCGATGCGCATCTCGTTGGTCACGCCGGCGAAGACGCTGGGCTGCACGAAGTACCCGTTGCCGAGTTCGCCGTCGAGACGCCGTCCCCCGCAGAGCAGTTCGGCCCCATCGTTGCGCCCGACATCGATGTAGGACAGCACCTTGTCCAGCTGCGGCTGGGAGATGACCGGGCCGAGCGTGGCGGCGTCGTCCAGGCTGTGTCCGACCCGCAGGGTGTCGATGAACGCCAGCAGCCGCTCGGTGAACTCGTCGACGATGGGCCGCTGCACCAACACCCGAGTGCCGGCGAAGCAGATCTGACCGGAGTTGGCGAAAACTCCCATCGCGGCTCCCGGCACGGCCTTGTCCAGGTCCGCGTCCGCGCACACGATGTCCGCCGACTTGCCGCCCAGTTCCAGCTGCAGCTTCTTGATGTTCGCAGTGGACGCTTCGATGATGCTGCGTCCGGTCTGCGTCGATCCGGTGAACGCGATGCGGTCGACGTCGGGATGGGCAGCCAGCGCGTGACCGGCCTCCTTGCCCAGGCCGGTCACGACGTTGATGACCCCGGCCGGCACTCCGGCTTCGTGCAGGATCTCCGCCACCCGCAGCACCGACAGGGAGGCGTCCTCGGACGGCTTCAGCACGGCGGTGCACCCACTGGCCAGAACAGCGCCGATGATCCAGAACTGGCCGTTGAGCGGACCGTTCCAGGGAATGATCCCGCCGATGACCCCGACCGGGGCTTTCAACGTCATCGTGGTGACGTTGCCGGGGATGCCGTTCATCAGCGTCTCACCGGAGATGCCGGCCGCCTGGGAGGCGAAGAACGACACCATCTTCAGCAACGCGGGCTTGGTGTTGCGCAACCTCGACACCGGGGCGCCCATGTCCAGGGCCTCGATCTGGATCAGTTCCTCGAACCGTTCGTCGAGGACCTGTCCGATGCGCGTGAGCAACGCCTGGCGCTCGTACGGGGTCCAGCTGCTCCACTGACCGTTGAACGCCTTGCGCGCGGCGAAGACCGCGCGATCGACGTCGGCCTGATCGCCCGCGGCGAGCCGCGCCAGGACCTCACCGGTCGACGGGTTGGCGGTGGTCAGCGTCTTCCCGGACACGGCAGGGACCCGCTCGCCGTCGATGAGGAGCTGGTGCGCGTCGCGGGACAAGAAGCCCTGGGCCTGCTCGAACAGAGCGAAGTTCTGCTGGGTTGTGGTCACTGGTTCCCTCTCACCTGACCTTCGACACCGGTGTCAGTCGAAGATGAAGACGCCCTTGCCGATCTCGCGCCGGTCGAACAGCTCGTAGGCCCGCTCGGCCTCGTCCAGCCGGAACTCGTCGGTGAACAGCGACTCCACGTCCAGGCTGCGCTCGGCCACGAACAGGGCGCACTCCTCCTGCAGGTTCTTGCTGAAGGTCAGCGAGCCGACGACGGTCTTCTGCAACTGGATGAGTTCCTCGCTGTCCAGCTCGACCTTGCCGAAAACCCCGACCATGCATGCGGTTCCCCAGCGCCGGAGCGCCTGGACCGCTTGCGTGCGCACGGTGGTGTTGGCGCTGCACTCGATGGACTTGTCCGCGCCTTCGCCGTTGCGGGTCAGTTCCCGAACGGCGGCCACGGGGTCCTGCTCTCGTGCGTCGACGACGTGGTCGGCGCCGAACTTCGCGGCCATCTCCAGCCGCGAGGGCTCCACGTCGATGGCGATGACCCGGGCGCCGAATGCCTTGGCCAGCATCGTGCAGCTCAGGCCCACGGGCCCCTGCCCGAAGACGGCCACGGTCTCGTCGGCGGACAGACCGACCCGCTTGATCGCCCCGAAGGCGGTCCCGGTGCCGCACGAGATGGCCGCACCGGTCTTGAACGACAGCGAGTCGGGCAAGCGGATGAGCGTGTGCGCGGGAACTTTCATGAAGTCCGCGTGCCCGCCGTCGCCGTCCAGCCCGCCGTACACGGTGCGCGCGTTCGGGCAGTACTGCGTCCAGCCCGAACGGCAGTACTGGCAGGTGCGACAGCCGTCGTAGTGGTGGACCATGACCCGGTCTCCGACCTTGGCCTCGCTGGGTCGCACGGCCTCACCGACGAGCTCGACGACTCCACACGGCTCATGCCCCTCGATCACCAGCTCGGATCCGCTGCGCAGCGGGCCGTGGAGGTGGTTGAGGTCGCTCCCGCACATGCCGGAGGCCTTCATGCGGATGACCACTTCGTCGGGCCCGGGAGCCGGGTCGGGAAGCTCGCGGAGTTCGAGCTTGCCTTCGCCCAGGAAGAAAACAGCTTTCATGTCAACGCTCCTCAATGGACAGCAGGTGTTCCGGCAGCTCCCGGCACCGCCGACCGGGCCGGTCGGCCGTGGACGTGGTCGCGGGAGAGCTTCAGTCGCGCGAGTCCGGCCGCCGAGCCGCGTGAGTTGAGCCCGAGGACGACAGATCGGAAACCGAATCCGACTCCGGCTGCGGGTCGTCCGCGGCGATCTGCGCCAACGCCTCCCGAGAGGTGTCCACACCGGCGAAGGCGTTGAGCAGGGTCACGAGGACGTACATCCCCGACACGGCCCCGATCACCCCGATCACGCCGTAGCTGTTGAACAGCCACAGGACGATGAAGGGCGAGAAGATCAAGCCGATGCGACCTACGGTCTGGGAGACACCGCCGCCGCGGAAGCGGAAGGCGGTCGGGAAGAACTCCGGTGTCGTTCCCAGGCCCAGGGTCAGGAACGCCGCAACCGTGGCGACCAGGATGAAGCCGATGGCGATGATCAGCACAGGCTCCGTCATGAACGGGTAGATGCCGGCGAAGATCGCCGATAGCGTCCCGAACGTCACGATGCTGCGGCGCCGTCCAAGGCGGTCGGCGATGAACACGCACAGCAGCGGTCCCGCGACGTAGCCGGACATGATCGCCGCGTTGAAACCCAGGGACGTCGACACGGTCATCCCCTGCTTCACGAAGAACGTGGGGATCCACCCGGTGACGACGTAGGAACCGAACAGGCAGGTGACGGTCAAGATCAGGGCCATAAACGTCCGCCGGATGACGGGACGCGAGAACAGCACCGTGATCGGCACCCACTCGGCCTTTTCGTCCACCGCGCCGCCCGCCTGGTGCCCGACCGGAGTCGAGCCGGCCTCCGGGTTCGCGACTCCGGACTCGCGCTCGATCTTCTGGATGATGGCCTCGGCGTCCTCGTGCCGCCCGCGCGATTCCAGCCAACGCGGCGACTCGGGCATACCCCGGCGCATCCACCAGGCGATCAGGGCGCCCACGCCTCCGATGACGAACATCCCGCGCCAGGACACCGCGGGAATGACCACCCAGCCGAGCAGCGAGGACAGCGAGACGCCGAGCCCACCGCAGATTCCGAGCATGCCCAGGTACCGGCCGCGGCGGTAACGCGGGATGAATTCGGTGATCATGCCGTAGCAGATGACGTACTCGGCGCCCAGCCCGATGCTCATCAGGCCTCGCAGGGCGATGAGAACCGGCATCGACGGTGCCATCGCCGCGCACAGAGCGAGGATCCCGAAGAGCGCCAGGCTGAATTGGAAGGCGAAGCCGCGTCCGAACCGATCGCTGAGCCAGCCGGCGAAGGCCGCTCCGATCGCGAGGCCGGCGAACGTGACCGACAGGAAGAGCGAGTTCAGCTCGAGCGTCGAGAAGCCGGTGGGCAGCATTGATGCCAGCACCGAGGCTGAGAGCGTGTTGTCGAACGAGTCGAAGAACATGCCGAGGCCGACCAGCAGCATCAAGCGCCGGTGGAACTTGCCGATCGGGATATTGTCGAGCCGCTGGCCCGCACTGATGTGCGTATTCATCAGCCGACGCCTCCCGGTCGTGCCGGGCCCGAGGCGTGGCAGGAACTTGTGGAGTCCGGGGGTCTGGCGGAGAGCACGGCCCGTTCCGGGATGGCTCTCGTGACGCGAGTGCGGTCGGCCAGGCTAGGAGTACGAGTTTCGCATGGGTTCGATCGCCATTGTTCGGTCATGCGTCTTACTACCTTTGGCTTGGTGTTCGGTGCGCAACAGCGCGAACACGACGGCGTGTTGGTGAACCGCTCCTTCTCGCGGGTGGATCGTCTCGATCAAGATGAACTGCCGGCTCCGCCTTGACACGTTCGCGATGTGCAGGCGGTTAGCAGCGACGGGCCACAGCTCCTCGCAGCGATGCTTGACATTATCCTGCATTATGAGACTTCGTCAACAGTTGGAATCTGCTACCCATACCCTTGCCGAAAACCGCATCCACGCAGGTCATGCCACGTGCTGGTACTCGTGGAGGATGCCACCCAGCCGATCGCGTCGACGTATGTTGAAGGGATCGAGCTGTTCTGGATCGGCGACCGGCACGGGCAAGGGACGTAGCGGGCGGGCGTTCGCGATGCACTGGTGCGGCCGGTGGGAGTTGTAGAACTGTTCGAACTCGCGTAAGGCATGGAGCAGGTGCCGCCGTGGAGTCGGCGATATCCCCAGCAGGGGTTCTCCTTGGCCTGGCGCAGTACCAAGGTCCGGGCGGAGCGCACGATTCGAGGTCGTCCTGGGCGCTTCGGCGGGCAGGCGGCTGCGTGGTGGCGTGCGACCAGGTCGCGGTGCCAGCGCAGCACCGTGTCCGGACGTACCAGCAGCCGCAGCCGACGCAGCACCTCCAGCGGCAGCCGGTGCAGCAGCGCCGCCAGGAATGCGCGATCGCTCGGAGTGAACCGCACCTTGTACTTACCGAGTTGGCGCTCCGGCACCGCAATCTGATGGCGCAGGGCCAGGATCTCCACGTCCTTGTCCCTGCCGGTCATCGGCAGCAGGCGCAGCACGGCGAACGCGTTCGTCACGCTCAGATAGACCAGTCGCAGCAGCACGGAAGATCATGCCGCGTGATCGCCAGCTGCGCGAGAGCGCCGACTCTATCGACCGTCGTCGACACCCCCGCAAACCAACTCTCACCAGGGCGGATGAGGTTATCGGCAACGGCACCGTCCGGCCGCGTTCGTGGTGACGCCCCCAGCGGACCGACAAATCCCAAACAGGACAGCCGAAACGTCAGTCGGTCGATGGGTCAGATCCACCAGCAGCGTCACCACGAACATCATCACTGTCAGTCGAGGCTGATGCTCAGCACGCGGTCGTCGTCCGGGCCCGGTTCTCCGCGACCGTCGGTGTTGTTCGTGAGCATCCACAGCGAGCCGTCCGGCGCGAGGGCGACATCCCGAAGACGGCCGAACTCGCCGACGAAGTGCTCAACCGAGGTCCTCGGGTCGGCCAGCGGGATCTCCCGGATCCGCTGGCCGCGCAGGTTCGCGACATATTGATCGGGAACTCAAAGGTCTGATCTTCGTTGATCTGGCATGATCGCTGGTGTGCGGGATGCGCGGAGGTTATCGCCTGAGACGCAGGAGGATCTGCGGCGCAGGGTGGTCGCGGCGGTCCATGGTGGGATGACCCAGGCCGAGGCGGCGCAGGTGTTCGCGGTGTCGGCGCAGTCGGTGTCCAGATGGGTGCAGGCGTGGCGAAAACGCGGTTCGAAGGGTCTTGCCGCGCGTCGCCGGGGTCGCAAGGCCGGGGAGCAGAAAGCGTTGAGTGCCCGCCGGCAGCGCAGGCTGCGGTATGCGGTGGCCGAGCACACCCCGGCCACGTTCGGGCTGACCGGCCTGGTGTGGACCCGCAAGGTCGTGGCCGAGCTGATCCGGGTGCGGCACGGCATCGTGTTGAGCCTGACCACGGTCGGCAAATACCTGCGTTCCTGGGGGCTGTCACCGCAGAAACCGATCCGCAAAGCCTACGAGCAGAATCCCGAAGCGGTGCGGGTGTGGCTGGAAGAGCACTATCCGGCTATCGCCGCCCGCGCCCGCCGCGAAGGCGCGACGGTGCTGTGGCTGGACCAGACCGGGATCCGCTCGGACGCCGCTGTGGGCCGCACCTGGGCCCCGAGGGGCACGACGCCGGTGGTGGGCAAGACAGGCAAGCGGTTCAGCGTGAACGCCATGTGCGCGATCGGCAACAAAGGCGAGCTGTACTTCACCGTCTACATCGGGTCGTTCAACGCCGGGGTCTTCCTCCCCTTCCTCAAACGCCTGGCCGGCCATCACGGCCGTAAGGTCCACCTGATCGTCGACGGACACCCCGTCCACCGCCGCAAGACCGTCCAGAAATGGCTCACCGAACACCGCTCGGACATCGAGATGCACTTCCTTCCCGGCTACAACCCCGAGCTCAACCCCGACGAGATCCGGGGTGCCGACCTCAAACGCGCCGTGTCCACCGGCACAGCACCGAAAACCCGCGACGAGCTGGAAACAGGGGTCCGCTCCTTCCTCCACCGACTCCAGAAGCTGCCCGACCGAGTTCGCTCCTACTTCGGCAAACCCGAAGTCCGCTACGCCGCCTGACATCACATATTTGCCCTGCGCTTCAATATGTGGTGTAGTGCCAGTTTGTGCCGGTGCCTCGGTACTGTTCGACAGGGATGGGGTGGGTTCCGGGTTCGAGGTAGTCTCGGCAGACTATCCCGTTGATGTGGTCGATTTCGTGCGCTACCAGGCGGGCGATGCCGCGTTCGAAGATGGTAATGCGTCGTTCGCCGGTGATGTCTTGGTGTTCGACGTGAATCATCAGTGGTCTGGGGATGCGGCAGCGGACGTCGAAGAAGCTCAGACAGCCTTCGTATTGGTGGTCGTGGTCATCGCTGATTTCGATGATGCGCGGGTTGATCAGAGTGATTGCATCGTCGCTGCCGGATGGGCACACGAGGGCGGCTGCGCGTTCGATGCCGATTTGGGGTGCGGCGATGCCCATGCCTTTGCCGAAGGTGTGGGCCTGGGCGACGCGTTGGGTTGCCGAGTGGAGTTCGGAGATCACGCGGCGGGCGTCCTCGGCCTCGTCAGGCAGGGCGAATGGTCGCGCGACACGGCGGAGTACGGGGTCGCCGTATTGCAGGATCCCCAGTGCGGTCATGGTCTCGCTGGGTTTAGGCGGGGTTGCGGCTGCAGTCGGCGTGTTGTTGCGGAAGTGCCATTCCAGACCGTATCGGGCGTGCATCAGTGGGTCCTCTGTGGACCAGGAGAAGAGGGTCCGGTCCGCCTGTTGCTGTGTATGGATGGCGGCCTGGAAGGGCATGGATTCGGCAGTCATCGAGGTGTGCAGGCCCCAGACCAAGAAGTGGAAGCGGCCATCACACCGCGCACCAAGGCCATCGTCGTCACACACCTGTGGCGCGTGCCCGCCCAGACCGAGGCCCTGGCCGGCATCGCCGACCGGCACGGGATCACCTTGGTCGAAGACGGCTCCCACGCCCACGGCGCCACCGCCGGCCACCGCCACATCGGGTCCTTCGGCACCGCGGCGGCGTTCAGCATGAACGGCCCCAAACCCCTCTCCGCCGGAGAGGGAGGCTTCGTACTCACCGATGACGACGAGATCTATTACCGCGTGCTTGGCCAGTACAACAAACGCTGCCGCAACGAGATCCCTTTCGATCACCCGCTGGCGCGATTCTCCGTCACCGGAATGGGCCTCAAGCTGCGCATCCATCCCCTGGCCGCCGCCCTCGCACTCAATCAGCTCGACCACCTCGACGTTCGGCTCACCGGCCGACGCCGGATCGCCGCCCGTATGATCGACGCACTACGCGAGTTGCCCGGCATCTCCGTGCCCGACATCCCACCCAGCTGCGAACCCACGTGGTACGCGCTCGCGCTCGTCTACCAACCCGACCAACTCGACGGCATCCCCCTCACCACCCTGCTGAAAGCACTCCACGCCGAAGGCTGCCTCGACGTCGACCTCCCCGGCTCCACCCGACCGCTCAACGAACACCCCCTGTTCGACGCCCCCAACGAACTGTTCCCGCTCCTCCCGGAAGGATGGCCGAGTTACCGCCCCGGTCAGTTCCCCCACGCCGAACACCTCCACCGCCACACGCTCAAACTCCCCGTCCCCCACGACAATGACGACCTCGCAGACGCCTACCTTCAGGCGTTCGCGAAAGTGATCAGCAACTACCGCGACCTCAAGGAGGCCCACCCGGCATGAGCCTGCCCGACGTCAATGACCTCACCCGCCAAGACACCGCTGACGGCATCCAGCAGCAAGTCGTCGGCGCCGCCATCATCCACAACGGACAGATCCTCCTCCTACAGCGACCGCTCAACGACTTCCGCGGCGGCACCTGGGAACTGCCCTCCGGCAAAACCGAACCTGGCGAAGACCTCACCACCGCCCTGCACCGCGAAGTTCTCGAGGAAACCGGACTTATTGATCCGGGTGGCAAATGTGTGATGTTAGGCGGCGTAGCGAACTTCGGGTTTGCCGAAGTAGGAGCGAACTCGGTCGGGCAGCTTCTGGAGCCGGTGGAGGAAGGAGCGGACCGCTTGTTTCAACTCGGCGCGGGTTTTGGGGGCTGTGCTGGTGGAAACGGTGCGTTTGAGGTCGGCATTGAGTAGCTCGTCGGGGTTGAGTTCGGGGCTGTATCCCGGCAGGAAGTGCATCGCGATCGCCTCAGCGTGCTTGGTGATCCATTGCTGGATAGTCTTGCGGCGGTGGACGGGGTGTCCGTCAACGATCAGGTGGACCTTGCGGTCCAGATGGCGGGTCAGCCGGTCCAGGAACGACAGGAACACCTTGCCGTTGAACGAGCCGGTGTAGACGGTGAAGTACAGCTCGCCTTTGTTCCCGATCGCGCACATCGCTTTCACGCTGAATCGTTTGCCCGTTTTGCCCACCACCGGTGTCTGGCCCGCCGGTGCCCAGGTGCGGGCTACGGTGGCGTCGGAGCGGATCCCGGTCTGGTCCAGCCACAGGATCAGTGCGCCCTCGCGGCGGGCGCGGGCGGCGATGGCCAGGTAGTCCTCCTCCAGCCATCGGCGTACGGACTCGGGGTCCTGTTCGTAGGCCTTGCGGATCGGTTTCTGCGGCGACAATCCCCAGGAACGCAGGTAGTTGCCGACGGTGCGCAGGTTCAACACGATGCCGTGGCGCACCCGGATCAGCTCGGCCACTGTCTTGCGGGTCCACACCAGGCCGGTCAGCCCGAACGTGGCCGGGGTGTGCTCGGCCACCGCATACCGCAGCTTGCGCTGCCGGCGGGCACTCAACGCTTTCTGCTCGCCGGGCTTGCGACCCCGGCGACGCCCGGTGAGACCCTTCGAGCCACGTTTCCGCCACGCCTGCACCCATCTGGACACCGACTGCGGGGCCACCGCGAACACCCGGGCCGCCTCGACCTGACTCATCCCACCATGAACAGCAGCGACCACCCTGCGCCGCAAATCCTCCTGCGCCTCAGGCGACAACCTCCGCGCGTCCCGCACACCAGCGATCATGCCAGAACAACGAAGATCACACCTATAAGTTCCCGATCAATACCATCAAGAGCATCACCGGCTACCTCGGTGCCTTCGACTACACCTCCGGCAGCGGCAAACGAACCCGTCAGCACACCTGGTCCGTCACCGTCACCCGTGACAACGAGGTGCGGCTGAGCGAACACGACGCCCACACCTGGGCCATCCCGACCGATCCTCTTCCGGTCAGCGACGAAGTCGCCACCGTGATCACCCAGCACACCCACCGGACGAACACCTGACAAATGCTTCTAGTCGGCTCGGATCACCTCCGGTTCGAGTCCACCAGACAGCGAGATGAGAGCCCTTCGTTTGGACAGACCCTTCTCGGGGGGACTGTTCAGAGCATGCGCCTAGGTCTTCAGGCCAGTGCAGCACGATGCGGGTGTGCTGTTTGTTGATGACACGGCTGGTGGGTGGCTGCGGGGGCCCTGCGGTGGCTGGGTACACGTCGATGCGGGCTTGCTAATAGCGGTAGCACCGGTCCCAGGTCTGGATGAGCTCGACGTCGTCCGCGAAGCTGGGCCAGGCCCGCTTCGGCGAGCGAGACCGCGTCGGAGGACTTGCTGGTCTGGATTGCGAGGTGAGCTTGTGCGGCGAAGACGTTGGCGTCCAGCGCCGGGTCGCAGGCAGAGAGGGCAAGCCGCTGCGCACTTTTCCGAGGTTTGCGAGGGATCGAATGGATTGGTGTGTGTCGTTCGGCGTAGGCCACACGTTGGCCCGTGCCGATGTGGGGCTGAGGTCGTTCTTGTCGGCGGTGTCGCCTCTGCCGTCGCACGCGGTAGCTAGGGTCGTCGCCGCTCGCGTACATCCTGTGCCGGAGTTGACCGACGAACTCCGGCGCGACGTCAAAACTTCGTGTGCTGCTGCAGGCCAGGAAGGTCCTCACCGCCGTCCGCGCGACCCTTCCGGATGCAGCGGTCGTGGTGCTGTCGAACCTCTCGGCGTGCGATGCAGCGCACGCCGAGACTGTCCGCGCCGAACTCGGCGATCTGCTCGACGCCAGCTATTTCAGCTACAGGGAGAAGCTGGCGAAACCTGACTGGCGTTTGTTCAGCCGGGTAGCAGCTGAACAGGGATGCGGTCTCGACCGTCTCGTGCACATCGGCGACAGCGTTGAGGCTGATGCTCGGGCGGCGCTGCTGGCGGGCGGCCGGGCCGTTCTACTCGGCGAGGACGATCCGGACCTCGGGCCGCCGCAGCGATTCCGGCGCGTCGGCGGGCTCCCCGAGGTGGTGGGGCAGCTCGCCGTTTGGCGTGAAAGTGATCGCGCCACCTTGCCGGTGCGCGCCGAGGCGCTCATCACCAACGAGGCCGGCGAAATCCTCGTCGTCCGCGGCCCAGACGACGAGGACTGGGTCCTGCCCGGAGGCCGCTGCGAGCGACGAGCGGACGAAGACCCGGCCCAGGCCTGCGCCCGGGAAATCGGGGAAGAGCTGGGACTGGATGTGCGGGTCACCAGCGACGACACGGAATTGGTCGCCTGGTCGTATCAGGAGAGCAAAGCCGACGAGAACAAGATCGTCCACGTCTTCCGTTTGCCCATGCCCGACCAGACGACCGTCAAAAGCCCTGCCGAAATCGCCCTCTGCGCGTGGATGCCCGAGGTGCGGGCCCAGCACACCTTCTGGCGCGCCGCCCAGCCCAGCGGCTGGACCCGATCCGGTCGGCGAGCCACGCCGATACCTTGATGCCCTACAGACCTACTGGCACCTCCAGGCCGAACCTACCGCTGACCACTGAGAACGACCGTGAAGCTGATCGACATCTACAACGACCGCTACGAACCCGTCGGCACCGAGGACAAGAAGACCGCCCACGCCAAGGGCTTGTGGCACCGCACCTTCTCCGCGCTCGCGATCAACCCCACCACCCAGCGCGTGGTCCTCCAGAAGAAAGCCCCTGGCCGGTACAGTTTCGACCGGCCCGACTACGCCGACATCACCGTCGGCGGCCACTACCAGGCCGGCGAGACCATCCCCGACGGCGTGCGCGAGGTTCACGAGGAACTCGGACTTCCCGTCGCCTACAGCGACCTGCACCCGATCGGTCTGCGGCAGACCGCCGTCACCCTCGCCCCCGACTACGTCGAACGCGAGTTCCAACACTGGCACCTGATCCCCCTGGACGTGGCGTTGGAAGACATCCCGCTCGCCGACGCCGAAGTGTCCGGCCTGGTGGACATCGCCCTGGACGACGCCATCAAGCTCGCCGACGGCGACACCGACACCGTGCCCGCCCGCTACGCCACCCGCACCGACACCGGCCTTGAGTACAGCGAGGCCACCCTGACCACCGCCGACCTGATCCCCAACTACCTCAAGCTCGATCAGCTCTACCTCCGGCTGTTCGTCGCCGCACGTCGTTTCTGCGCTGGCGAACGCGCGCACCTGTTCTGGTGACCGCCGGGGACCGGCCTGTGCGGATCGGTGTTGTCGTGGGCACCCGCCCCGAAGCCATCAAGCTCGCCCCGGTCACCGAACTCCTCGATCAGGGTCTCCGGGTCGAGCGGCTTGATGGTGGGCAGGTGCAGTACTCGCAGATCCAGGCCGTCGGCCGCGGCCAGCTCGGCCGCCCGCAGCGTCCGCGCGGTCTGCGCGCCAGTGGAAATCAGGACCGCCGTGGTGCCGGAGCGCAGCTCACGGATGGCGCCGAGTTCGAACTCGGCCTCCGGGAGGTCGGGCGCGGCGTCGCGCGCCACCCGGAGGTAGACCGGTCCCTCGTACTCGGTGGCCCAGCGGGTCATCGCGGCACATTCGGCGGCGTCGCCCGGCGCCAGCACCGTCATTCCCGGCATAGCACGCATGATCGCGAGATCGGCGTGGTCGTGGTGCGACTTCCCGGCCACGCCGAAGCAGATCCCGGTGTAGGCGGCGGCGATCTTCACGTTGGCGTTCGTCTGCGCGACGAGCATCCGGATCGGATCAAGAGCTCGGTTGGAGAAGAAGACCCCGAACGAGGACAACCACGGGGTCATGCCCGTGTGGGCAAGACCGGCCGCGGTCCCCACCAGGTTCTGCTCGGCGATCCCGATCTGCAGGAACCGATCGGGGTGCGCCGCGGCGAATTTATCCGCCTTGGTGCTGGTACCGAGGTCGCCGTCGAGGACCACCAGCTCGGGGACATCTCTGCCGAGCTCGACCAGTGTGTTGCTCCATGCCTCCCGCATCGCAATGCTCATGCCGGATTCCCTTCGCCTAGATCGGCCATTGTGGACTCCCGTAGTTCGGCCAGCGCCTGGGCAAGCTGTGCGTCGTCGGAGGCCCCGGTGTGCCACTTGATCGACACGTCGGCGATCTGGGTGGGCCAGTGCGCATCGGGATAGACCTCGCCGGCACCATCGAGATCACGACCCAGGTGAGCGCAACACAGTTGGTGGGTCAGCTCGCCCAGTTCGGCGGAGTCGTAGTTTCGGTAGCGGTCGTGCACGATCACCGAGCCGGCAAGATCCTGGATCACGAACGCCTTGAACGTGGCGAGGTCCCGGTCACCGAGTGGGTGAACAGTTCGGTGCAGGCGACCAGCAGGTACTTCCCGGCTTTCTTCTTGCCCGGTTTGGGTGTGCGCGGCCCCACTCGCAGCGGGGTTTCGTCGCAGCAGACAGCGTAGGCCAGGGTGACCAGCGTACGGATCCGCTTGTCGACCTCGGTCAACACGCCCGCGGCGCGGGTAAGCATGCCGGGCACGAAACCCACGCTGGGCACGGCGCCGGTCAGCGATGCCAACAGCTCGACGCGGCGGTTTACGGGAATGAAGTGCACGACCATGAGGTACACAGCGAAAGCCTGCAGGTTGGGGCCGTAGCCCACCGCGCCGGGACGGACGCCTTCCGGGCGGGCAGCGGTGTGCACCCTGCCGCAGCCGCAGCGCACCGCGTGCTGGTCGTACTGGGTGACCTTTCACCGACACCGGGGGGGATCTCGTGCTGCTGGTAGCGATCCACCACCCCCAGATCCCGTGCCCCGGCCAGGTCACTGCCGCACTCGCATAGGCCCCCGGGAAACCGATCCTTGTGATCTCCCGGGGAATCGGTCCAGGCCAGGTTCGCCCCCGGCGCCCCGGGCTGCTTGCCCTTCCGCTTCAACGCGCCGCCGCGTTTCGCCTTCGCCGGAGGCGGTGTCCTGCCCGGGCCGTCGTCTTTGGACGGAGCAGATGACGAATTCTTGCTGTTACGAGACAGCGCATGCTCCAGCTTCGCCAGTCTCTCGCCCAGTGCCTCGTTGACCTCCGCCACCTCGGCCATCGCTGTGATCTGCCGGTCTCGCACCGCAATCTGCTCGCCCAGCACCGCAATCTGCTCGCCCAGCACCGCGATCCGCGCGCCCTGCTCACCCACGAGCTCGATCAACTCGTCACGGGTCATCTCCTCGGGCGCACGCACCCCAGCATCACAGCAGTTCCGAACCAGAAAATCACCAGCGACACATCGACACAAAAACCACACCAGCCCCAGCAGTCACAGATCGCTACGCCAGCACCGCTGTCACTACACACAGTGCACCAGCTGAATGTTTACCGCTCGTCCTGTTGTGCTGCCTGATCGGTCGGGATGAGCACCTCGCTCTCGCCGTTGCCCGGACTCCCGGGATCAATCCCAGAAGCGGCTGCCACCTTCCGCCGCTTGGCACCCCCGGAACTCTGGTCGGCCTCCGCCCGCTCATCGGTCTTCCCCCGTGTCCTCTTCGTGGTCTTCGGGCCGGTTTTCCCGGCCTCCGGACCGGACGCAGCGGGCTGATGCTTCGGACCCGCCACTTCGGTGGGCAGCCCGGATCCCCAGTCCTGGCTGCGCAACCCGGAACCACTGGGCGGCAACACCACCATCGCCTTGTCCGGTTCCGCCTCTGGCACCGGAATCACCCACATCCCGGTCACCGCTGAAACATCGGCTTTCTCGGCTTCCTCGCCCTTCTGCGGATCCCACAACACGACCACATCGTGCCCAGCACGGTCTTTGCTGTCGGTATGCACCGCATTGATCACATGCGCACTACCGTCGGCTCGCTGGTAAATCACCGGCACAGCCACACCCACCGGCCCGCCGCGCACATATCGCTCAGCCCCGGCCACACCCTCCACCGCAGGGGAACGTCAAAGTTTGTGATCTTGGTGTGAAGTCCTGAGTGCGTGGTGACGCGTGGTGTGTCTGGATGTGGGTGGTGGCCTTCTGCCTGCGATGATGCGGGTTACCACACCTTGATCATCGTCCTAACAGGAGGCCACCGGTGTCAGTGTCGCATGTCCAGGATTCGTGCTCGCCGATTGCTGGCGGGTTCGGTGCGTCCGTGGAGATCGGCATGGACGTCGGTGTTGCCGCGGTGGGCGGGTTGGTCGAGATGCTGAGTCGGGTGCCTGACCCGCGCAAGCCGCGCGGGGTTCGTCACCGGGTTGGTTCAGTGCTGGCGGTAACGGTGTTCGCAGCGCTGGCCGGGGCCGGTAACTTCCGGGAAGCGGGGGATCGTGCCGCGGACCTGCCGCAGGAGTTGTTGGTGTTGGCCGGCTGCCGTCGGCACCTGTTGACCGGGCGTTATGTCGCGCCCAGCGAATCGACGATTCGTCGGGTGGCGCACGATATCGATGCTGACGCCGCCGATGAGCAGGTGTGCCGGTGGCTGCGGGAGCAAGCTGCGGCTGCGGCCCTGGCCCGTGGCGTCGATGTGGCCGGGGGTGATGACCACGGACCAGAGGGACTGGTCGGTGTGGCCATGGATGGCAAGACCCTGCGGAACACGGTGGCGCCCGGCGATCCGGAAGGCAGCGAGGTGAAGCTGTTCTCGGCGATGCTGCACCGAGAAGCCGTCGTCATTGCTCAGTTGCGGGTTCCTGAGGGCACCAACGAGATCACCCAGGTGGCCGCGCTGCTCAAGGACATCGATCTGACCGGTGTGGTCGTCACCGGGGACGCCGCGCACGCCCAGCACACCACCGCCGCGTACCTGACCCAGGACCGGGGCGGCCACTACGCACTCACGGTGAAAGGCAACCAGCCCACCCTGCTCACCCAGATCGCCTCAGTGCTCCCGCCGGCCGCGCCGGGCACCGCGCATCACGCCGAAACCGACCGCAGCACAGGCAAGATCGTGCGCCGCCAGATCTGGGTCGCACCGGCCAACGATGTTGACTTTCCCGGTGCCGCACAAGTGTTTCGTATCCGCCGCGACACCTTCGACCACGCGGGTAACCACCTGACCAAGGAGGTCGTGCACGGCATCACCAGCCTGACCGCCGAACAAGCCGGCGCCGACCTGATCGCCCGGTTCGTCCGCCAACATTGGGGCATAGAGAACAAGATTCACTGGGTTCGAGACGTCGTCTACCGCGAAGACCACCAACACGCCTACACCGGAACAGGAGCCCAGGTCATGGCCACCCTCCGCAACCTCGCCCTCGGGCTATTACGCCTGGCCGGAATCACCCAGATCACCCGAACTCTGGAACATATCGCCGCTGACCGAACCCGAATCATTCCGATCATCGCAGCCGCTACCAGCACAAACCGACTTTGACGATCTCCTGCCCTCCACCGGCCAGGCCTGCCGGCCGAACGCCACCTCCAACCGAGCCGGGTCCCGATCATCACCAGCCGGGCCCGCCACGAACTGCCGACCGAACTTCAAAGAATTATGGAACGCCACACACGCCTCCAGGCAATTCACCCGAAAACGCTCATCACCAGAAAAATAACTGGCCTGATTCACCCCAGGAACAAACCGATACCCAGACCCCACCACCGCACCCGGTCACACCCCATCGGGCCACACCGCACCTTCCGGAAACGGCTCACCGAAAGACAGACCGTCAGCGCCTTCGATCCCAAAAAACCCAACGGAGCCCTCCCAGACGTGGTAGTCGGGGAGGAAACCGGCGAAATCGTCACTCCTGGCGACCTGCCTGGTGTCGTCCTGTGGCCTGATCGGAGCCGGCGCGCTGGGGAGGTCCTTGTGCGCACGGTCCAGCGTGTCGTGCAGGTCGTGTGCGGCCGGGGAGAAATCGTGCCCGGCCTGTCCTGACTCAGCAAACCCTGCCCAATCCACCGGCAACAAATCCAGATCGCCAGCAACATCCCTCTCGCCAACACCGTCAAACCCCTCCCACCCGAGTGGATCGTCTTCATCCTCAAAATCAGCAGACCAGTGATCCAAAACCCCACGACCACGCCACGCCGCCCCCCAAACGTTTTTGTTAACCCCGAAACCCTGCCCACGCACCCATTCCAGTCCTGCCTCAACCGTCTCGGCCCCTCCCTCCTCTTGAGCCCGCACAACCCACTCATACAACCGCTTCTTATCTATCCCAGGCCGCCGAACCCGCTTCGCCTTCCCAGCCTCATCACGCCACGCATCCCCCCAAACGTTTTTGTTAACCCCGAAGCCCTGTCCATGCACCCATTCCAGTCCTGCCTCAACCGTCTCGGCCCCTCCCTCCTTTTGAGCCCGCACAACCCACTCGTACAACCGCTTCTTATCTATCCCAGGCCGCCGAACCCGCTTCGCCTTCCCAGTCGCATCACGCCACGCATCCCCCCAAACGGTTTTCCCAACCCCAAGCCCCTTTTTACTCACCCATTCCAGTCCTGCCGCAGCCGTCCTGGCCCCTCCCTCCTCTTGAGCCCGCACAACCCACTCCTTCAACCACTCCTTATCTACCCGAGACCGCCGAACCGGCAGCACCTTTCCCGCATCAGCATCCTGTTGCCCAGAGGCCGCCACACCACCCTCAGCCGACCCCTGGTGGCCGGCGGCCTGGACCGTCGACGGCCTAGCCTGCGACTCACCCGGATACATCTCCCCCGACCCCCGCTCCGAGGCCCCATCCCCCACCGGTTCGCGCTGCCCAACAGCCCCAACAGACGACGACACACCCTCAACACCACGCTCCGGCGGCCGGGCAGTACGCCGCAAATCCGGCGCGCCCTCCAAACCCGCCTCGCGCAACCTTGCCGCCAGTTCTTCAGCACGCGTCCGCGCGGCCGCAACGGCCTCTAGCTCGGACAGACCATCCCGCGAGGCTCGATGCAGCGTGACTGCAACCTGATCCACCACCAAATCAAACGCCACCCTCTCCGGCGGCTTCCCACCCACAAACTGCGGAGCGAACAAAAACGGACTCACCAGCTCCGCAGCAGCCAACTGCAACCTCTCCAACTCGACCTCCGGCCAACCTTCCGACTCGGTAAACCTCGCCCAATCCACCGGCAACAAATCCAGATCGCCAGCAACATCCCTCTCGCCAACACCGCCAAACCCCTCCCACCCGAATGGATCGTCCTCATCCTCAAAATCAGCAGACCAGTGATCCAAAACCCCACGACCACGCCACGCCTCCCCCCAAACCTTGTTCGCAACCCCGAACCCCTGTCCACGCACCCATTCCAGTCCTGCCGCAGCCGTCTCGGCCCCGCCCTCCTCTTTAGCCCGCACAACCCACTCATTCAACAGCTCCTTATCCATCCCAGGCCGCCGAGCCCGCTTCTCCTTCCCCGCCCCAGCACGCCACGCATCCGCCCAATCCTCGACGTTAACCCCGAACCCCTGTCCACGCACCCATTCCAGTCCTCCCGCAGCCGTCTCGGCCCCGCCCTCCTCTTTAGCCCGCACAACCCACTCATTCAACAGCTCCTTATCCATCCCAGGCCGCCGAGCCCGCTTCTCCTTCCCCGCCCCAGCACGCCACGCATCCGCCCAATCCTCTTTGTTAACCGCGAACCCCTGTCCACGCACCCATTTCAGTCCTGCCGCAGCCGTCGTAACACCTCCCTCCTCTTGAGCCCGCAAAACCCACTCATTCAACTGATTCTTATCTACCTCAGGCCGCCGAACCCGCTTCGCCTTCCCAGTCGCAACAAGCCACGCATCCCCCCAAACCTTGCGCTCAACCCCGAATCCCTGTCCACGCACCCATTCCAGTCCTGCCGCAGCTGTCTTGGCCCCTCCCTCCTCTTGAGCCAGCACAACCCACTCATTCAACCGCTCCTTATCTATCCCAGGCCGCTGAACCCGCTTCTCCTTCCCCGCCCCAGCACGCCACGCATCCGCCCAATCCTCGGCCTTAACCCCGAATCCCTGTCCACGCACCCATTCCAGTCCTGCCGCAGTCGTCTCGGCCCCGCCCTCCTCTTGAGCCCGCACAACCCACTCATTCAACCGCTTCTTATCTATCCCAGGCCGCCGAACCTGCTTCGCCTTCCCAGCCTCATCACGCCACGCATCCCCCCAAACGTTTTTGTTAACCCCGAAGCCCTGTCCATGCGCCCATTCCAGTCCGGCCGCAGCCGTCTCGGCCCCTCCCTCCTTTTGAGCCCGCCCAACCCACTCATTCAACCGCTTCTTATCTACCCCAGACCGCCGAACCTGCTTCGCCTTCCCAGTCGCAACAAGCCACGCATCCCCCCAAACGTTTTTCCCAACCTTGAACCCCTGTCCATTCGCCCATTTCAGTCCTGCCGCAGCCGTCTCGACTCCTCCCTCCTTTTGAGCCCGCCCAACCCACTCATTCAACTGATTCTTATCTACCCCAGACCGCCGAACCCGCTTCACCGTCCCCGCCTCAGCATCCTGCTGTCCAGACGCCACCGCACCACCCACAGCCGACCCACGGTGGGCGGCGGCCTGTCGCCGGTGACGGCTCTTCCTCCCCGTCCACCTGATCACTGCGGGCGGCGCTTCGTCGACGTAGCGTGGTGGCGCTGAGCCGTCCAGTGCCACTGCGGCACGTAATTCCGGTCCCGACCTCCACAGTTGTTGGCCTTGGGAGCCCAGTAGGTACCAGTGTCCGGTGCCCTGTCCGTTTTCGAACGTCGGTAGCAGCGTGCCGTCCTGGGCGACCTTGACCTTGGTGGCGTGAACGAGCCGGTCTGTGGTTTGAACGACGTCGCTTCTTGTTGTCCATACTCGTGTGCGTAGCGCGCGGGCGAGCCGTTCCGCGAATGTGAGTTCGCCTGGCTCTGGTCGGCGGTGGGCGGTGCATCCCAGCAGCGCGACTGGTAGTCCTGGGACGAAGTGCTGGTCTTTTCGTACCTCGTCGGCGAAGGCTTCGGGTGTCACGTGGCGGCCATCCGGCAGTACCGCCCACCCCTTGGGGGTGACGTGCACGCCGACGATCTGGGTGCCGGGCAGGTCGGGTGCCGACTGCGCAGCCTGCTGGATTGTCTCGGCGGAGTCGCCGGGGCCTGGGAACAGCAGTGGTTTCGGTCGTGGTGTGTGGGTCATTTCGGTGGGGGGGTCGACCGGTCTCGGGCGGCTTCCGTCCGCCCGGTGCAGCATCCACTTCGGGCCCCGGCCTCGGTTGACCCGTGCCAGCACGTCCGCGCCGGTGCTGCGGAGTGTGGTGACGTCGGTATTGGGGATGACCGTGTCGTCGTGCCCGAGCACCAGCAGCGGTTTTCTGCCTTCCGGGGCAGCGGCGGCGTGGTGCGGCGAGCGGGTCCATCCGGTGTATTCGGCGGTGTCGGTCGCCCCGTGGATCGGAAGGCTCACGGGTGCGGTGCGTGCACCCCAGCGGAAGTCGGATCCTGGTGCGGTTCCGGTTTGTGCCGATGTGCCGGAACTCGCCAGTGCTGAGACAAGATCCGCGCTCGGGAGCTGCCGGGTGCCTCCCGCGGCCGACAGCAGGTGCCAGTGTCCGGCCGTCGCGGACCGGCCCTCGCCGCTGAGCATCGCTTCGGCCCGTTCGCTCCAGGTCGGTAATCCGCCGCGAACGAATGACAGATCGCCGGTGACGACTCGGCCGTCGGCGGCATGCCAGACCTCCTGATCGGCTGTGATCACGTCGACTCCGAGGGTGTCGCGTAGCTGGGCGGCGTCGGAGAGGTCGAAAGATCCGTCAGATCCGATCAGCACGATGGGCCGCCTGGCCCAGCCTGGTAGTTGCTCGATTCGGGTGGCGAGTTCGGGCACGGTGAGGTTGCCGCCGGATGCGGTCAGCCCGATCACCAGGTGGCCACGGATCTTGGGTAGCAGCGCGGCTGCGTTGTGGTCCTCGGCGTTGGGTGTCCACACGTCCGGTAGTGCGGCCGGTGCCGGGTGCGGTCCGCTGGGCGGTGTGAACGGCTCGGGTGGTGGTCCGGGCAGGTTTTTCGCCGCCGCCTGTGTGGACTCGACAGCGAAGTACCCGCCGTTGTCGATGGTCACTTCGATTTCGGACAGTTTTCCTGGCAGGGCTGAAAAGAGGAAGCGATGCTCGGTCCGGTCGGTGAGCGTGTAGATCGCTTTTCCGGCCCGGTAGACGTGGTAGGTGCCTTTCTTCTCGGTGGTGACCTCCCGGGTAGTGCCGCGGGCGGAGATCTGGGCGCGCGGGTTCGACCAGTTGCCCGACATCCCGCCTGAGGGGTCGAGTGTGCTGGTCTCGCCGGGAAGGAGCATGTCGCCGCTGAGCTTGCCGTGCTTATCGCTGTTGGCCCCGGGACCGCCGGCATCCATCGTGGCCAGCCCGGGCAACGCCGCGCTGCTCTTGCCGATTTCCGATTGGGTGAGCTCCTGCTCGGTTTTCTGTTCCTGGGTCAGCTCGCCGGTCGCGGTGAAGGAGTTGACGTATTCGACCTCGGCGAACCGCAGGCGCACCGCGAGACCGTGCTCGTCGTCCCAGACCATGCCGGTCTCGACCATGGCGGGGAAGAGCACCGGGGCCTCCAGCAGGTCCGGCATCATCGCGGTCAAGCCTTCTTCCCCGCCGAGCTGCCACAGCATGTGCGCCGGCAGGGTGGCCGGGCGGACCCAGCCGTTGCCGGCGGGCGCGTGCATCGACAGTTCCGCACTCTCCGGGTCGGCGTCATCGGCCGGTTGGGGTGCGGGATGCGCCAGCACCGCGGCCAGCCAGGGGAACAGCCGCTCGCTTCCGGGCAGTGTCAGCGGGATCACGTCCACGCCACGCAGATCCCGCGGCAGCGGCCCCAGTTTCTGGCCGTCTCCTGCGGGCACGAGCCGGCCGCCGATGCGCACCGGGCGTGGTACCGGCGGCGTGGTCGTGGTCAGGCCCCCGGGCATGGTGTACAGGGCGGTGCCATCGCTGGTGAACTGCCGTTGTTGCGGGGTCCGGGTGTCGTCCTGCATCTCCGACCACATTTCGATGCCCCGTTTCGGCGCGGTCAGCAGCAGGTTGTTCAGTAACGCGTTCGGGGTCCACGTCCGGTACATCTCGACCTGGAACCAGGTCGGCCAGGTGTAGGAGTAGGAGACCGCGTCGGTCCCGAGGACCCGTGATCTGAACGTGTCGCTTTCGGTGTCGCGCTGGCTACGCAACCATTCCTTGCCGTAGCTCACCTCCGGGTGCGCGCCCGCCCGGCGTGTTTTGCCACCCATCTTGCCGGCCACGAGCACGGCCACATTGCCCTCGCCGGCCCGCGACCGGGATACGGTGTGCGCTCGTTTCTCGATGTTCAGGAACGACGTGTCGGACTTGATCTCCTTGTCCGGTGTGGCCTGAGCGTCCGGCGCGTACCGTGCGCGGACGACGAACTCGATCGTCTCGGTGCCGCCCAGATACGGCCGGGCGGCCAGCAACGGCATCCCGGAAGTCGCTGCCTGGCCGAACCGGGCACCCAATGCGGTCGCCGACGCCAGTTTGTCCACCGACCCGGCGATCCCGGTCGGTACCTCCAGCCAGCGGCCCGTACCGAAACCGGGAGCATGCTCGGAAATCATGCTTTTGATCAGCGGGGCGACCTCGTGTGCGTTGGAGATCTCGGTGACGATGGTCGGGCCGAGCGCAGCACCGGAAAGTACGAACTCCGGGGGATAACGCACCTCGGTCACCGGTTTCGGTTTCGGCTCCACCCCGGCGGGCAGGTCGAGGTGCCGGGTCCGCGGTGGCTGTCCCTCCGCTGCCGGTTCCCGGGCCGGGTTGGTGTGCATTCGCTGTGCGACGGCGTCCGAGAGCAGGAACTCCACACCACCGTTGACCGCGACCTTCTCGGTTGTCTCGGCCGCGTCGGACTCCCCGTAGCGGGTGATCTCGAACACGCCATGCGCCCGGTAAAGGTGGGCAGGTCCGTTCGTCCTGCCGATCCGCCGGCGTGCGGTGCCACGACCGTAGGTGGTTCCTTCCTCCTGGCTGAACTTGCCCCGGCCGGTCAACGACGGGGCCACGTAGGCCCGGCTGGATTTGCTCCCGAACAGCATCCACGCGGAGCCGCGGATACGCCCCTCCCAGCCTCTGCCTCTCATCTCCTGACCGTCCAGCTTCAGCCCACCCTCGGTGCCCACTTCCAGATTCAGCTTGCTCGCAGCGGTACCCACCGGCTGGGCATCGAACAGCCGCAGCCGCACCCGGCCCCCCGCGATCGGCACCCCACCCGGGGCCACCAGCTGGTCGAAGTTCGCGTCCAGCGAATCCTCACCCTCACCGGCCGTTGTCACGTCCTGTTCTTTCGCACCCGCACGTTTGTGCAGCGGGCCTTCGATGGCCTCACTCAAGACCGTGGACGGCGTGGCCACGCCCTGCGGCATGAGGAACTCGACGTTCACCTGGAACGGGTTGTCGTCCTGGTTGTCGTAGTCGAAGTCTCTGATGACCGTACCGAGATCCTTCAGATCACCTTGCGGGGTGGTGGGTGCCAGTGGCTCCGGAACCAGCACACGCGCCCAGCCACCGACCGTGCCACGGCCGGTCGTCGTGGCACCGCTGGACGTCGAGGCACCATCAGAACTTTCGACACTGTCCGGGTTTTCGACACTGTCCGGGTTACTGTCGGCTGTCAGGAAATTGCTGGACAGTATGTTCAGCTCGATGTCGCTGTTGTTCGCCGCATCAGACCGGTTCGCCCGCCCACCGAACAAGCCGAGTCTGCGATACCACGACCCCGGCTGCCCGGTCTGCGACCCCGGCTGCCCGGTCTGCGACCCCGGCTGCCCGGTCTGCGACCCCGGCTGCCCGGTCTGCGACCCCGGCTGCCCGGTCTGCGACTCCGGCTCGGTCTGCGACCCCGGCCCGGTCTGTGACTCCGGCTGTTCGGTCTCCGGGGTGACGGGCTTCGTCGAAACGGAGATCGACCAGGTCACCAGCCGATCGAAGGTGACCGCGGGCCCCACGAACCTCGCGCGCCGGTGGACCTTGTGACTCTGCCCGACGGTGCTGCTGTAGCTGTGCGAGAACTGGGCTGACACGCCGGCGAGGAAACCCAGGGTGCGCCAGAAATCCTTGCGTTTGGTGCCGATCGTGGCACCCGACTCGAAGCCGAGCCGATGCTTCGTACCCGCTTTCGCCTTACTCTCGCCACGGATCGTGTTCTTAGCGGTGGCATCCACGTTGGCCTTCTCGACCCTGCCGGTCCCCACCAGAGCACCCAGTTGCGGCCTGACCTCGATCGTCACCAGCCGGCCACCGACCTGGATCGTCCCGGAGGCACCACGCAGCTCCCCACTGAACTCCCCGAACAACCCCGGCGCACCGAAAGCCGAGGACAACTGCGTCTCAACGACCGACCGCACGTCATGGCTCAGCGACGTCAGCTCCTCACCCACCGACTCACGCAGCAGCCGGCGCACTTCCGGAAGCACCCGCTCGATTCCCGGCGCCCGGTCCACCACACCGCCACCGGTGCTCTTACCGGCCGCCAGCATGTCGGGCTGCCGACGCCGGCCCGCGGGAATCGTGATCTCCGGACGCTTACCGTAATCAGCCAAGATCGACAGTGCGAGTTGCTCGGCGCTGTCGTTTTCCAGCCGGGCGTCCCGTTCCCCGTCCTTGGCTTCCACCAGCGTCCGGGTGATGCCCGGACGCACACGATCCACCAGGTCACGGAAGTTCTGGCGCTGCCGCAGCCCGGCGGGGACCGCCGGGCTTTCATGCGGCGCGTTGTGCTCCTCAGCGCTGTGCAGGGCGGAGTGTGCCGCGGAAATCTCCTCAAGCCGGGCGAATTCCTCCACCGGCATCCACAGGAACACCTTCTCCCCCACGGTATCCGAACCTTCCAGCGCCGGATCCGTGGAATACCGCGCAACCCGCACATCCAGCGTCGCCTCCACCAGGACGGCATCACCCTCGATGCTGGCGACGGTCTTCTTCCCAGCACTGGTGCCCACCAGCTGCGTCAGCGTCTCCCCCGATTCCGCCGCACCGGACACCGTGAACGGTGTGATCATCGTGTACGCGCCGAGACCACGTCGATCCTCGTTGAGCTCGGCAGCCAAACCAGGACCCACACTCGCCGAACCTTCGATACTCGCAGACCGTGCCACGCTGGTATCGAACTTCGTGTCGCCACCGGCGATCTGCCGCAGGTTCACGTCGGGGACAACGCGGCCGTCGACCCGCCGCACCGACCGCAACTCCGCAGACACCTCCAGCGACAACGTGTTCAGCTTCACACCCGGCAACCGCAACGGACTCGACCGGTAACCACCACCGGTGATCTCCCCGAACTTCACGATCACGGAGTCTTCACTCAACTCACGCGACACCGAATCACGGACTTCGACACCCACCTCCGACAGCGGCAACCCAGCAAGGACCCGCTGACGGATCCGCCGCACCGCAGCGGCTTGCGGCACCACGAACACCTCATGCAGCGCCGAAGCGGGAAGAGGCAGCACCGGCCCACCCGGGCCCGGGTTGATGGTGGCCGGTGGCACGTCCTCCCCGTAGTAGCGGATCAATGCCACATCGGTGATCACGTCGCTCTGGTACGTCCGCGGCGGGTCCTCTCCCCCCCGCACATCGATCACGAAACGACCATCGACGACGAAATGCCGCTCCGGAACCTGGACACTATGCCGCTCAGCAGGCCGGCTGTTGATCCCACGGGAAAACTCGGTCGTCGAAACAAGATTACGCTGCTCGCTGGTCCCCAACGACGGCCGCACCGAGGGGTTGAACAACAAGCTGCGAGCCGCGCCTTTAGTCGCCGCACCCAGCATGTTGGGCATGACAGCGGGCATACCGTACTGCGGGCCCCTTTCCTGCCCGACAGTCCGGCTCGCGTCGGCGGAACGAATGCCCCACTCGGTGAATCCCTCGCCCTTCGGCAGATGCACCGGCGTCGCCGCGGTGCGTTCGAACTTCAGATGCAACTCGCGGGAGTCGACCTCGATCCGAATACCTTCATCGGCAAGACGCCGCAGTGTTTTCGCGACCTTGGCCTCGGAGAACAACTCCTCGATCGCCGCTCGGGCAGGCTCCCGCAAACCGTCCGGCAGGGCGGCAAGAACGTCCTCGGGATCAATACTGCCGGGCTTCCAGATCTTCCCGCTGCCCATCGCACCCTCGGCCGCGTAAGACGGCAGATCGACCTGCCGGACCGTCACATCAGCACGATCTGCCGCGACACGAGCCTGGACCACGGCCTTCGCCGCCGTCTTCGCCGCCTCCTTGAGGACGTCACGGACGTTGTCCACCCGGGCAACCGCCTCGGCGATACGTTCACCCACTTCCCGATCCGCCACCACCAGCTGATCAATCCGCTCCCGCACAGCGGCGAGCTCAACGGCAGCGGACTCCACCCGCGCCGCCGCGTCAGCACGCTGAGCACGCAACGCATCCCGCACAGGACCCTGGCCCTCATCCTGGTTCCGCAGAAGCCGCACCCCCTCGCGGGCCCCCCTCAAAACCGCCTGTTTCTGAACCAGATCCTCCCCGGCCGCGGCGAGCTCGGCACGCACCTCGTCCTGCCGCTGCCTGACCGCCCCCAGATCTCCCTCCACCACCGACAACTGCTCAGCTTGCCGCTGAGCACGCCCAACACTCACATCAGCCGAGGTGGTCTCATCCCTCGCCGCCTTGAGCAACTCATCGGTGTCAGCGGAATCAGCCGCCGTCACAGTGGTCGCCGGCGCCTCCAGCACGGGCACATCCACCATGCTGTAAACCTGGGTGAGCTTCTCATCAGCCGCCTCGATCTCCCTACGCGCCCGGGCCACCTTCGCGGCCTGCTCGGATTCCCGCAGCCATCCCAGATCCGGCGACGGCCCCGCACGAAACCGCGCCGTCTCCGCACGCAGGTGCACCCAGTTAGGACTCAGCCCAGGCAACCCCGGCGGCAACGAAACATCAGAAGGGCTCTGCCCTGATGACCGCTCACCCCTGCGAGTCGTCTCCCAAGTGCCCTGCGAAAAGTCAGGACGCAACATGAAGACCTCGTCCAAATACCAGCCGGAAACCATGGAGGCAAACCCATTGGTCTCCGGACCGAACCACACAATGTCTCGCGTCCAGATCACCTCAACATCCGACGCCCCATCCAGCGCCTGCGCGAACCCCTCCGAAACCCCACAGGCATACAACCGGATCGCCCTGTTCCCGTACACCCTCCTTCGAATTAAGATAGCCAGCTGCGAGGCATTCGCACTCTCGCCACCGATAAGCACTCCACCGCGCCCATCACCTTTCACCACCACCGCCAACACGCCATCCTCAACCGGCAAACCACGCGCCACAGCACTGAGGTCCTCGCCCAAATCGGACGGCGACATCATAATCCCCGCCGGAATCTCGACTACTCCCGAAGCCAGCACCTGCTCAGACACCCCACTGTCACGAGGCACCGACACAGCCGGCGGCAAGGGAACGTCAGAGGGGGGCTGTTCCGGTGGCGAATCGTCCCTCCGAGTCGTATTCCAGGTGCCGTTGAATTCCGGACGCATCATGAGAAGATCATCCAAGTACCAACCGGAATCCGCAGACGCAAACCCATTGTCCTCAAAACCGAACACATTGTCCGGCGTCCAGATCACCTCAACACCCAACGCCCTATCCAACACCTGCGCGAACTCCTCCGAGACCTCACCGGCATACAGCCGGATCGACCTCTTCCCGCGCACTCTTCCTCGAATTAAACCAGCCAACTGCCGGGCATCCGCACTCTTCCCGCCGATAAGCACTCGACCGCGCCCATCACCTTCCACCACCACCGTCAACCGACCATCCTCAACCGGCAAAACACGCGCGACATCACGAACGCCCTCGCCCAAATCGGACGGCGACACCATAATTCCCGCCGGAATCTTCTCTAGCCGAAAATTCCGCAAATACTCCTCGACCGACGCCCGCAGCGCCTCCAGCTTCGGTCTGATCCGCTGCAGCTGCTCCGGGGTCCCGCCTTCCTGCTGCACCGCATTCCTCAAAGCCGCGACCTGGGCACGCACATCCGGACGGAAACCCGCCGGCAACGCCGCCAAATGCTCCTCCACACGCCCGACCAACCCCGCCAACTCAACAACCACAGCCGGCTCAACAACCGCCGTATTCCCCGCCGGAATCTGCTCTGCGCCCGAACCCAACACCTGCTCAGACACCCCACTGTCACGAGGCGCCGACACAGCCGGTGGCAAGGGAACGCCAGAGGGGGTCTGTCCTGTTCGCGAATCGTCCCTCCGAGTCGTATTCCAGGTGCCAAACCCATTGGTCTCCGGACCGAACACCATGTCCGGCGTCCAGATCACCTCAGCATCCAACGCCTCATCCAACACCTGCGCGAACTTCTCCGGGACCTCACCTGCATACAGCCGGATCGCCCTCTTCCCGTACATCCTCCCTCGAATTAAACTAGCCAACTGCCAGGCATCCGCACTCTCGCCGCCGATAAGCACTCCACCGCGCCCATCACCTTTCACCACCACCGACACCACGCCATCCTCAACCCGCAAATTACGCGCTACAGCACGGAGGTCCTCGCCCAAATCGGACGGCGACATCATAATCCCCGCCGGAATCTCCGCTACGCCCGAACCCAACACCTGCTCAGACCCCTCCGGCAAGCTCGCGTTATGAGACCCACCAGCAGACGAAGGAAGCCGCTCCAGCAACTCTGCCCGTGCCTCATCGAAATTGCGATCGTTGTCATCCTCAGTGTCCGACTGCATGTCCTCATCGGTCTCCGGCCACGCATCGTCAGCGGTCGGCGCCAGCATGTCCCCATCCGGCTCCGGACTCGCGACCGTACTGCCAGCCGTCATCGCTGCCCAAATTTCGGTCAGCTTCCCCCGCACCGCGTCAACAGACCTCGCGACTTGACCCGATGGCAAGTCCTGGTGGAACACCGCGCTCAAGTAATCGGCCATCACGCTCACGAATTGCGGCTCGGAATTCAGAGGCGAATCCAACACCTCGGACGCGGCCTCCAACAAACGGATCTCTTCCTCATCAGACAGCTTCGCCAACTGCGAGTTGGCCTCATCGCTCAATGCCCGCAGTTCCTCCCTCGCCGCATCGCTCAATGAATCAACAGCCCCGGCAACGGCAGCCGGCCCACCAGCAGACGAAGACACTCCCCCACCAGACGACTCCGCAGCCCGCTTCGCCACCTTCCTCCTGTAATACGCACGCGCGCGTGCCGCGTCCCCTTCGCGCTTCCGCTTACCGTCCGCCACAAACTTGTTCAACTCCGCCTGCGCCTTCCCTTTATCCTGCTGCAGCGCCTCCCACTCGTCCCGCATAGCCGCATCAAACGTCGGCAACGCCCCCTCCGACTCCAGAACCTCCTCAAACCCCGGCAACGCCTCCAACAAAGCCTGGCCAGCCCCAGCCTCCTCCAGCGACGCCCTCGCCCGCGCAGCCCTCTCCTCCCGCTCCCTCTTCCTGCCGGCCGACCACTCCCTCATATATGCCGCTTGCTTTGCCTTCCTGTCCTCCTCGCCCGCCACAATCTTGTCCAACTCCGCCTGCGCCGTCCCTTTATCCCGCGCCCCAGCCTCCTCCAGCGACGCCCTCGCCCGCGCAGCCCTCTCCTCCCGCTTTCTCTTTATGCCGGCATACCGCTCCTTGTCATACGCTGCTTTCTTTGCCGTCCTGTCCCCCTCATCCCGCCCCACCGTCCTTGCCTCCTTTTCCTCAGGGGTGTTGGTCTGGCTTGGTCCTGGCGTGCCCGTCCACTTGATCACCGGGGCTGGGTGTGCTCCTTCCGCATAACGCGGCACAGCCGAGCGGTTGACTCCCGCCCGTAACTCCGAACCGTGCCCGACCACCCCGCCGCCGCGAGAACGGAGGAACCAACGGCCAGTTCCCTCGCCATTGACAAACTTCGGCAACATACGACCATCCGACGTCACAACCGTTTCCGTAGCGTGAATCGCAGCATCGTCGGTCTGCCACACGTCGGTATCGGTCCCCCATATCTTCTCCGCGCCCAACGCGTCCGCGAACCGATCTGCAAACGAGGCCTCTCTCCCCATAGGCCGCCGCAACGCACCACAACCCAAAAACGCCACAGGCAAACCCAGCACAAAACGCTGGTCCGCTCGCACCCGCGCAGCGAAATCCTCCGGCGTTTCCAGTAGGCCATCCGGCAACACCGCCCACCCATCCGGGTTCACATGCACACCCACCACCTGCACACCCCGCAAACCCCGCGCCAACCCCACCACCCGCTCAACCACCCGACTATCATCCGCCAAAAACATCACCGGCTCCACACGCAACCACTGCTCGGCCTTCCGCATCCACCGCAACCCCGGCCCGATCTGCTGCAACTGCTCCGGGGTCCAGCCTTCCTGCTGCACCACCTCCCTCGCAGCCGCGACCCTGGCACGCACATCCGGACGGAAATCCGCCGGCAACGCCGCCAAATGCTCCTCCACACGCCCGACCAACCCCGCCAACTCAACAACCACATCCGGCTTAACAACCGCCGTATTCCCCGCCGGAATCTGCTCTGACCGAAAATTCCGCAAATACTCCTCGACCGACGCCCGCAGCGCCTCCAGCTTCGGCCCGATCCGCTGCAACTGCTCGGGGGTCCAGCCTTCCTGCTGCACCACCTCCCTCGCAGCCGCGACCCTGGCACGCACATCCGGACGGAAATCCGCCGGCAACGCCGCCAAATGCTCCTCCACACGCCCGACCAACCCCGCCAACTCAACAACCACATCCGGCTTAACAACCGCCGTATTCCCCGCCGGAATCTGCTCTGACCGAAAATTCCGCAAATACTCCTCGACCGACGCCCGCAGCGCCTCCAGCTTCGGCCCGATCCGCTGCAACTGCTCCGGGGTCCAGCCTTCCTGCTGCACCACCTCCCTCGCAGCCGCGACCCTGGCACGCACATCCGGACGGAAATCCGCCGGCAACGCCGCCAAATGCTCCTCCACACGCCCGACCAACCCCGCCAACTCAACAACCACATCCGGCTTAACAACCGCCGTATTCCCCGCCGGAATCTGCTCTGACCGAAAATTCCGCAAATACTCCTCGACCGACGCCCGCAGCGCCTCCAGCTTCGGCCCGATCCGCTGCAACTGCTCCGGGGTCCAGCCTTCCTGCTGCACCACCTCCCTCGCAGCCGCGACCCTGGCACGCACATCCGGACGGAAATCCGCCGGCAACGCCGCCAAATGCTCCTCCACACGCCCGACCAACCCCGCCAACTCAACAACCACATCCGGCTTAACAACCGCCGTATTCCCCGGCATGCTCCCGGCAGCAGACGATTCCGCAACCTGCCTCTCCCCAGCAGCCAACTCCGCCTGCACCGCCTCGATACGCCCCGGCAGCGCCTCCCACTCCTTCCGTACACCCGCCTCCGCCTCCGACAACGCATCCCACTCCGCCTGCAGAACCCACTTCCACCCCTGCAACGCCCCCAACGCCGCCTGCCGAGCCTGAAGCTCCTCCAGCGCCCCCCGCAACCGCGCAACCCGCAAATCCCGCTCCTTCTTCTGCGCCTTCTGGGCCTTCTGAGCGATGAGCTGTTCCACCGACGCCTCCAACGCCGTAATCTGCTCATCCAACTCCTTCCTTCCCGCTCCGGCCCGGATGGCCAGTGCGTTACCCCACGTACGCAGCTTTTCGGCCAGCGCCTGGGAAAACGCCACAACCTGGTCCCGGCCGAGCTCACGGTGCTTGGCCGCGACCAGCGCCACCACATCCTCCAGCGACACGGCAGCATCCCCAGACAACTTCCGGGGGTCATGCGTGCCCTGCACAATCCGCCGCGCCGCGTCCTTTTCCTCGCTGGACAAGTCCAGCTTCCTCGCCCGAGCGATCTCCCCACGTACATCCGCCACCGACGACTCCAACGACGACACACTGCCGCCCAAATCGCCCAAAGCAAGCCAAGACTCCGACACGTCCGAATCCGACGACGACTCCAAGGCGTCGCCAGCCAAGAACTCCTCACCGGACCGCGCACCCCGACCACCAAACTCCCGCGATCCACCGGAACGGTGCGACTCCGACGGCTCCGCGTCTCCCCTCAAACGATCAAGCCGCTCCAGCAGCTCTGCCCGTTTCCTCTCGTCGAAGATGCTCTCGGTGTCATCGGTCTCCGCATCACCCGACATATCCTCAGCAGACTCCGACCGCGTGTCCTCAACGGTCTCCGACGCAGGATCGTCAGTGGACTGCGACAGCATGTCCCCACCCGGCTCCGGCCCCGCGCCCGCAATCACGGCCGATGCCGCGAGCCTCAAACGATGCAGTCGCTGCAGGAACGCCTGCGCATCCCCTATCTGACCGCCATTCGTCAGCAGCCGATGCGCGACCGCATCCCGCAATTGATCATCCTGCATTGCCCCGAAGTGCAGGTCTACGTCAGCGAACGCGCGGACCATATGATCTCGACCGTGTCGAGCTTCCAGCTGCGCTAATCCGCCGTCTGCTGTCTCGAAAATCTCCCTCATTTCCCATATCGCCAGTTTTCGGTGCAACCCCCGAACAGCAGCAGCAGCTTGCTCTACCCGACGACGGATCGTTTGGACAGGCACCCATTCAGGATCCAACCACTCTGCGATCTGGGCTTTATATTCGTTCTGCAGGTCAGTGTTTGTCACCGCCTCCGCCAAAATCTGCTGCAGAGAATTTACCGAATCTTGCAAATCGGATGTCAGCTGCCTCCGGACATCAGCAAGAACTTGGGCAGCCCATGTGCTCCTCCTCTTGAACCGAGCTTCCAAATCGGACGTGCTGTTGTGACCCCCGAGGAGCACGTCCGCACGTGCCTCGTCTAGCAGCACCCGATCGACAGCATCCTTGTCCGGCAAACCACTAAGCGCCTTGCCAACCGCCACGCGCCGCCGATACATCTGCTGTCCTTCAGCTAGATTGTTTCCAGGCGCCGGGGTCACCGTGGCGGAAAGCAAGTCGTCGGCAGTACTCGAGTCCGCACCACCACCCAGGTCGCCAGCCAGGTAACGGACCAGTCTCCACCGCAACTGCTGCAACTGCCGATCAGCCTGCGGGTTCGTCATCAACTGCTGCAACTGCTGATCATCCCGCGGGTTCTTCATCAACTCGTGTGCCATCACATCCCGGAAGGGCTGCGACTCGTGAAGGGGCCCCAAGACCTTCTCCGCCAGAGTGTACAAACGGTCCACGGCACCTTGATCGTGTTCGTCGGCCAACTGCCGCAACGCCCTACCGGCCTCCGCGAACGTCCGCTTTACCGAATTAAACTGATGAATAACGCTCAGCCCTGGATCAACAACGCCCCCGCGCACCATCGGGGCAGCAACGGCCCCAGCCTCCGCCTGGTTCCCAGCACGATCTGCCTGCCAACGTTCCTCTTCCGCTCTCACCTTCTCGAGCGCGTCGCGAGTCAAACCACTCCTCGCCATGCCAAGGTCGGGGTCACCGGACAGGGAATCGGCCAGTTCGCCTCGCACCACTTGGGCGCCCTGCCAGTCGCCCGGGTGCTCGCCCAACCAGTGCGCCAGCACATTCCGGAACCGCCCCGACACGCTCAGCGGCCCCAAAATCCCGTCCGCATCAGCCAACAACCGGGCCACAGCATCAAGACCCGCGATCCCCGCCCACACATGCAACTGCGCCGCGGCCGTCAACTCATGAAGCCTTTCCTCCAACTCCACCATGCCGACCCCATCTCCCGGATGACTCAACATGTAATGAGCCAACACACTCCGGAGACCGTCATCGCCCCCGAAAACTCCCACGCCCTCCTCGCGCGCCCGCATATCAGCGATCAGACCGTCTACGCCTACATCCACCCCGCCTGCGTAAACTGGCCACCGCTCATCGCGCATCGTCTTCAACCCAGCCTCCGCGTTAGTGATCAACGCACTCAGCTCGGCCGCCGCAAACGCCCCTGACCACCCCGCTACCTGAGCGGGCTCGCCAGCAGACGAAGCACCTCCCCCGCCCAACCACGCAGCCTGACTCTGCGCAGCCTTTCTCTGCTGATACCGACGCACACGTGCCAAGTCCTGGTCATGCAACCGCTTATCTTTCGCCGCAATCTTGTCGAACTCCGCCTGCACCGGCGCGATACTCTCCTGCAGCGCCTCCCACTGCCTCCGCAAACCCGCATCCGCCCCATCCCACCCCGGCAACGCCTCCAACGAAGCCTGGTCAGCCTTAAGCTTCCCCAGCGACTCCTCCAACTGCTCACGCAGCTCACGCTGCGCCGCCTTATTACGGGCCCTCCTCCTGCGGTCCCTTGCATTTCGCCTTGCCTTCTGTTCAATCACCGGGGCCGGGTCTGCTCCCTCCACATAGCGCGGCACAGCACCCGACGAAGAACCCGACGCACCGCCGCCCGCTGTGTGACCCTCCGGCCCTGCCCCGGCCTGGACGGCCAGTCCGCTGCCCCGCGTGCCCAGCCTGTCCGCCAACGCCCGGGAAAACTCCACGACCTGGTCCTGGTGATCATCGCCGAGTTCGTGGTGCTTGGCCGCGACCAGCGCCACCACATCCTCCAGCGACACGGCAGCATCCCCACGAGCCAGCCCCGCGATGTCATGCGTGCCCTGCACAATCCGCCGCGCCGCCGACTCGTCATCACCAGACCGGCGCCCATCCCTCGCCCGATCGATCTCGCCGCGCAGATCCGTGCCCGACCACTGCCCCACCGGCGCTCTTCCCGACGCTGCCGGACCAACCGGAACAGCAGTCGAGGCGTCCGCCAGACCGGTCAGGCCCCCGTGCCCGCCGGCCGGCACCGCAGCAGTGGACCCGGCCAGCGGCCTAGCCGATCCATCCGTACCGAATACCGTCCACTGCGGTGTGCGCCCGCCCTGTCCCGGCGTCATCGCGACAACATCACGCCCCATACCCTGCGCCAGGGCCGAACCCTGACCAGGCGATACCACCACACCCGCAGTCGAATTGCCTGGGGACACCAGCAGCACAGGCCCGCCCGTGGAATCCGCCACATCGCCCCGCACGAACTCCGCCAACCCGCCACCAGCAACCACATTCGCGGGCACCGGCACCCGCACCGTGTCCACCGGCAAGCCCGCAGGCAAGGCCGCCGCCGGGTCCTGCCGCAGATACGGGTCCGCCTGCGACCCACCTGTCGGCACCATCGCCGAATCCGGCGACACCGCAGCCCCATCCACGCGATGCGAATCCCCATGCGCCGCGACCGAGTCCACATGGGAATCCGCATCGCGGCCGGTCCAGCCACCCGGCGAGGACCCATGCTCCGGGGACACCACACCACTGTCGGAGTCCACGACAGACCCGGACCTGCCAGTCTCCGGTAGCGCGGTATCCGCGGGCGCACCCGAAGCATGTGGGGTCACCGCCGGTGAGTCCGGGGTCTGGGAGGTAAGCACCTCCAGCGGCCGGTTCCCGGGCACATCCACACCATGCCCTCCGGGCACCTGATCGCCACCGGCAACCGGACGGTACGCCGGCGGCGGCGTCCCCGATCGATCCTGCCCGGAACCCACTACCCCATCGGAATACGCCGGCAGCGGCGTCCCCGACCGGTCCCGCCCAGAACCCACCACCTCATCGGAATACCCCGGCAGCGGCGTCCCCGACCGATCCTGCCCAGAACCCACCACCTCATCGGAATACCCCGGCAGCGGCGTCCCTGACCGATCCTGCCCAGAACCCACTACCCCGTCGGAATGTGCCGGCAGCGGTGCGCCTGGCCGGTCCTGCCTGGAACCGGGCACCTCCGGAACACCACGAGCCGGCTTCTCGCCCGGCACACTGTCATCGGCGCCCCTCTTACCGTCCGTGCCGCCCACAACAGCAGACACCGGAGGGGAACCGGACACCACCAGGTCATCACCAGAGGACACCGGCACCGCAGCCGAATCCACCGACCCGGTATCCGATACCGAGAAAACAGAGTCCACATCAGACACATCCGAGGCATCCGAGGAATCGGAGGAATCGGAGGAATCGAGCGTGTTGTCCTTGTCCGGGGAGCCAGGGGTATCCCCTGTCTGCGACCCAGGCCCTATCCCCAGCAGCGGGGTCTTCTCCCCGTCGAACCCGCCACCCTCGGTGGTGGTGTCCTGACGCCGGCTGGTGTCGTCGAGGTAGGGGCTCGGGCCTTCCGGGTGCAGCTTGCCCCGCCACGCCAACCCCGCAAGATTGCCCACACCGCTAAACACCGACTCGAACACGCCCGCCGTCACCGAGAACGGGTTCCAGGTCACCTCCTGGCCCGAGGCCGCTAGATACCCCACCTCGCCGAACAACTCGCCCAAGCCCTCGGACAACGCCTCCCCTATCCCGCTGCCGAACCGCGCCGACCACATGCCCCGCACCGACATCCCCGCGTAATGATCCAGGTGCTCCCCCACCGCATCCGCGAACTTCGCCATCGCCGACACCGGATACTTCTCCGCGTGCTCGGCCACCGCTTTCTTTGCCGCCGCCTCCAGAATCTTCTCGTCCACCTCATCGCCCAGCCCCCGCACCAGCACCTTCGTCAACGCGTTACTGACCAGGCCGCCTACCGCCGACAACGGCAGCGACACCAACGCCGAGAACGCCCCCATTCCCGCCGCCTGCTCGGTGAGCTTCCCGTCCCACTTCTCAGCCGACTTCTCACCCAGCATCTGCAACTGGGCCTGCAGATCCGGTACCACGTTGAACGCCACACCACCGGCCGCCGCCATCGCCAACCGCATAAACAACTGGCCCCACCACCGCGACAACAAAAACCGCATCACCGCCATCCGCGCCGCCAGCCACGCCATCGACGCGCCACCGGTCGCCCCCGCCCAATACACCGCCCATGCCATCTCAAAAACCAGCAATTCCAAACCATAAATCGTCACCAACTTCAAATACCGCACCTGCCGCGCCAGATCCCGCACGAACACCGCCAACTCCCGCAACGCCCCCTCACCCGAGGCCAGCAACCCATCGAAAATCTCCAAACCCCCCGCGAACCGGTCCGCCGCCTTTCCCGAAAACTCCGTCCGCACCTTCGCCACCAATTCCGCCAAAAACGGCCCTACCTCCCCCACCCCCACCGCACCCGACTCCAACGCATCCGCCACCGCGAACAACCCACCCTCATCCGCATCCGTCATATCCTCACCCGTCAACACCTGAAAAAGCCGCCTCACCCCCTCCGGCACCATGATCGAAGAAAACATCACAACCACCCAACCCCAACGCCGCCACAACACATGGCAGCAACGATGTATACGGGAATCAGCCCTTGGATCCACCGGCGCGGTGACGCACAAAAACCCGATAGCCAGGCGACCTCAGCCGCCCGGCACCCGAACCACAACACGCCTCTCACAACGAGAACACGGCTCCTTCAAGCAGCAAGGTTCACCACGCCACTCGAATCCATGAAGACGTCGCTTTCGACGGATATGCTCGCGAGTGACAGGGGAACTACAGCACGTATTCGTACTCACGAGCCAAAGCGCATGACCCGGAGCTCGAACGGTGCGGTTTCGATGAGCGGCTGAGCACGCCCATCCATCGGGCCAAACAGCCGAACACCATCGGTAGCGTTCACAGCCACCAACAGGTGCCCGACACTCTCCCGGCCCCGGGTATCCCTCCTGCGCAACCACACCAGTACCTGGGTTTGCGCGGGAAAAGAAGCGATCTCCTCCAAAACCCGAACCAATGCTCATGAACGCTAACACCAACCACAGGTCCAAGCTCGGCCACCATCGGGCCGAACCACGCAGCCTGCGCGGGTTCCCGCGGTGGCATCAACCCCGGCTTTCCCGTCCAGAGGCACGCAGATCGTCGCCGCCAACATCGGCTCGTCAGATTCCACGTAGCGGCAACCGAAGAACGCCACCCGCTCCGCCGAGAGGATCGACTCCTCACCCCTCAACGCCACACGCTGCCCATAAGTGTCGTGCAACCAGGAGCGTGCCCGCTCCGCGAGCTCGTTCATGCCGCTCCGTCCGTCACTCGCTAAACCATCTCCAGCGAAGTATGAGCCCGCCGCACTCCGTCTCCAAGCCGCTTACCCGAAGGTCAGGCACAACCTGCCCGCCCGGTCTACTGTCTCCCTGGCGGTGTATGCGAGAGATGCCTGTCCGTGACAGCCTTCGATGCCCGACCGGTGACCAGCTCTCGCAGAACGCGAAGTAGCTGGTGCATGACCAGCACGTATGGCATGTTCCTCGACGTGGACGTCGGCACGGGCGACCGCCATGCCGCGGGCCTGGCCCCGACCGGAAAGAGCCTGCACGATGCACCCCGGCCCACCAGCGTACCCAAGTTGCGGGCCGTGTTCGACAAGCTCGCCGAACACGGCCCTCTGTTGGTCGTGGTCGGGACTGTAATTTTTGCGGCTCTGTCCCAATTTCCGTGAAACCGCAGCTGCGCCCTCACGACTTGCTGTGCCTCACCTGCAACATCACGAGCCATCACATCCGAACCGCAACAGGGACGATGACCGCTTCACGAAAAGTGAGGCAGAGCCATTTTTGCGGTGTAACTGCCCATAGTGGAGGTGGTGACTGATCAGAGCAGGAACCCGTCGGAGCAGCAGGTTTCGCCGGTGGTGAATCGGCAGGTGGTGACCGAACTGGTCAAGCGTGCTCAGGCTGATGGGGTGGCCGTCAGTGGTGAGGGCGGGCTGATGCAGCAGTTGACCAAGATTGTGCTGGAGTCGTCGCTGGAGGCTGAGATGGACGCTCACCTGGGCTATGGCAAGCACGACCCGGCCGTCCGACACGACATCGGTCACCTGCGAGATCAACGCCGGGGACACATCCGCGCCATACACTTCCGACAAGTGCTCCTTGATGTCCCGCGTCGTCATCCCCTGGGTGTGCCGGCAGCCTCCGGCGACGTGGGCGGCAAGGACGGTGTTGGTGGCATAGACAACGCACCGCGAGCCCATGACATGCGCGAGGACTCCTATCTCGGGAAACGAGCTCGACACCTCCCGGCCCGAGCGGTTGATCACCCGGACACCCTCCGGCCCAGCGACCACCAGCGCGCGCATCCCGTCCCATTTGATCTCCACAGCCCAGCCCGGCCCCTCAGGCGGAGGCCCCGCAGTGGGCAGCATCGGCCCGCGGAGAACCCACGCGGGCACCTGCGATAAGGCTGCCATTCCGTGAGCCTGCGCCGCGGCGCCTGCCGCCGCCAGCGGTACGACTGGTGATCACGACTGCCCACATCGCATAGAGAGGGACACGTGTTCGATTCGGACACTCTTTTACCCCACGACTCGCCCGGTTCCGCCGGTTAGAGGCTCTCACGGCTGGCCGGAGGTGTTGCCTGCTTTCCGCTGGCGGGTGGCGATGTTTCGTCGGCGTACTTCGTTCGTCGGCGCGGGGCGTGGTCGGCGTTGGGATTCATATCCAGTGCGAGGGGTATCAGGTGCGTTGGCGGCATGATCACGATCGAAGCCGACACAAGGACCAGGAATAGCACGGTGGACAACCGACGTTCCCCGACGCGACGTGCAAACCCCTCCGCGACGCCACCGGCCCCCGGCACTTCCGCACACGGTCCCGATGAAACACACAACGGCACGCCACAGTTGTATACCCCCGCCGAAGCGGCAGCACTGCTCACGGTCAAGGAATCATGGCTGCGCCGGAAAGCCGGAACTCGCTCCATCCCCTGCACCTTCATCGGCCGGCACCTGCGCTTCTCGGCCTCGAATCTCCGCGAAATCGTTGACTCCGGCACCCATTCCACCCGCACCAGGCGCGGCCGACCACGAAAAACGAGATAACAGACCAGCGACTACCCGGATAGGTGAACCACCGGGATCATCACTGGCTCTCTGATCCGACACGAGCGTCCATCTGTTCGTCAAAACAAATCGGAACGCTCATCAACGAGGTAGATCATGGCCTGGTCAGAAAAACGAGGAAAAGCCTCCTGGCGGGTGCGGTACTGGAAAGACGACGGAACCCTAGCCGGAGTTTCCGGGTTTCGTGATTGATCGGCGTGTCTTCCGTTGTGGTGCTTGGATTTCAGCCCTGACTGGTGTATTACCCATATATGCCGTCCATCGTGGGTAAACGCCGTGGGAAGCACACGTACTACTACTTGGTGGAGTCCGCGCGGGTGGACGGCAAGCCGCGGATCGTGTCCCAGGAGTACCTGGGTACCGCTGAGGAGGTGATGGGCAAGTTGTCCGGGCAGGGGGGTGGTGAACCGGTGCGTAGCCAGCACAAACGGTTCGGGGACCTGGCTGCGGTGTGGTCGGTGCTGGAACGCCTGGACGTGGTCGGGATCATCGATGCGGTCGCGCCCCGCCGTGCGCATGCAGGCGCTTCGGTGGGCACCTACCTGGCGTTGGCCACGGCCAACCGGGTCGTCGCGCCGTGTTCGAAGGCGGCCTTCGCGGACTGGTGGGCGGGCACGGCCGGTCCACGCTGGGTGAAGGTCGCAGAGGGCGCGTTGGACCACCGCCGGTTCTGGGAGGCGATGGACCGGCTCGACGAGGACGGCCTGCGCCGGATCGAGGCCGAACTGGGGCGGCGGATGGTCACCGAGTTCGGACTGGACCTGTCCGGGCTGGTGCTGGACATGACCAACTTCGCCACGTTCACCGATTCCGGTAACGAGCGTGCGCCGATCGCGCAACGCGGTAAGGCCAAGCAGAAACGCACGGACCTGCGTCTGGTCGGGCTGGGCCTGGTGGTGACCCGCGACGGGGGAATCCCGATCGTGTCGCACGCATACGGCGGGGAGCGACCGGATGTCACCCAATTCTCCGCGGTCGTCGACGAACTGCTGGCCCGCTACCAGGAGTTGACCGCGCAGGTCGAATCGTTGACCGTGGTCTACGACGCCGGAGAGAACTCGTGCGACAACCACACCCTCGTCGAGGACGCCGGGATCGGGTTCGTCGGGTCGCTGCCACCGAGTGACCATCCAGACCTGCTCGCGATTCCCAAGACCCGTTACAGCCCAGTCGACGACGATCGGTATCCCGGCGTGCGGTGTGTCGACACGGAAGTGACCGCATTGGGCGTGCGGCGGCGCGCGGTGCTGACACACTCGCCGACCCTGCACGATAAATAGGCCCGCGGGTTCGACCAGACTCTCGCCAAGGCCCGTCGCCGCCTTACCGAGCTGCAAGCGAAGCTGGCGCGCGGCAAGACCCGCCGCGACCGCACCGCCGTCGAAGCCGAGATCGCCGCGATCTGCCGGCCCCGCTGGGTGAGCGAGGTCATCACCACCACCCTGACCGGGGACACGCCGACCGAGTTCCGCCTGTCCTGGCGCACCAATCAGAAAGCCCGCAAACGCCTGGAGAACCGTCTCTTCGGCAAGCGGGTCCTGTTCACCAACCGTGTCGAGTGGACCGTCGCCGACGTGGTCGCCGCCTACCGCTCCCAGTCCGAGGTCGAGTCCGGGTTCCGCCAGATGAAGGATCCCCACGTGGTGTCGTTCTCCCCGATGCACCACTGGACCGACTCCAAGATCCGGGTGCATGTCTTCTACTGCGTCCTCGCGCTGGCCATCGCTCACCTGATGCGCCGCCAGGCCGGGCAAGCCGGCCTGCACCTGTCAGTGCGTGCACTACTGGCCGAGCTCGCCGGCATCGAAGAAACCGTGCTGCTGCACCACGACGGCGGCAAAGGCCGTCCCCGCGCCCAACGTATCCTCACCGACCGCAACCCCACCCAGCAAACCCTCTACAACCTCTTCGCCCTCGACCGTTACGCACCAACCCGCTGACCAGCCCCAACACACACGTGGGTAATACACCCAACACCCGCAAAAACCAGGACCGACCAGCACAAATGACCCTCATCAACGATCAAAGCCGGAAACTCCGGCTAGGCTCAATCCCCGGGTTCACCAGCAAGAAATCCGCAGACGCCTACGCCGACACCCTGGAAACCGAACAGCGGCAAGGAACCTGGATCGACCCCGCAGCCGGCCAGATCACCCTAACCGAATGGAGCACGGACTGGCTCGACGCGCTCGACGTCTCGGACAACACCGAGACCCAATACCGCAGCCTGCTCAACAACCACATCCTGCCACGCTGGGGAGAATCCGCCCTGACCGACATCACCGGCATCGGCGTGGCCAAATGGAAAAAGAAAATCCGCTCCAACGGTTACGCCGAAGCCACCATCACCACGATGACCAAAGTACTGTCCATGATGCTGGCCGACGCCGCCGACGAAGAACTCATCACCGCCAACCCCATCCGCCCGAACCGCCGAGGAAAACGCCACCGCGCCAAACGCACCAAACAACTCTGGGTCACCCCGGCCCAAGCCCTCCAGCTCGCCACGCAAGCCGCAGCACTGCCGTGTCCACCGGCACAGCACCGAAAACCCGCGACGAGCTGGAAACAGGGGTCCGCTCCTTCCTCCACCGACTCCAGAAGCTGCCCGACCGAGTTCGCTCCTACTTCGGCAAACCCGAAGTCCGCTACGCCGCCTGACATCACATATTTGCCCTGCGCATCAATAACTGCGAAACCTCAGCGACGACGCCGGCTATAGAAGTCGGTCTCGCTGTTCCGTGGCTGCCGAAAGACATCTCACCGAAGGAGTTCTTCTCCGTCGAGCTCGGTCTGTTCTTCCTCACCGAGCACTATCCGGACGAACCGGTCGGCGCCCTGTGGCCGATGATATCGGGCTACGTCGCCTGCCCGCCGGAGCTGGAGCCGGTGTTGCGCCGGCTGCACCTGCTCATGGGTGAGGTCGGCCGCAGCAACTTCATCCCGCTGTGCCTGGACAAATACCGCCGGGCACACGCCCGGATCCAGGCGACCGCCCGGCGCGCACCTGCTCCACCATCTGACGGCGGAACTCATACGGGTAGTTCGGCACTGCGTGGACACTCCTTCCAAGGACAAGCGTCCCAAGAGATCAGGTGTCCACCAAACCGAGGCAAGACCACCGAGGCAAACCCGTGATCACGTCGCAGTGTTGGAGGAGCTGGTCGAGGCTCCCGGAGGGTCAGCGTGTGGACCTCTGCTCGGTAAGTCCACGCCAACTCCGCGGCGGCAGGGATCGACTTCACCGGCGCCACAGTGCGGAGTCGGTCCCTCAGCTGCCCATTCCCAGCCGGGCGCCGCCGGCGACGTCCAGGGTCAAACCGGTCAGGTAACGGTTTGCTGGGTCGCTGAGGAAGGCGATGGTCTCCGCCACCTCCTCCGGCTCGGCGAACCGGCCCATCGGGATCTGCGCAGCCCGAGCTTGGCGGGCGCGCTGGTTCCCCTCCGGGTCGCCTCCGCCAGCGCGGGTGGCGAGCTGGTCCCACATGGCGGTGTTGACCGGTCCGGGACACACGCAGTTGACCGACACGTTGTCGGGACCGAGTGTCAAAGCCAGTGACCAGCACACGTTCAACACGGCCGCTTTGCTGGCGTTGTACGGCACGTACGCGTGACGGGCCTCCTTCGCGGCGACCGAGGCGACAGCGACGATGGATCCGGAGCGCTGGTTCTGCATGACCAGTCCGACTTCGCGCAGCACGGAGAAGGCTCCCGTGGCGTTGATCGCCATCACCCGGGCGAACTCGGTGCTCGGCGTCGTGAGCAGGTCCGGCACGTTGCCGAGAATTCCGGCGGCGTGCACCAGGACGTCGATCGCCCCGTAGTCCTCCTGGACCCCGGCCACGGTGGCTTGCACGGCCTGCTCATCGGTGATGTCGAGCTCACGGAAGTCGGCGAGCCATGGTGGGCGGCCGCCTGGTGTCGTGCGGTCGCAGCCGATCACCACCGCGCCCGATGCGTGCAAGCGTTCGGCGGTGGCCGCGCCGATGCCTCCGCTGGACCCGGTGACCAACGCGACCCGGGACGGGGCGGTCATCGGGTGTCCTCCTTCGACGTGGAGCTCTGCGCTGCAGCGGTGGTGTGCGTCCCGGAGTTGCCCGTCTCCGGCAGCGTCATGTACACGACGAGGCAGAGCAGGACGACGATCGTCATGTACACCGCCACGCCCATGGGGTGTCCCGCGTCGACGAAAGCACTGGCGATGAGTGGGGCCGTCCCGCCGAGCGCAGCGATCACGATCTGGTGGGCCACACCGATGCCGGACACGCGAACGGCCGCGGGGAACAGTTCGGCCTGGATCGTCGGGTAGACGGATTGCCAGATCGCCAGGACCACCCAGCCTGAGGCGGTCACGATCACGTACACGCCGAAACCAGGCTGCTGCAACAACATCAGCAGCGGATAGAAGAGCACCACCATGCCGCCCGCCCCGACGATGGGGAACAGCTTGCGCCGGCCGAGGCGGTCGGACAGGGCGCCGCACAGCGGCACGATGATCACCAGAAGGGCCAGCCCGATGACGTTCCCGGTCAAGGTGGAGCCCAGCTCACGCCCGGTAGTCAGGTGCGCATAGGTGGGCAGGAAGGTGGCCCATGTGTAGTAGGCGACTGCCGGGGCCGAGAGAGCCGCGGTTTGCAGCAGTGCCTTGGGGTGATTGCGCAACAGTTCCCGCAGTCGCGACGCGGCCGGCCGCCGACCGCCGGTGGAGCCATTGACATCCGCCGCGAACTCCGGGGATTCGTCGGCGTGCGACCGCAGCAACAAACCCACGACGCCGAGAACGCCGCCGATGGCGAACGGGATGCGCCAGCCCCAGGTCGCCAGATCATGGCTGTCCAACGTCGAGGTGACAATCGCCGCGACACCGGTGGCGGCCAACGTCGCCAGTCCGCTGGCCACATTCGACAGAGAGCCGAACAGCCCGCGCCGGTTGGTCGAGCCGTTCTCCACCATGTAGGCGATGGCGCTCTGGATCTCACTGCCGGCCGAGATCCCCTGCAGCACGCGAGCGAACAGGAACAACAGCGGCGCCGCGTAGCCGATGACGGCGAACGGCGGCGTGAGCGCGATGACCAGGCTGCCGACCGCCATACCACCGATGGTCGTGGCCAGGACGACGCGTCGACCGTAGCGGTCCGCCAGCGGCGAGATGATCAGGCCGCTCAGCGGTCGCACCACGAACCCGACGGCGTAGGTGATCAGGGCGCTGACCAGCGACGTGAGCGCGGTGCCACCCGGAAAGATCTGGCTTGCGAACACGGCGGCCAGCAGGCCGTAGATGTACCAGTCGTACCACTCGACGAAATGGCCGATGGTGCCCGCCAGCACGTTGAACGGCCTTCGGCGGGGTGAGGCGTCCGGTTGGCTGGTGGCCGATGGGGACCCCGGTGAGGTCATTCTTCGTGCGGTCGCCATTGAGCGCTCCTCGGTGCGGGTAGGGATGGATTTGCGGACGGTCGGCGGTCAGGTCACCGCCGACCGGGGTGGGGCGGTCGACGATGTCGACGGTTCCGAACGCCCACTCTGAAAATTGATCTCCTGGAAACTGGCCACGGCGATGCAGAATCCAGTCGAAGTTCCTGGAGAGTCAGCGCGTCGCGTGGCTGGACCACGTCCGCCCCTCCTGTTCTTCCGTGGGCAGCCCGGCGGCCTGCAGGATCCGGTCGAGGAGCGCCTGAGTGCGCGCGGCCTCTCGCCCCGACGTCAGCGGTGTAGCGCGGTCACGGACCCGGTCGAGGAAGTGGTGCACAGCGGTGGTGAACCCGAAGGTCTTCGTCGCCGTGGCCCAGCCGAACGCCTCGGGACTCATCGAGCGCGCGGTGCTCACACCGTCCCGGGTCAGGGTCACCGTGTCCGGAGCCACCACCTCGGCGGTGCGCTCCGCGCCGTAGGCATCCAGTTTTTCCGCCCACGAACCCGCGTTCCGCGCCGCCATCAAGACGCCCGTACCGCCACCTGCGAAGCGCACCAGGGCCGAGACGCCGTCCTCCTGCCAAGGGTCGTCACCGGCGGCGTGGGCGGAGACGTCCACCGGCTCACCCGGACAGAACCAGCGCAAGAGATCCACCATGTGGATGGCGTTTTCGAAGGTCGCGCGGTACTCGCTGCCGCGACGGTTCTTCTGCGCCACGCAGAAGCCGGCACCGGTGTCCCCGAACTGCTCACGAGCGGCGACGTAGGTCGGCGCGAACCTGCGGTTGAACCCCACCATCAGCACTCGGCCGTGCTCGTCGGCGAGGTCGGCGAGCCGCTCGGCATCGTCGGTCGCGGTCGCGAGGGGTTTCTCGCAGAAGACGTCGACGTTCGCCTCCAACGCACGACTGACACCGCGGACGTGCTCCGACCTCGGTGTCAGGACGAACATCGCGTCCAAGTCGCGCTCGAGCGCTTGCTCGACAGTCGAAACCGCCGTGGAGAACCCCCATCGACGGACCAATTCGGACGGATCGTCGCGCCGGGACACCACGACGTCGAGCACGACGTCGTCGCGCTCCACCAGGGTGGGCAACTGCGCGATGTGCGCGATGTTCCCGGCGCCGACCACACCGACGCGCAGCGGCGGCTGACTCATCGTGACTCCTTCGCAGGCGCGAGGCCGACGGCCTCTTCGACGAGGGAACGGAGCGCGCGAGCGGACCGGGCGAACCCATCCGCCGGAGGCAGGAGGTCCTGCGGGTGCCAGCGGTACTCGTACTCGAGGCTCAGAACGTCGTCGTACCCGTGCTGCTTGACGGCCTGCAGGATGTCTGACCAGGGCAGGATGCCCTCGCCCACAATGCGGGAGCGCACGGCCCGCTCCTCCGCCTTCACCCGAGCCGTCTCGGAAGCGATGAAGGGAGCGTCCGGATCGGTGAAGACGAGGTCCTTCACGTGGACGTGCCCGAGCAGATCGCCCTGCTCCCGCAGCGCCTCCGGCCACGCCTCGTCGTGGGTGAAGGTGAGGTTCGCCTGGTCGTACAGCACCCGGATCGCAGGCGAATCCACCTCGCGCACCAGCCGAGCGGTGTCCCTGGCCGATTGCGTCATGGTTCCGAAGTGGTTCTCCACGCACAGGCGCACACCCGCGTCGGCGGCCAGCGGCGCCAGCTCAGAAAGCCCGGAGCGCAGGCGCTCCCAATGTCCGGCGTGATCTTGACGATCCGCTCCCCAGGAACCCGCGTACACCCGGATCCGGGTCGCGCCCACTCGATGAGCGCAGTCCACCGCCGCTCGCAGCTCATCGAGCGCGGCCCGGCGCTGCGCTGGATCCGCGTGGTTGATCCCCGTGGTGTACGGGGCAAGCCCCACCACCGCTACACCGAGATCGTCCGCCACTCGGGCCGCCTCGTCCGCGGCAGCATCGTCCCCGATCGGCAGTCCGCTGCGGTAGCCGTCCTGGTAGATGACCTCCGCCCCGTCCAAACCTGCTGCGGCGAAGAGTTCTAGTGCCTCGGGGACGGACTGCTCGGGTGTGCCGAGGGTGTGGCCAGCGATCCGCACTACAGGTCCTTTCCAGTTCGAGAAGGGTCGGTCCAGTTAGTCGGGCCGACCAGAGGTGGTGGGTTCTGCACTCGGGACCGGTCGACGAGCTCGAGCAGCAGGCCCCAGGGCGCCCGCAGGTAGGTCCACCGGTTTCCGGCGACGACAGGGCTGTCCGGACCGACCTCCTTGGTGCCGCCCATGACCCGGGCGCCGTGGGCCTGAAGATGCGTGACGGCCGCGTCGACGTCCTCCACGGCGAAGCACAGGTGGTGGCCACCGAGATCGCAGTGACGGGGATGGTCCCGTCGTTGGTCCGCGCTCCACCACTGGAACAGCTCCACGTTGAGGTTGGGCGGCATGCGCAACATCGCGAGTTCCAGACGAGCGTCGGCTGGAACCTCGAAGTGCTCGGGCATGAACTCGGCATCAGGCCCTCGCGCCGAGCGGTACAGCTCCTCAGCGCCCAGGGCCTCGACGAAGAAGGCGACCCCTTCGGCGAGGTCGGGCACCGTGAAGGCGACGTGGTCGACGTACCGGAATCCGGTGGGGAGACTCATCGGGGTGCCTCCGCGGTCGAGGCGCGGATCAGCAAATCCGGGGCGAGAGTGACATGTCGTGCTTCCCCGTCCTCGAGGAGCTTTTCGGCCAGGTCGATCGCGATGAACCCCATGTCGGCGATGGGCTGGCGAACGGTGGTCAGCCGCGGGTTGAAGCGAGAACCGAGCTCCAGACCGTCGAAGCCCATCACCGACACCTCGTCCGGAACGGACACGCCTCTGGCGCCGAGAGCGGAGATGAACGCGAAGGCGACCATGTCGTTGGCCGCGATCACCGCTGTCGGACGCTCACCGGCAGTCATTTCCACGAAGCGCTCAGCGGCTCGCTCACCGACCTCCGGCCCCGCCCCGGCGTCCAAGATCATCGCCGGCATCTCCAGCTCGGCGGCCAGCCCTTCGTACGCAGCCAGTCGGTCCCGGGACGTGTACGTCCCCGAGATGCCGGACACGTAGGCGATGCGCCGGTGCCCCAGGCCACGCAGGTGGTCCACGGCGAGGGCGATGCCTTCAGCGCTGTCCACCGTCACGGTCGGCACGCGAGCCTCGTCGACGCGGTCGACGACAACGACCTTGCTGCCGAGCGCGACGTTCTCCAGCTCATCGAGATCCACGCTGGTCGACGGTGCGACGATCCCGAAGGGCGCGTACATCCCCTGCAAGGCCGTCAGATACGCGTTCGTCTGCGCCACCTCACCGCCGGTCACGCACAACACCAACTGGTAACCCTTCTCGGCCGCTGCCGCCGACATGGTCTTCGCCAGCTCGCCGTAGAAAGGATTGGTGATGTCCGGGACGATCAGCGGGACGAGATTGCTCGCCTTGCGGCGCAAGGCCTGCGCCAACGGACTCATCCGGTAACCGAGGCTCGCAGCCACCTCCAGGATGTGTTGCCGAGTCGCCTCGTTCACCGCTTCCGGCCTTGAAAAGGCGCGAGAAACCGTGGAGCGGTGGACCCCCGCTCGGGCGGCGACGTCGTCAATGCTCAACTCAGCCAAGGCTGACCTCCCCGGACGAAATGGACGACCGCTCATAAGCGGCCCAGATGAGGTTCATTGTGTCGCCGAGGTCTCCCAAGGTCGGCAGCCCCGTGAAGCCGTCTTCCCAGGTGTCGGCCACCCGCCGGACGAACACGTCGTACAGCGGGTCGCTGTCCACGTCGATCAGGCTCGACTCGCTGGCACCGTCCGACGCACGCGTGAACGCGACTTGGCCCGAGGTGCCCACATCGACGTATCCCCTGCTGCCGACGCTGGTGTACGAGCAGTACCGCTTGATCGGGCTCGCCGGGAAGGCATAGCCGACCTCGATGATCGCCTCACTGCCGTCGTCACCTGCGAGCACCAGGGTGGCGTGATCCTCGACGCCCGCGCCGTGCAGGCTCGCGGACAGGTTGGCCGCCACGAGCTCGACCTGCCGAGCCCCACTGCGCTGCAGGAAGAGGTCGACGAAGTGCGGGCCCAGGTTGACCAGACACCCTCCACCGGATCGGGCGGGCTGGAGCATCCAGGAGCAACCCGCTTCTCGATAGCGCTCCGGCGGGCCCGCCACGAAGCTCGCGCGTTGGTACGTCGGCGCGCCGGCCATGGACAGGGCGCGATCCACGGGTCCGCCACGTTGAACCAACGGGACGGTCGCCGCGACACCTGCCGCGCTCGCCGCGTCCCGAACGCTCTCCACGTCTCCAGGTCCCAGACCGCCCGGCTTCTCCACCACGAACGGGACGCCGCGCTCGACCAAGGCCAGGCAGGTATCGAGCATGCGGTCGTGTGGCCCGAAGACGTAGGCCAAGTCCAACGGCCCGGCGTCCAGCGCCACCTCGACGTCCCCGCAGACCGGCGCGCCGAGACGCCGGGCGATGTCCGTGATCTGGTCAGGCTCCTCATCCTGGACCTGCACGACATCGTGAGTGTCCGCCCAGGCGCTGAGATACAGGGGCACGTGCCAGTGCCGAGCACCCAGAACCGCTGTTCGCGGACGTCTCACCGCGGGCCTCCCGAGTTCGATGTGGATCAATTTCTGCTGCCTGTCGCCGATGAGACCGATTGCTGAGATCGGTTGCTGCAATCGGTTGCAATACCGAAGCAGAGGGTCTTAAGGTTTGTCAACACCGCCCACACCCCGACCCACCCGTGAGGTGACTTGATGCGCAAGCTGCGCACCCTGACCGCTGTGCACGACACCGGCACCGTGCTGATCGTGCGCCTGTCCACCGCCGAGGCGTCCTACGCAGTCGCGCGCGAGGCCATCGCAGGGGGCATTCGAGCGGTCGAAGTGACACTCACGACGCCGGGCGCCCTGGACGTGATTCGCCGGCTGAGTTCGGAGCACCCCGAGGTCGAGGTCGGCGCCGGTAGCGTGCTCGACGCAGCATCGGCTTACGCGAGCATTCAGGCCGGCGCGCGTTTCCTGGTCAGCCCCCAGTTCGATCCCGGAATGCTCGAGACCGCCGGCCGGTACCAGGTCGTCAGCATCTGCGGAGCGGCAACACCCACGGAGATCGTCCAAGCGGCCGCGGCAGGAGCCGATCTCGTCAAGCTGTTCCCCTCATCGGTGCTCAACCGCGACTTCGCCCGTGCCGTGCTCGAACCACTCGGCCACATCCCCTTGGTCCCGGCTGGTGGTGTTTCACCGGACAACGTGGGCGACTGGTTCGACGCCGGAGTCGCAGCCGTTGGCGTCGGAAGCTTCATCACCAAGGCCGCACTGCGAGAAAGCGCAGAACAACACCCGGTGCGTGCGGCGGCCCGGTCATTTCTCGAGGCGGTGGCCGATGCCCGCGCCTGACCCGCTGCACCCGGCCCCCGGTCCACCACCAGGAGATCGTCAAAGTCGGTTTGTGCTGGTAGCGGCTGCGATGATCGGAATGATTCGGGTTCGGTCAGCGGCGATACGTTCCAGAGTTCGGGTGATCTGGGTGATTCCGGCCAGGCGTAATAGCCCGAGGGCGAGGTTGCGGAGGGTGGCCATGACCTGGGCTCCTGTTCCGGTGTAGGCGTGTTGGTGGTCTTCGCGGTAGACGACGTCTCGAACCCAGTGAATCTTGTTCTCTATGCCCCAATGTTGGCGGACGAACCGGGCGATCAGGTCGGCGCCGGCTTGTTCGGCGGTCAGGCTGGTGATGCCGTGCACGACCTCCTTGGTCAGGTGGTTACCCGCGTGGTCGAAGGTGTCGCGGCGGATACGAAACACTTGTGCGGCACCGGGAAAGTCAACATCGTTGGCCGGTGCGACCCAGATCTGGCGGCGCACGATCTTGCCTGTGCTGCGGTCGGTTTCGGCGTGATGCGCGGTGCCCGGCGCGGCCGGCGGGAGCACTGAGGCGATCTGGGTGAGCAGGGTGGGCTGGTTGCCTTTCACCGTGAGTGCGTAGTGGCCGCCCCGGTCCTGGGTCAGGTACGCGGCGGTGGTGTGCTGGGCGTGCGCGGCGTCCCCGGTGACGACCACACCGGTCAGATCGATGTCCTTGAGCAGCGCGGCCACCTGGGTGATCTCGTTGGTGCCCTCAGGAACCCGCAACTGAGCAATGACGACGGCTTCTCGGTGCAGCATCGCCGAGAACAGCTTCACCTCGCTGCCTTCCGGATCGCCGGGCGCCACCGTGTTCCGCAGGGTCTTGCCATCCATGGCCACACCGACCAGTCCCTCTGGTCCGTGGTCATCACCCCCGGCCACATCGACGCCACGGGCCAGGGCCGCAGCCGCAGCTTGCTCCCGCAGCCACCGGCACACCTGCTCATCGGCGGCGTCAGCATCGATATCGTGCGCCACCCGACGAATCGTCGATTCGCTGGGCGCGACATAACGCCCGGTCAACAGGTGCCGACGGCAGCCGGCCAACACCAACAACTCCTGCGGCAGGTCCGCGGCACGATCCCCCGCTTCCCGGAAGTTACCGGCCCCGGCCAGCGCTGCGAACACCGTTACCGCCAGCACTGAACCAACCCGGTGACGAACCCCGCGCGGCTTGCGCGGGTCAGGCACCCGACTCAGCATCTCGACCAACCCGCCCACCGCGGCAACACCGACGTCCATGCCGATCTCCACGGACGCACCGAACCCGCCAGCAATCGGCGAGCACGAATCCTGGACATGCGACACTGACACCGGTGGCCTCCTGTTAGGACGATGATCAAGGTGTGGTAACCCGCATCATCGCAGGCAGAAGGCCACCACCCACATCCAGACACACCACGCGTCACCACGCACTCAGGACTTCACACCAAGATCACAAACTTTGACGTTCCCCTGGGTCCACCACCGGCTTTCGTCGCGATCGGGCCTGCGGGTTCGGGAAAGTCGTATGTCGCCCGGGAACTCGCTCACAAGCTCCGCGCGGTCTACTTGGACAAGGACTCCGTAGCCGGCGAGCTCGTGGACGCAGCACTCGAACTGGCCGGACGGCAGGCCGGAGGCCGTGAAGACGACCCGACCTACATCGAACGGCTCATGCCAGCCGAATACGCAGCCCTGTTCGCCACCGCAGCAGACAACCTTCGACTAGGACTCCCCGTCGTCCTCGACGCGCCATTCGCGGCCTACCTCGGCGACCCGGACTTCTTGATCACCTCCGCCGACCGAGCCTCCTGGCCCACGGGGACACCCCTCGTCGTGGTCGAGGTACGGACCTCCGCCGAGACCGTCCGAGCGCGCCTCATTCAACGAGCTTTACCGCGCGACCAGGCCAAGCTCGCCGACTGGCCCGCCTTCTGGCAACGACTAGGCACCCAAGACTGCGCCTGGTCCGGCGCTCAACACGTCGTCGTCGACAACGACGACGAACCCGACCTCGACGCCGTTGTGGGGCTCACGGACGATGCCGGGCGCGCGCGACCGCACACCTTGTAACGCAGTGGAACGCCACACAGGCTTCGGGAAAGATCCAAATACCCGATGCGATTGATCGAAGCGAGCTCAGAAAGATGACCGAGCACTGGCCACTGCTGCTGGACCGGGGTGCCGTCCCGGTAGCGCTGCTGGATATCCTAGGCCGTTGTGTCCACGTCAACGAGGCACTGTGCCACGCACTCGGCAGGAGCCTCGTTGTCCGCTGCACCGTCGGCTCGATGACTTCCTCCGAAGCAACGATTCGACGCACGGTGCCAACGCCCAAGACTCCGCAGGGGCGGGCCGGTATGGCACCCTGACGCCACCAGAATGCGTCCTCCGGGCCTGTCCATGCGGTATTCCGACATCACCTACGCCGGCGACGCCGCACGCGGCGACACCGCGCTCGCTGATCTCCCAGACGGCACAAAGAGGACGGTGAGCGCGACGAAACGCTACCGGCACAAGAACAGCCACCCCGTCTGCGTGCTGACCAAAACGAGTGTCCTTTTCGGAACCAAGTGCTTTGCCGAGGCCACATTAGGGCGATACCGTCCGCAGGGCGTGTGCAAGGTTGATCTGAGGGCTGCGGCGGGTTTCTGAGCAGGCTGGACACGCGGCACGAGGGCGCGGCCTTGATGGGAGATCATCGGGGTGTCTAGTCCTTCATCAAGCGTGTCGGGTGGGTAGATCCGGCCTGAGATAAGGCAAAGGCCTTATCCTGCTTGGGTTTGCGACTCCAACGCATCCCAAGAGGAAAGGCCTTTGTGGTGAAGAAGATACCGCACGAGCAGAGTCGGCGGAACGCGGCACGCCGACGGCGCAAGGTGGCGGCCCGGCATGCACGTGCGGGACACTGGGGCGCGCAGTCCAAGCCGATGCTGCACTCGGGCACGGTGAGCTACGAGATCGGCGGGAACGTCGACGCCACGTGCTTCGGCGGGATCGCGGCGGTGCACCGACTGGTGACCAAGCTCGGTTTGGCCGAGCGGATCAACGACAGTCTGGCGTTGTTGAAGGTGCACCTGCCCTACCATGAGTCCGATCACGTGTTGAACCTCGCCTACAACGTGGCCTGCGGCGGCACCCGGCTGGAGGACATCGAGCGGCTGCGGCATGACACCGCCTACATGAACGCGCTGGGCGCGGACCTGATCGGCGGATCCGACCACGGCGGGGGACTTCTGCCGTCGGTTCGCCAAGGATGACGTGGTGGCGTTGATGGAGGCGATCAACGCGGTGCGCCCGCAGTTGTGGACGGGTCGGGGACGAGACCTACTGGGTCCGATCGCCTACCTCGACGTCGACGGCACGATCGTGCCCACCGGCGGGGAGCACAAGGCCGGGATGGACATTTCCTACAAGGGAATCTGGGGGTATGCGCCGCTGATCGTGTCGCTGGCCAACACCAAGGAAGTGCTGTATCTGGTCAACCGGCCCGGCAACGCGCCCAGCCATCAGGGCGCGGCGCAGTGGATCGACAAGGCGATCGAGTTGGTGGCCCCGCACGCCGAGCGGGTGTGCCTGCGCGGGGATACCGACTTCTCGTTGACCGCGCACTTCGACCGCTGGGCCGAGAAGGTTGACTTCGTCTTCGGCATGGACAACAACGCCGCGCTGCGCTCCCGCGCCGAAGCGCTCGACGAGGCCTGCTGAAGCCGGCTGCAGCGGCCCGCCGCCTACGAGCCGCGCACCGGAGGGACCCGTGCCCGCAGGGAGAACCACAAGCAGCGGATCGTCACCGAACGCGGGTATGTCAACCTCGAACTCAACCACGAGGACGTCGCCGAGTTCACCTACCAGCCCGGCAAATGCCGGCGGCCCTACCAAGTGGTCGCGGTGCGCAAGAACATCAGCAAAACCCGCGGCGAACAGGTCCTGTTCGACGAGATCCGCTACTTCTTCTACATCACCGCCCGCACCGACCTCACCGCCGCCGAGGTGGTGGCCTGCGCAGGCGACCGCTGCGATCAGGAAAACATCATCGGACAACTCAAATCCGGCATCCAAGCCCTGCGGGTACCGTTATACGACCTGATCTCCAACTGGGCCTACATGGTCATCGCCGCGCTCGCGTGGAACATCAAATCCTGGTTCGCGATGATGATGCACCGAAAACACCACCGGCGCGACTACATCCGCATGGAATTCCGCCGCTTCCTCCACCACATCATCCTCATCCCCGCCATGGTCATCCGCCACGCCCGCAGCATCACCATCCGGCTCATCGGCTACCAACCCAGCCTGGACCGACTCTTCAGCACCTGGAACACCATCGAACGCACCCGCTTCGGCTAACCCACCACCGGTTACCAGACTTCACACCCGACCACCGCGCACCCGCGGTGGCGACAACGCCTGCCCGAACCCGAAATCGGCGCCCAGCACCCACCCGAGCGCCACGACACCGGCCCATACGAGCCCCACAACGTCCCCCACCACTCATCGGCGTATCCCACGCTCACGCCAACGTGATCATTTCGGCTACCACCGCCCCACAGAGACCGACTCGCTTATTTGAGGGCTAGGTCGAACCCGACGAAGAGTGCGTCGAGGATCAAACGCGGACATGCTCTGCTCTGAAGGACGTTGAGGGTTCAGCGCGTTGGTGGCGCGCACCAGCTATTGGTTGCCGGACGCGGTGCTGATCTCGGTCGCGGCCCAGCTGGCAAGGAGCTGGAGTGACTCCGCAGAGGACGAGTCGGGTTGGGCTGTGTAGGCGGTGAGGGTGAGGCTGGTGTCGGTGGTGAGTTGCATGGCTTCGAAGTTGAGGGTGAGTTCGCCGACGACGGGGTGGCGGAAGCATTTGACGCCGGTGCGATGCAGGCGGACGTCGTGGGCGGCCCAGCGGGTGCGGAAGTCCTCGCTGCGGGTGGACAGTTCGCCGATGAGGTCGGACAGGCCCTTGTCGTGAGGGTCGCGGCCAGCTTCGGTGCGCAGGATCGCGACCGAGGTGTGGCAGGACTGGTCGTAGTCGGGGAAGAAGTCGTGGGCGGCGGGATCGAGGAAGCCGAAGCGGGCGAGGTTGGGTGGGGTGTGTTCGCTGGTGCGGGTGGGGCTGTCGAAGACTGGTGAGTACAGGGCGCGGGCGAGCGGGTTGGTGGCGAGGATGTCCAGGCGGCCGTTGCGGACGAACGCGGCGGTGGTGGTCATCGAGTCGAGGATTTGCTGCACGATCGGGCTGACCCGCTGCTGGGGACGACGCCGCTGGCCTGCGCGGGTGTGCGGGCGGCCGGCAGCGTTGGCGGCGCGGGCGAGGTCGAACAGGTAGACGCGTTCGGCCTCGTCGAGTTGGAGGGCGGCGGCGATGGCGTCGAGGACGCTGTCGGAGACGCCGGCGAGGTTGCCCTTCTCCAGGCGGGTGTAGTAGTCGGCGGACACGCCGGCGAGCATCGCGACCTCTTCGCGGCGCAGGCCCGGGACCCGGCGGTTGCCGCCGTAGATGGTCAGGCCGGCCTGTTCCGGGGTGATCTTGGCCCGGCGGGTGACCAGGAAGTCGCGGACGTCGGTGCTCTTGGCGCTCATGCCCTCCACGGTACGACCGGCCCTGGTCACGAGGGGGGTTCTGACAGAACCCGGAACGATGCGACCTCCCGCATACGTGCAGGTGAGCGTTCCATCGTGGTGTGACCACCTCGAACACCACCGGACCAGCACCCCAAGCCATCTCCCAGCCAGTGAACGACGCCGCGCCGGGCGCTGGCAGGGCTGCGGCGACGTTGCTGGCGGCGTTGCTGGGGTTCTTCGTGGTCACCCTGGACGCGGTCATCGTCAATGTCGCCCTGCCCGCGATGCGAGCTGAGCTGGGCGGCGGGATCACCGGGTTGCAGTGGGTGGTCGACGGCTACACGCTGACGTTCGCCGCGTTCCTGCTCTCGGCCGGGTCGTTGACCGACCGGATCGGGGCAAAACGGGCGTTCGGGTGGGGTGTGGGCCTGTTCGTGGCCGCCTCGGTGGCCTGCGGCCTCGCCCCGTCGCTGGGGCTGCTGGTGGTGTTCCGGCTGGTGCAGGGTGCCGCGGCCGCGGTGGTGATGCCCTCGTCGATGGCGCTGATCGGTCAGGCGTACCCCGATCCGGTGAAACGGGCTCGTGCGGTGGCGGTCTGGGCGATGGGCGGCGCGATCGCCTCCTCGGCCGGGCCGCTGACCGGCGGGCTGCTGACCCAGGTGAGCTGGCGGTGGATCTTCCTGGTCAACGTGCCCGTCGGTGTGGTGGCGCTGGTGCTGCTGGCTCGGGCGGAGCGGTCGGCGCGGCGGCGGGTGCCGTTCGACTGGGCCGGGCAGGCCACCGGGGCGGTCGCGATGGCCGCGCTGGTGTTCGGGGCGATCGAGGCCGGCCGGGCCGGGTTCACCGATCCCCAGGTGGTGGTGGCTTTCGGGCTCGCGGTCGTGGCACTGGTCGCGTTCGTGGTGCTCCAGGCTCGGGTGACGCATCCGATGGTGCCACCGGCCCTGTTCCGGACCCGGACGGTGGTGGCAGCGATGGTGATCGGGTTCGCGTTCATGGTCGGCTACTACGGCATGCCGTTCGTGATGAGCCTGCTTCTCCAGCACCAGGGCCTGTCGGCGCTGGGCACCGGCGTGGTGTTCCTGCCGATGATGCTGGTCGGGCTTGTGCTGACCCCGCTCGTGCCGCGGGTGGTCGAGCGCACCGGCGCCCGGCCGGTCGTGGCGACCGGTCTGATCCTGATGACGCTGGGCCTCGGGGCGGTCGCCCTGACCGCGGCCAGTGCACCCGTCTGGGTGACAGCGGCGCTGATGGTGCTGGTCGGCCTGGGCGGGCCCACGGTCATCCCACCGGTGATCGCGGTGCTGCTCGCCGCGGTCCCCAGCCACCAGGCCGGCACCGCGAGCGGGGTACTCAACACCAGCCGCCAGCTCGGCGGCGCGCTCGCCGTCGCCGTGTTCGGCGCATTACTGGCCGCGCCGGCGGGTATGGCCACCGGGATGAAGGTCAGCCTGCTGCTGGCCGCCGCCGTCGCCGCGGCAGCCGCGGTCACCGCGGTCGCGGGATTGCGCACCCGCCGCTAGAACGACATTCGAACAATGAGGACCTACAAAGGACAGTCCGGAAAGGACGGAATCGTGACCGACGAGAACACCGCTAAGGAGCCGTCCGGGGCGGCGAAGATGTTCGGCGAGTTCGCACCGGGGCTGGTGCATTTCACCGACGACGTGCTGTTCGGCGAGGTGTGGAAGCGCACCGAGCTCACGCCGAAGGAACGCAGCCTGGTCACCGTCGCCGCTCTGGCCACCAACGGCAACACCGAGCAGCTGGTCTACCACCTGGGCCTGGCCAAGGAGAACGGCAACACCGAGGCCGAGCTGATCGAAGCGCTCACTCACCTGGCCTTCTACGCGGGCTGGCCGCAGGCGATGGCGGCGCTGGCCGTGGCCAAGAAGGTCTTCCGCGGGTAGCCACCGGATGGAGAGGCAGGAGTTCGTGAACCCGACTTACGATTTCACCGGGCAGGTCGCCTTCGTCACCGGGGCCGGCTCGGGCATGGGCTTGGCCACCGCGCGGGCCTTTGCGCAAGCCGGCGCGGCAGTGACCCTGGCCGACGCGGACGCAGCAGCGCTGCAGGCCGCCGACCGCGAGCTGACCGATGCCGGACACGACGTGCTGGCGGTGCGTTGCGACGTGCGCGACGAGGACCAGGTCGCCGCTGCGGTGGCCGCGACGGTCGAGCGGTTCGGCCGCCTGGACGTGGCCTACAACAACGCGGGCATCCAGTCGCCGGTGACCGACGCCGCCGAGGAGACCGCGGAGATGTTCGACCGGGTCAACGGTGTCAACCTGCGCGGCATCTGGGCATGTATGAAACACGAACTGGCCCAGATGCGGGGCCAGGGCTCGGGTGCGATCGTCAACTGCTCCTCCCTCGGCGGTCTGGTCGGTCTCCCCGGCCGGGCGGCCTACCACGCCTCCAAGCACGGCGTCATCGGTCTCACGCGCAGCGCGGCCCTGGAGTACGCGCCGCGCGGGATCCGCATCAACGCCATCTGCCCCGGCACTATCGAAACCCCGATGGTCACGGCGATGTTCGACTCCGGCGACCTCGACCGCGCCCAGGCCGCCGCCGACCAGCCGATCGGACGGCTCGGCACCGCGGACGAGATGGCCGCGGCCGTGCTGTGGCTGTGCAGCCCCGGCGCGAGCTTCGTCGTCGGTGCCGTCCTCCCGGTCGACGGCGGCTACACCGCCCGCTGACCTGCAACCCATCAACCACGAGAAGGAGCACAACGCCATGCGCGGAGCTGTTATCCACGCCCCCGGCGACGTCCGGTTCGAGGACCGCGCCGACGCCGATGGGCCACGAGTACGTCGGCATAGTCGAGGAAGTCGGCAGCCAGGTGAGCACGATCAAGCCGGGTCAGTTCGTCATCGGCTCGTTCTTCGCCTCCGACAACACCTGCGAGATCTGCCAGGCCGGGTTCCAGACCTCCTGCGTGCACCGCGAGTTCGTCGGCGCCGGCGGCGCGCAGGCCGAGTACCTGCGGTCCCGCTCGCCGACGGCACCCTCGTCGCCACCCCCGACCTGCCCTCCGACGACCTGGTGCCGAGCCTGCTCGCCGCCTCCGACGTGCTGGGCACCGGCTGGTTCGGCGCCGTCGCCGCCGACGTGCAACCCGCCAAGACAGTAGCCGTGGTCGGCGACGGCGCTGTCGGCCTGCTCGCGGTGCTGGCCGCCAAGCAGCTGGGTGCGGAGCGGATCATCGCGATGAGCCGCCACGAACCACGCCAGAAGCTGGCCACCGAGTTCGGCGCCACCGACATCGTCACCGAACGCGGTGATGCCGGCGTGGCCGCGGTCAAAGAGCTGACCGGCGGCCTGGGCGCGCACAGCGTGATCGAAGCCGTTGGCACCCAGGAATCGATGATGCAGGCCATCCGGTCGGCCCGCCCCGGCGGCGCGGTCGGCTACGTCGGCGTCGCTCACGGCGTCACCCTTCCCGGCGAGGAACTGTTCTACTCCCACGCGCGGCTGCTCGTCGGCCCAGCGCCGGTGCGGCGGTTCCTGCCCGACCTCGTCGACCGCATCCAGACCGGCGCGATCGACCCCGGCAAGGTCTTCGACCTCGAACTGCCGCTCGACCAGGTCGCCGAAGGCTACAAAGCTATGGACGAACGCCGCGCCATCAAGACGCTCCTTCGCCCGTGACCTGCACGACCACGAGCACAGGGGGATAACCATGGTCCGGCGCCGGGGTGTGCGAGCACTGCTGGGTCCGGTCGTGCTGCCTCTCGTCCTGCTCACCGCCGCGTGCGATGGGCAGGACGAGGACACCCGGCCCAGCACGCCGTCCACCACCGAGTCGCCCACGTCCACGGAGAACCCCACGAACACCACCAGGAAAGCGTCCACCATGGATATCCGGCTCCGTGTCGGCGGCACCGAGGTCGAAGGCTCGCTCGACGACACTCCCACCGCCCGCGAGTTCGCCGCGCTCCTCCCGCTCGACCTCACCCTCGCCGACTTCCACGGCACCGAACGCATCGCCGACCTCCCGCGACGCCTCACCACCACCGAAGCCCCAGCCGGCACCGAGGCACACGCGGGCGACATCACCTACTACGCCCCCTGGGGCAACCTCGCACTGTTCTACCGCGACTTCCCGCACTCCGAACGCCTCATCCGCCTCGGCACCCTCGACCCCGCCGCCGTCGACCTGCTCGCCGACCTCCCACCGGATGCTCCGGCCACCATCGAGTCCATCTCGCCCAGCACCGACGGTTCCCCCTCGGGCCGCTGACAACCAACCATGACGAACACCCACTCATTGAGGAGAATCCCGTGGAACTTACCCCCGTCAACGACACCGCCAAGGCCCCCGCCGCCGCGTTCACCGGCGACGTCTACGTCACCCCGATCAAGACAGCGCAACCGCCGTCCCGGCTGATCGCCTCGCTGGTCCGGTTCACCCCCGGCGCCCGCACCAACTGGCACTCCCACGCCAACGGGCAGACCCTGCACGTCACCGAAGGCGTCGGCTACGTCGTCAACCGCGACGGCCAGGTCATCCGCATGCGCGCCGGCGACACCGTGTGGACCCCGCCCGGCGAGGAACACTGGCACGCCGGCACCAACACCACCTGCATGAGCCACATCGCCATGCTCGAAGGCACCCACGACGGCGACGGCACCACCTGGCTCGAACCCGTCACCGACGAGCAGTACGCCGCCACCCACCAACACCCCTGACACAGCGCCACCAGGAGCCGATGATGACCTGGACCACTCACGAACTGACCGTCGTCGACCACACCGACGAGCTGGAGATCGCGCCCCGGCGCGACGACGGAACCCTGCGCAGCCCGGTGCCGGTCTGGGTTGTTCGCGACGGCGACGACCTCTACGTGCGCTCCTGGCGAGGCCGCGCCGGCTCCTGGTACCGCGCCGCACAGGCCAGCCACGAGGGCCACATCCGATGCGGCAGCGTCGACAAGAACGTCACCTTCGTCGAGATCGCCGACACCGAACTCAACGACCGCGTCGACACCGCCTACCGCACCAAGTACAGCCGCTACAACGCCACCTACACCGACCCGATGGTCGCCGCACGGGACACCACGCTCAAACTCGTACCGCGCTGACCCATCCGACCGTCGGCCCGCGTCCGATCAGCCAGGAACGATCGGCATGCCGATGTTCACCGGGCCGATACGATTGTTGTTGCGCGCCAAGCGATCCAGCGATGCAAGTTTCTTGCGGGCGGCTTCCAGACTGACCTGAAGTGGGACCTACTCGCCCAGGAACACTGGGGCTCGAGCGGATTCGCCAATACCGACCTGGACCTGCTGTTGAAGCAGCACAGCATCACCGAGATCGTGCTCATCGGTATGCGGGTCAACACCTGCATCGACACCACCGCCCGCTTCGGCGCGGAACTCGGCTACCAGGTCACCCTGATCAAGGACGCCACAGCCGGATTCGACTGGTCCGAGATGCAGGCCACCCTGGAGACCAACGCGCCCACCTACGCCAACGCAATCCTGACCACAGAAGACTTCATCGCCGCGTTGCCCTCGTCCCACGCCTCCTGAATATCACCGTCACGTCAGGCTCCCGCATGGCGTCATGGAGGCTGAGCATCGCCGGCAGCGGCCGTGCTGATCAAACATCCGCTTCGGATTCGTTGGTGCTTTCGGCTTGCCGCTTCTCCTGGCGGTGCGCGTACGCGAGGCGCGTTCCGTAGAGGAGTGCGCTGGCGGCGAGCAGGCCGACGGTGATCAGGACCCAGCGGGTAAGGAAGGGCGCTTGGGTCTGTCCGGTTGCCGCGAGGTACGTCGTGGCGCCTTGCTGGATGATGCCGGGCAAGAACAGCAGGAGCAGCAGGCCGCTTGCCAAGACCGGGACTCGGATGTAGTTGACCGGTGATACCCGGGATCGGGTCGCGTTTCGCGACCTGACGTGCGCAACGCTTGTCAGCGCGCGGTCGGCGAGGGCGTAGACCGGGAACAGCACCAAGTCGTGCAAGATGATCGCGGCGGCGAACCAGACGGCGATGCGTATCAGCAGCGGCTCGGCCAGGAGTTGGAACACGACGTACCCGGTGAGCGCGAAGCAGCCCAGCAGAAGCACCAGATGCAGCGGACCGGCGCCGTAGAAGCGCATCCAGCGGGCAAGCAGACGAGGCATCTCAGCCTCCCCGGAATTCGATCGATCGCACCCATTTGGTGTTGTGCACACCGGGCAGCGCGGGGACGATGATCCGTGCCGGGTAACCGTGGTCGAGCGAGAGGTCGACTCCGTTGACCCGCAACGCAAGTAGCGAGTCGGGATCGGTGACCTGGTTGGTTTGCAGGGTCGCCTGGTTGAACGCCCCGGTTTCCTCCATTGAACGTACGTGCGCCCAGCGTGGCTGCGGCACGCCGACGAGCGCCGCTAGGTCCCGGAGCCGCACTCCGCTCCATTCCTGGACGGTGGACCACCCCTCCACGCACGCGATCGGCAATGTGACCGCGTGCTGCGGCAGTGAGAGCAAGCTCGCCCGGTCCAACGCCATAGGCCGTGGACCGTCGAGCGCTATTCGCCAGCCCTGACCGACATCTCCAGGGTTGATCGCGGCGGCAGCCGCCGTGCGGTTGATCTGGAAATCGTTCGGGCCCGGGCCGTAGGAACGACCGCGAGGCAACAGCAGAGCCGAGCCTCGGGTGATGCCACCGATCGATTGTCCGGCGGTCACCACGGCCACCAACAGCGCCCCGCCGCCCACCAGGACGAGCGCACCGCGCCGGCTGAGCGTGGCTTCGGCAGGCTCAGCGGCGACCAGGCCATCCTCATCTTGGGGCTCCGGGCGAGTCTGAGCGTGTGAAGTGCGCATCTCCGCCCGGAACGAACGCGACCGCAGCGCGCCGACCATTCGGGGCAGTTTCACGGCCACATGAACCACGAACGCCCCCAGGAACACCCACGCGCCGAGGTAATGTGCCGTGTAGAAGCTGAACCCGAAGACGTAGTCGTACTGGATGTTGAGCACGCCCGTGACGATCTCGAACAAGATCCCGCCGACGAGCAGCAGCAACGACAACCGTTCGACGACCTCTGCCACGGATCGGGCAGGAGGCCACGAGAACAATCTCGGCACCACCGACCAGAGCTTGGCCAGTACCACCGGAATTAGAATCAGCCCCAGGCCAACGTGCAGCCCTTGATTGAGGCGATAAAGCCACGACGGTCGGGTGGGCCAGTCGAAGTAGGGCAGGTGCAGCCAGCCCACGTTCGCGGGTATCGCCTGTCCGAACTGCGGTCCGTAGGCGATGTACGACAAAAGGCCCGTGACGATGACGATGGGCAGGCCCACTAGCAGCACGGCACCGAAGACAGAGGTAAGCCAGGGGCCGCGCAGCGGGCTTCGCCACAAGCGCGACTTCCCCAAACCAGGGGGGCGATGCCGGTCCAGAGCTCGCAACAGTCCAGCGGGAAACCCGTACGAAGGCTCAGAACCAGGCTCGCCGAGCTCCGCGGTGGGCTCCTCCCCCGGCGGCATGCTGGTTCGTTCAGGGCATATGCCGTCGCCGTGGTCAGTTTCGCGCGTCTCCTCGGAGGGAGTCGCGGCGGGAGCGGGCGGCGCAGCCTCTTCCGGGACGGGGGTCTCGCTCGGTTTCGCGCTGTTGCCTGCGCCCTGTGAAGGCTCGTCGGCAGAAGGTGTGGTCAAGGGTGCCACCCCCTTGATGTCGAAACCGCGGGCACACACCAAGTTCGCGATGGCGCCAGCGATGCGTGCACCTGCCCTTTGCCAGGGTAGGACGACGGTGCGGTACGCACGCGCTGAACTGAAACCATCACGGTCCTTGACCGGCACACTGGGGAAATGCAACTTGCCGGTGAAGGTGCTTTGTTGCCAGAACGCGAACCCTCGGGATTTTGGACAGGTCGCAGCTAGCTAACTCTCGACGAACGTGACCGTCTCGTTGAGCGGCGCCCGGCCCGTACGGGCGTGACTCACCGTGCCCGTGACGTCCTCGAACCCGATCGACATGCCACAGAAGAGGATGAGCCCGTCCGGGGGTGACAGGACTCCGCGACCGTCTCGCGAACCTGCGACCACGCCATCTGCGGGCAACTGTGCAGCCCTTCGGCGCGCAGTAGCACCATGACGCTCTGCAGATACATACCGACGTCGGCCCACTGGCGCCGGCCAAGGTCGCGGTCGATGTAGCAGAACAAGGCGGCGGGCGCGCCGAAACAGTTCCAGTTGGCGATGGCCGCCCGCTGGCGCGCCTCCCAGTCCTCGCGCGCAATGCCAAGTGCGCTGTAGCGCTCCTTGCCGAAGGCGGATCGGCGGTCGCCGTACGGGGACTTCAGCGCGGGCGGGTACATCTCGAACTCCCGCTCGTCCCAGGGGTCACCGTGGGCCACGCGCTCGACGGCGCGCGTCTTGAGCTCGGCCAGCAGCGCGCCGGTCAGCACGTAGATGTTCCACGGCTGGATGTTCGATCCGGACGGCGACCAAGCCGCGGCGGACAGCACATGCTCAAGCACCTCCCTCGACACAGGCTCGTCGGTGAATCCGCGCACCGCCCGTCGGCTCGTTACCGCTTCATAGACATCCAAGATCGCGTACCTCCCCAGTCGCTGGCTATGGCAGCCGAAAACGATCACAACGCACCTGCGCATCGACTGTGGTCTCGCCCCACCACGTTAAAGCCCTGCCAGGTCACGCGCCCTAGCCAGCACCTCGCGGACCATCGCGGGCGTGACCCGTGAAACCGAAACATTGAGGTGGCTCACTCGTTGGCCAGGGGTGCTTGCAGGTCGGCGGCCCGACACGGGGCGGCCGGCGGCGACGTCGGCGAGTCCTTCGAGGAGGTCCTGGATGGCCTCGGCGTCGGACAGTACTTCGATCGTCTCGCGCAACCGATCGAGCTCGCCGGAGGGGACCACGTCGGCGACATGCTCACCGTGGGCAATGACTGGAACGGTCTCGCCGTGCTCAGCGTGTCGCACGGCGTCGCTCCACGACGCCAGGGCTTCGTCTACAGCGTCGGTACACGCTCACTGGTGTTCGCTCATGGTCTCCATTCTGCTGCATCCTCGCGCCGATCAACCACCAGCAAGAGGGCTGGAGCATTGGGGGATGACGGGGCTGCGGATCACGCCTCGGACTGGGCTTGACCACGACCGACGACGAAAACGACGACCGCCACATTGCGCTGCCGGCCATCTACGATCGAGCAGATCCCACACCCGTCGACCTCGAATCCAGCATCACCGAAAACACAAGCTGAGAAAACCTGCTGCGAATCCTACAGCTAGGCCCTGATCAGATCAACATCGTGGCACAACACGCCGGCCTTCCACCACATGACCAACTCACCGAGAAGGAACGATCCACACGCGCGATCGCCAGGCGCCTCGCAATCCCCCAAACGACAGTCCACCAAGTACTGTGCGCGGTCCACGACCTGCTAGCCACGCCCGGCGGACGTCTTCACCACCTCATCGCCCGACTCTCCCCGGAGGACCGCGAGGGACTCGGCCTTGAACAATTCGCCAAGCTGTTGGGTCAACTCCCGTCCGACGCACTCCGCCTCCGCCTGTGCCCAAACTCGTGTCGGATCCCCTCCGCTCCGAGCACCACGACCTGCCCGCGAGCCACCGCAGCGGGCTCGTCGTCCGATACCGCTGTTCGCAGCCCGACTGCGAATGGGAGGGCTACGAGCGCCTGCCGGCAGCTCGCTTCGTGCTGAACAGCCTCAGCTGTCCCCACTGCGGCCAGCCGGCACCTGCCGCCGCCTGGCATCCCGGCAACATGAAGGGATGAGGGAAGAACGGCTCGGACGCAGTCGACCGAGCCGTCCGGGCGGCAAAATCGGTCGCGAAGAACGACCTCTTCCGCCTTGCGCGCCAGCCCTCTTCGTCGAGGCCAACACGGCCGTCACGCAGGGGGTGAGCGGCTGTCACGGGCCGCTCTCCCAGAGAGCGTGTGGGGCACGAGTCATGACGCCGCGCCCCAGACAGCGCACTGCTCATCGTAGGTGGACCCAGGCCTGCACGGGCAGGTGGTCGCTGGGGCGCAGGTTGTTCTTGGTGAAGATATTGGTCTCCGTGTGATCGGTCGTGACCATAGGGTCGGAGAGGATCCAGTCGATGCGGTCGCCGTTCGGCACGAGTGGTTTATTGTGATGGCCGCAGTGCGTGCCGTATTCGTTGGCCCGCGTGGCAGCGGTGTCCCAGGTGTCGACGAGTCCGCCACGGTTGAGCAGCCTGGTGTAGACCGGATTCTTGTGCGCGACGGAGTTGAAGTCACCGGTCACGAGAAATGGCCTGGAGGGGGGACGCTTGGAGATCCAGTCACCGATGAGAGCGGCACTCTTCAGGCGTACATCTTGGCTTTGGGGTCCGTTGTCGAAGTGGGTGTTGAGCACGTAGAATTCTCGTCCCCCGTCTTGCTTGTCCTTGAAGAGGATCCAAGTGGCCGTACGGACGTGCTGGCCGCCCCACGTGTTCGAGCCGACCGTGTTGGGTTTGCCCGAGAGCCAAAACGTGTTGTGATCGACGACCTGCAGACGGCGGACGTCGTAGAAGATCGCATTGATCGTACCGTTACGGCCACCCCTACTACCCTCGCCGAGCCAGCGGTAATTCTCTCCAAGGTCACGGCCGACATGGCTCACCTGCGTGTAGGTGGCGCCTTCCTGAGCGCCCACAATATGTGGCTGTGCCTGCCGTAACATCGCCTTCGCCACCGGCCTGCGCTTCCGCCACTTTGGCCCCTTGGTACCCTGACCTTCAAGGTTGTACGTCACAATCTGCAGTTGAGGGCTCTGGCTCTCGACTCCCAATGCGGACGGCGCAGGCAGAGCTGCACTCACAAGAGGCGCTGCGATGGCCGCACCTAACGCGGCCTTCAGACCAGCACGTCGGGTAAATCGATACTTGTTTAACACGAAAAGGCTCCCTCAACGGGCAGAGCATCCCTACTAGCGGCGATGCAACGGATGCCAAACTTATTCATAGTACGCCATGAGCGCCCAGGCCGTGATGTTGTATGACCCATTCGGCGCACAGCACATTCGGATGCCAGGTTCGATCGCTCCCTTACCGACCTTCGTGATCTAGGATGACGGCCGTGTGTGATCACAGCTGGCTGTGTCGGTGATCAAGCAGGGTGTAGTGGTGCGGCGGGATCGGGCCGCGATGGAGTCGGTGCGGATGGCCGCCGCCGAGTTGTTCGAGCGGGGCTTCCCGCAGGCCGAGGTCGCGCGGTTGCTGGAGACCTCGCGGCAGAATGTCCATCGTTGGCACGAGAAATGGCAGCGTGGTGGCCGCGAGGCACTGGTCAGCGCGGGTCCACCCGGGCTGGCACCGGAGATCGACGACGAGGAGCTCTAACGCGTTCGGCATGCCTTACTGGCGGGTGCGCGCTCGCATGGATTCGACCAAGATCTCTGGACTCTGCAACGGATTGCCACGGTGATCGAACGCATCACCGGAGTGCGGCATCACCCGGGCCATGTGTGATACATCCTGCGGGACCGGCTCGGCTGGAGCGCGCAGCGCCCGGCCCGACGCGCCCGCGAGCGTGACGAGGACGGGATCGCCACCTGGATCGCCGAAGACTGGCCCAGGATCAAAAAAACGCCGCCGCACGCGGAGCGTGGATTTCTTCTTCGACGAGTCCGGGCTGTCGCTGACACCGACCGTGCGCCGCAGCTGGGCATCCATCGGGCAAACCCCGGCGCTGGAACACCGATTCAACTGGAAACGCGCCTCTATGGCCGCCGCGCTGTGCTACCCACCCAGCCCTGATGATCGCCGCAAACCCGAGGTGGCCTTCCACGTCCAACCCGACGCCTACAACACCGAAACACTCATCGGCGTCCTCACTGAGCTGCGCGCCTTTCTCGCACCCGACCCGGTCACGCTGGTCTGGGACGGGCTTCCCGCCCGCCGCAGCAGGGCCATGATTGATTTCCTTGCCACGCAAGCTGATTGGCTCACCGTCGAGCGACTGCCCGGCTACGCCCCCGACCTCAACCCCGTAGAAGCACTCTGGTCCAGCGTCAAGGGCGTCGAACTGGCCGACCTCTGCCCCGACACCATCGACGAAGCCATCACACTCGCCCAGCGCGGCATCGACCGCATCCGCACGAGCAATGCTGGAGACCTGTGGATCGGCTGGGAAGGGGCGTACCTTCCCAGTGATCGGATGCAAGGTTCCAAGCATGGCCGACGTTGGCGCGTCGGTCGGGAAGGTACGACCCGATGCCCAGCGTAGTCCCTGGCCCCGAGCCCCGTAGCGATGCCCCAGCCTCGGGTTCGGCATCGTTGATCGATGAGATCGTCCGTGAGGGCGCCCGGCGGATGCTGGCCGAGGCGTTGCAGGCCGAGGTAGATGCCTTCATCGCGCAGTTCGCCGACGCCCGTGACGAGCATGGCCACCGCCTGGTCGTGCGTAATGGCTATCATCAGGCCCGCGAGGTCCTGACGTCTGCCGGCGCGGTCGAAGTCCAGGCGCCGCGGGTCAACGACAAGCGCACCGATCCGGACACCGGTGCGCGCCAGCGGTTTTCCTCGGCGATCCTGCCGCCATGGGCACGTAAGACCCCGAAGATCACCGAAGTGCTCCCGCTGCTGTACCTGCATGGGCTCTCCAGCGGGGACTTCGTGCCCGCACTGGGCCAATTTCTGGGCAGTAGCAAGGGGTTATCCGCCCCTGTGATCACGAAACTGACCGAGCAGTGGAGGACGGAGCACCGCGCGTTCACCGAACGCGATCTTTCCGAAATGGACTATGTGTATCTGTGGGCCGACGGCATCCATGTGAACATCCGCCTGGAAGAGCACAAACTCTGCCTGCTGGTGATGATCGGTGTCCGAGCCGACGGCCGCAAAGAACTCGTCGCACTGGCCGACGGCTACCGCGAATCGGTCGAATCGTGGGCTGATCTGCTGCGGGACTGCGCCCGCCGTGGGATGCGAGCGCCGGTGCTGGCCGTGGGGGACGGGGCACTGGGGTTCTGGGGCGCACTCCACGAGGTTTTCCCCGGCACCCGTGCGCAGCGCTGCTGGTTCCACAAGATCGGCAACGTGCTCGCCGCGCTGCCGAAATCAGCACATCCCGGCGCGAAGAAGGCCCTGGCCGAGATCTGGAACGCAGAAGACCGCCGGCACGCCCTGGACGCGGTGAAAGCGTTCGAGACCGCCTACGGGGCGAAGTTCCCCAAGGCCGTCGCCAAGATCACCGACGACGTCGACGAGCTACTGGCCTTCTATGACTTTCCCGCCCAGCACTGGGTTCATCTGCGTACTACCAACCCCATCGTTATCTTGAGTTCGGCGGATGATCATTGCTTTGGCCTGGGCGGTTGCGTCGTAGATGGTGTTGTCGACGCAACCGCCGGCGGTTGTCGGGGTGGGTTCAGCAGGGTCCGATCGTTACTGAAGTGCGATGCGGTTTGGCTGGAGGTGGGGGTGAATCGCCGGGGTCTCGCGAATGGGGTGATCGGCGGTGCTCACCGAGTGCACGGGCGAGTTGTCGGCGAAGCCGTTGGTTTTCTTCGGCGAGTTCGCGGTTTCGTTTGAGGGCGATGTCCAGTCGTGCCAGGGCAGATTCCTCCGAGGTGCGCTGACTTGCAGGAATCGGCGCTGCGGGAGCGCGCCGGGTTGCCTCCAGTAGGCGTTGGATTTCGGCCCGGATGTCGGGTTGGGCATAGAGCCAGGACCGGGACACCTCAGCTGCTGCGGCCACTGACTGGAAAGTGATCGGCGCGCCGGTGCGGTCGAGTTCGCGCGGTGCCTGGAGGGCCTTCGCTCGGGTCAATTCGCGGCGTCGCTGGGCCGCGGCGATGATCGGGGCGGTGTTGTCAGGACGCATCGGCTGACGTCTCCCTGCTGGTGTTGGCTTCGCCGTTCTCGAGGGTTGTGATGATCTTTGCGAGGTTGTCGGCGACCTGGCGATTCATCTCCACCATGCGGGTCTGGCCCCGCGCCTCGGCCGCGGTGATGATCTGCAACACCTGCTGCTGGTGGTGCCGGTGCTGGGGGAGGAACTCGGTGGTAGTGATGAACATCGGACAGGTTAGGCACGAGTTGGCATGCGGGCAGGTCTTGATCAGCGGCAGACTGCAGTAGCCGTTGGGCAAAGCCTGGGTGGCGCGGGAGATCCGCTGCTTGGCCCAGGACGCCTCGGCCAGCGGCCCGTCGGGGTCCAGGGTCACCGTCTCGCCGTTGGCGTTGACCTTGCGTGCGGCTTCCCAATGCCGGCGGATCGTCGTGTCCGACAGCCGGGCGTAGTGGCCTGTCATGAGGTGCGAGTCGTGATCGAGGATGCGGCGGACCACTTCCTGCGGCACGTCCCGGTTGATCAATCTGGTGCCCAGCGAGTGCCGCCACTGGTGGGGAGTGAGATGCACCGGGCGGCCGTGTTCGTCGCGGATGTCGCAGCGTTGCAGCCATCGGTGCAGGGCCTGCCGGTAGGTGGCGCTGTTGACAGGCTTGGAGCCGTCCGGATTGGTCAGGGGGCGGGGGAAGAGCACCGGGACACCGTCGGTCCAGCGGCCCAGGACGTGTTGCTGCTGCTCGCTGATCGACTGCTGGAGTTGTTCATCGATCGGGACCAGTGCCTCCCGGTTCATCTTGTGATTGTGGTAGCGCAGATAGGGTGCGCCCTCGGCATCTAGGACGACACAGTCAAACGGCAGCTTGAGCGCGTCGGAGACGCGCAAGCCACAGCGGATCAGGATGAGCGTGACCAGCCGGTAGGCCGGGTGGTCCCACTGGTCCAAATTGGACGGATGTTCTACCTGGACCATCACGTACTCGGCTACCGCGCGAGGCAGTTGTTCGCCGTGTTTCGGGTAGTCCTCGGGATAAAATGTCGCGGTCGTCGGCAGCGAGGAGTCCCAGCTGTGCTGGCGGATCGCGTTGAAGAACTGGTTGAGCAGCCCGACGTGGGTGCGATGCGCCGGTCGGCCGGTGAACTCGACGTGCAGGTCGGCCAGGTACCGCTCCAGGACCGGTCGATCCACGCTGGCCAGGCTGTCAATGCCGATCTCGTGGGTGGCAAGGAATTGTGCGAACCGCGTGATCGCGGTGACACACCGGGCCGCGGCGGTGCTGCCCAGTCCTGTACTCAACCGCCACCGCACCCACCGCTTGGCTAACTCCTTCAACCACGGCTGGGCAATGGCATTGAATCGCAGGCGAGCGGGAGACCCGCCTCCGGTGGGCCGCCCGAGGCGCCGCAACCGCCACACATCCCGCCGATACTCGGTGTCCCATCCGTGGTCCTCGGCTAGATCCTCCAGCTTGCGCACCCCGTAGATAACCAGGGTCCGCGGTCCCGCGTCCTTCGGCGCCGGGCGACCAAACGCGGTCCGTAAGGTCTCCTCGTCCCAGTCCAGCAGCGAGGCGACCGGCAGGCCCGCCAACAGCCGCACCATGCGAGCGACCGTGGTGACCTGGGTCCGGACCAGCCGCTCGTCGCGGCGGCATTGCAGCACATACTGCACCTCCAGCTTCAGCTGCGGGGCCAGCGCGGCAAGGCTGACCTTGCATTCGCAGGCGGGCACCACACTGCTGGTGGGACTGTCGCTCAACGGGCCGGCGACCTGCTGGTCTGTGGTGGCGATGAACCGCGCGAGATCGGGCTTGCCCTCCCTGCGCCACCACCGCTGATGATGCCCGGGACACAATCCCTGGCTGCGCGCTGTCCGGACGCATCCGGGCACTGCGCATGCCGGACCACCGAACACCGGATCGCGAGGATCGAAAACGACAAGGTCGCTGCGGAACTCCGGGCGCACCGCGGCCATCAACTTCTCCAGCAGCCCGGGAGAGGCCGTGGCTTGCCGCTGCGCCTTGGCAATTTCGCGATTCATGGCGTCACCTGCCGCGCGTCGGGCGGAAGGGTGGCGGTCAGCTTGATCCGGACATGGTTGAACGCCGCCTGCGTGGTCAGCAACACCGATCCGCCGCTGAAGGTGACCTCGTGGGGCTCGGCAAGCCGCAGGGCGGACCGCCAATGCTCGAATGTCGCGCGGAGCTGCTCAGCTGGCGCGGGTCCGTTCACCTGCCCCACCACGAGGCTGCCGGAGGGCGCCAGCGTCCACGCGATGATCGGCAGATGTGGGTGGGCATCCAGGATCGCGGCCAGTTCGCCAGCTGCGCGGCGCTGCCATCCTGCGCGCTGGGCGTGGGTGATCTCGAACAGGCTCACCAGCTCACCTCACGCCCGGTGAACCAACCTGCGTTCTCCAACGCCCGCCGCGCGTCCTCGGCGGTCAAATGCCCGTAAACGGACATCGTGGTGGTCACCGAGGAATGGCCCAAGACCTTGGACACGACCTCGATGGGCACGCCGTCCCGCAGCATCCTGGTCGCCGCCGAATGCCGGCACCAGTGCGGATCGAAGTCGATCCCGGTGCGTCGCCGCAGCCGTTTCACCAGCTCGTAGACCGCCGGGTAGGACAACGCCTGCCCCCGTGGTTCGGCGAAAAGGTTCACGAACACGTAGTCCGAGTCCACATCGCCGTATTCGCCGTGCAGATAGTCACCCCACAGCCGGATCAGCTCCGTGGAGACCGGGACGGCGCGTTGCTCGCGTGATTTGGATCGGGCGCCGTTGTCGTTGACCCGGGGCACGATCACGATCTCCCGTTCCGCGGCGGCGATATCGGCATGCCGCAGGCCCAACGCCTCCCCGATCCGGCAGCCGGAATCCCACAACAAGGACCAAAGGAAGCGATCTCGCAGCCGGTCACAAGCATCCACAATGGACTGCATCTCAGTGACTGTCAGGATCCGGGGCAGCTTCTTCGGTGCTTTCACCGTGATCATCCGGCTCGGTTGGGGTTTGTCCTTGCTGATGTGGTGCAAAAACGGCTTCCACCCGCCCCGCCGACCGGGCACCTGCCACGTGGTCAACAGCTCACCGACATCCACGCCATGCCGCGCCTGATACGCATAAAACGCCGCCAGCGCCGAAAGCTTCCGGTTGATCGTGGACCCAGCCACATGCGGCTGGAGCGAGGGCAGCACGGCCACCTGGCCATCACGGCCGGTCGGCGGCAGCCGCAGCCAGGCGACGTACTCACCAATGTCCTCCAGGCGCACCTCCCGCCAGTCCAGGCCCCGATGCTCCAGGAAGACCCAGTAGTCCTTCAAATCATGCGCATACGCCTTGACCGTGTTCGGTGACCGCTCGATATCGGTCAGATAGGCCAGATAACGCTCGATCGGCTCGACCGGGGCGTCGTCATCGCCCAGGACCGTCCACGACGGCACCCGCGAGGCGGGCATCGCCACCCGTTGCACCTGCACCTGCTCCTCCAACGTGATCGACATGCTGGACGAGCCCGGAGATAACCATGTCCACCACGCCGACCGCAGCCCACGACAAACCCGTGGCACACATGGAAGACACACGCACGGAAGCTCCAGATAACCATCGAATCCACGTTCGCGACCGTGCGGCACCGCAGCAAAGTCACCAAGGGACCAGGCTCTCGCGCGGCCGGGCTGGCGATGGCATTCAAGCTCATCGAAGCGGCACAGGCCCGCTGGCGCGCCGTCAACGCACCCCAACTCGTCGCGCTCGTGCGCGCAGGAGCACGCTTCGAGGGCGGCAAACTCGTCGAACGCCCCGACGACCACGCCCCACCCACCGCCGCCTAAACAATCTTGATCCACAGGTATTGACAATTCCTCCGGCACAAAGTCTGACGGTGCAGAACGTCGCCGACCGCCGTACCACTAGTGAAGCTGAATAGAGTTCACGTACATAGTTTTCCACCCAGTTGATCAAGATCTGAGGCTGTGCTCGAGTAGCGGGATCCATGCATCTGACGCATGGATCTTGGTCAAGATTCGTTTGATAGCGCAGGTCAGAGCTACTTACTCTCGGCTGTGTTCTGATCCGCCTCGGACGAAGGAGTCCGTGTAGTGAACAGGCGAAGCATCTATGTCGATGGCTTCTCGCATGAGAACCCGATTCCAGCGGCTTGCCAGCTCGGTGGCCTAGTCACCACCGGTGCCGTGCACGGCGGTGGCAGAGGAAGCGACCCGGGCGATTTCCCGGCGAGGTTCGGCGACCAGGTCGCCGCGATGTTCGACCGGGTCGCGGCGATTCTCGCCGCTGCCGGGGGATCGCTCGACGACGTACTCAAGTTTTCGGTCCGGATTTCGTCGCCGGAGGACCGGGACGAGCTGAACAGGCTGTGGTGCGCCTTGTTCCCCGATCCGTTCTCCCGGCCCGCTCGCCAGTTGAGTATCGGGACCACCCGCCCGCACATTCTTGTTCAGTGCGAGGTTCTCGCGCTGGTTGCGGGAGACGGAGGAGGGGATGCCTGACTACGCCCTGTTCGACGCGCAGCCGCGTGAACCTCAGTTGCCGTCTCCGCCTCTGGCGTGCGACAGCCAAGTGCACATCTTCGGCCATCCGGAACGGTTCCCCACCAAGCCAGATGCGGCCTATGTCGTATACCAGGCGACCGTGGAGGAAATGCTGCGCATGCACAAGACCCTCGGGATCGACCGCGGCGTCATCGTGCAGTCGACCGCCTACGGCACCGACCACGGTGCGCTGATCGAGGCTCTGCGGATCGCTGGGCCCGCCTACCGGGGCTGCGGTGTCGTCGACGACTCGGTCGACGACGAGCAGTTGGGAAGGATGCACGAGGCCGGCGTCCGCGGCGCGCGCTTCAACTTCCACCCGAAGTTGAAGAACGCCCTCCCCACGCCGGAGCAGGTGCGGCGGACCGCCGAGCGGGTGGTGCCGCTGGGATGGCACCTCAAGCTCCACATGAACGGCGTTGACCCGCGGGAGATCACCCCGCTGCTCGCAGATGTCGAGGCTGACGTCGTGGTCGACCACATGGGACCGTTGCAGTACCGCCACGGGCTCGATGACCCGCATTTCCGGCATGTGCTGGAACTTCTCGGGCGCGGCAACTGGTGGGTGATGCTGTCCAACGGCGACCGCCGGTCGGTCGCCGGGTACCCATGGGACGACGCGACGGCTTACGCGCGTGCCTACGTCGAGCGAGCGCCCGAGCGAATTCTGTGGGCCACCGACTGGCCCCATCCGCTGCATCCGGGACCGGTGCCGAACGACGGCGAATTGCTAGACTTGCTAGCTCGCTACGCGCCGGACCCGGCGCTCCGCCACCAGATCCTTGTCACCAACCCGCAGCGACTCTTCGGCTTTCCTGGCGGTGAGCACGATGAGCGAGCCTGACGTGGCTACGGCGCAGCTGCCGCGTTCCGACCGACTGACGCGGACACACCGGAAGGCCCTCAGCGCGGCCGTGCTGGGCTGGACCGTTGACATGTACGACCTGCTGGTGATCCTGCACGTCGCGTCCTACGTGTCGGCGGCCTTCTTCCCCGCCGAGGCCGGTTCGTTGGTCGGGCTCACCGCCACGTACGCCGCGTTCGCGGTCAGCCTCATCGTCCGCCCGCTCGGCGCACTGGCGTTCGGCTCGTTCGCCGATCGGACCGGGCGCAGGCCGGCGATGGTCCTGTCCGTTCTCGGCGCCGGCGTCTCGACAGCCCTCATGGGCGTGCTTCCGGGCGTGGCCTCGATCGGTGTAGCTGCACCGGTGCTGCTCGTCGCCCTGCGCATCGTGCAAGGGCTGTTCGTCGGAGGTATCACGGCCTCGACCCACACGCTCGCAACGGAGACGCTCCCCGAGCGCTGGCGTGGCATGGCGGCGGGACTGATCAAAGGTGGTGGCGCGAGCCTGGCCGTCGTGGTGATCAACCTGCAAGTCATCGTCGTCGTCGCAGTGCTGGGCCAGGCGGGGTTCGCGAACTGGGGCTGGCGCGTGCTCTTCGTCATCGCGCTGGCTGGCTCGCTGATCAACTATCTCGTCCTGCGCAGGGTCGAAGAGTCGCCCACGTGGCTCGCTCGCCACGTCGTACGCGCCTCCGCCGTGTCGCGCGTCCGGCCCGGCCGCGCGCTTTTCAGCCGTCGCTGGCGTGCCGTCACGCTGGCCAGCGCCACCATCGTGTTCACCGCCTCGGCCCCCTACTACCTCACCACCGGCATCCTGCCCACGGTCTACAAGCAGGTACTGATGATGTCGCAGGACTCCGCCAGCCTGTTCCTCATCGTCAACGTCGTCGGTTCCGCGGCGGTCGCCGTGGCGTGCGGGCACCTCAGCCAACGCGTGGGACGTAGGAAGGTCTTCCTCGTCTCCGGCGTGGCCAGCCTGGTGCTGATCCCAGCGATGTACTTCGTGATGTCGACCAGGCCCGCAGACTGGCTGCTCCTGGTGTGCGGCGCGGCCATGGTGATGGTCTCGGGAGCGATCAGCGCACCGCTGATCATCTTCGTCAACGAGCTCTTCCCCACGGAGATCAGGTCCACGGCGACCGCGTTCTCCTGGAACGTGGGTTACGGATTGAGCGGCATGCTGCCCACTGTGGTGACTGCGGTCAGTGTGAACGCCTCCGCGATCATCCCAACGCTGATCGTGATCAGCGTGGTCCTCTCCGTGATCTTTCTGGCCCTGGCACTACGAGCACGGGAGACGCGTGGTGCCCTCAACGAGATCTGACTGTAGGCACGAGCCAACCCTGGTCACGCGCCGCGAGCTGGAGTGTCTCGGCCAGGAACACCATAGGGGGCGCCGCGTCGTGCCGGTGAACGAGCCACACAGGCAGGTGCGCGAAGTCGTCCACGACCGGGACAAAGGCGATTCCCATGGGATGGGTCAGCCCCGCCGAAGCCGGAAGCAGGGCCACGGCGTTCTTCTGGCGCTGCAGAGCCATGATCCGGTTTCCAGGTACGGTGTTGCGCACCGTATGCGGTACGAATCCGGCGGCGTCGAAGACTTCATCGAGCAGCGCCTGGTACCCAGGTGCGAGTTCGGTGGGCGTGGTGACGAAGTGCTCGTCGCGCAATTCGGCCAGCCGCACCTCGTTCCGCCCGGACAGTGGGTGGGTGTCCGGCATGGCGACGACCAGCGACTCGTGTCGCATCAGCAGCGACGTCACTTCCGGATGATCCGGGTGGTAACGGAGGAATCCCCCGTCCCAGGCCCGGCGCACAACGCCGGCCAGCACGTCCGCCTCCCACAGTTCGACGGCCTCGATGGTGACGTCGGGCAGCGTCCGTTCGACCTGCCCGAGCAGCACCGGCAGCGCTTCGTAACCGACGCTGAGGGTGTAGGCGATCCGCATCGTGCCACGCGTGCCTTCGGCGGTCCGAACCGCACGCCCGATCGCCGCGTCGAGTCGGTGCAGCACATCGCCGACCTCAACGGCGAACTCCTGCCCCGCCGGGGTCAGACACACATTGCGACTGTCGCGGACGAACAACTGGACGCCAATCCGCCGCTCGAGCCGCTTGATCCGCTGACTGAGCGCGGGCTGCTCGATGTGCAGGCGCACGGCCGCACGCGCGAAGTGCAATTCCTCCGCCAGTACGACGAAAGACCGCAGCACCGCGACGTCCACGTCCATGCCGCGATCGTATAGACCCCCGCCACTTCGGAGAGGAACACCTCATGGCTGATGTGACGACCCGCCTGCGCGGATCGATCGCCCCGCTGGTGACACCGTTCGACACGGACGGCGCACTGGATCTGCCCACGCTCGGCCGCCTGATCGAACACCACGTCGACGCCGGGAGCCACGGCGTCTCCGTCACCGGCACGACCGGCGAGCCCGGCGCGCTGACCCTCGATGAACGCCTCCGGATGATCGACGCGGCTTCCGAAGCCCTGGACGGCAGGCTGCCGTTCGTACCCGGCACCGGGACCCACCAGCTCCCGGACACCATCACGATCACCAGGCGAGCCGCCGACGCAGGCGCCGACGCAGCACTCGTCATCGTGCCGTACTACGCCCGGCCCACCCAGGACGGTCTCTACGCGTGGTACAGCGACCTCGCAGCCGCCGTCGACATCCCGATCCTGATCTACAACATCCCGTCCCGCACCGGCGTGGAGATCGCGCCGGAGACGGTGGGACGGCTGTGGCGCGAGGTACCGAACATCGTCGGCATGAAAGAGGCGAGCCCGGACTTCGCCCACGCGAACTTCGTGCTCCGCGAGACCGGACCGGAGTTCCTGCTGTTCTCCGGCCTCGAGGCGCTGTGCTTCCCGCTGCTGGCCATCGGCGGAGCCGGCTTCATCAGCGTCACCGCGAACCTCGTGCCCCAAGAGATCGCCCGGCTCTACGACGCCGTCGCCGAAGGTGAATGGGACGAGGCACGCGACCTGCACTTCCGGCTGCTCGACCTCAATGACGTGGTACTGACCGAGACCAATCCGACCGCGGTCAAGTGGCTGATGTCCGAGGCCGGGACGATCGGGCCGACGCTGCGTGCCCCGCTCGTACCGCTGTCGGAAGCGGGCAGGCGAAAAGTTCGCACGGCAGCCGAATCCTGGGGCCTGCTGGAGGACGCCCGATGACGACCACGACGAACTGGACCCCGTTACCTGCCGAAGTCGCGGGTTTGTTCGCCACCGTGAGCACGGCGACGGTGGCCAGCCAACTGCTGAAACGAGGCCTGCGCGATCAATTCCTCGCGGGGGTGCACCCGCTGCGTCCCGGGCAGCGCATGGTCGGCGCCGCGTGGACACTGCGGACGATCCCCTCGCGGGAGGACCTCGACGGCCTGCTGCCCGGCACCCGCCCCACCGCAGGGTTGTCGCTGTTCGACGCGATCGAGTCAACCCCAGCTGGAGCCGTTCTCGTCGTGGACGGGCACGGGCAAGCGCGCACCGCCACCGGCGGGGACATCCTTGCCGAGCGGCTACGGGTGCGAGGCGCCTGCGGCCTCGTCACCGACGCCGGCTTGCGCGACGTTGCGGGCCTCGCTGAGACCGGGCTGCCGTGCTACTCGGCCGGGGCCACCGCCAACGTCAGCAGGGCATACCTGCGCGTGCTCGAACAGGACGTGCCGATCGGCTGCGGCGACGTCGCCGTCTACCCAGGCGACGTCCTAGTCGGCGACGACGACGGAGTCATCGTGGTGCCGAGGGAGTACGCCGAGACCGTAGCCGCCGACGCCGCAGACCAGGAAGGGCTCGAGCGGTTCATCGGCGAGAAGGTGCGTGCAGGTGCGTCGTTGCGCGGCCTGTACCCGGCCTCCGCCGAACTGCTGGCCGAGTACCGCGCGACAGCAGACGGGAACAACAGGGACATGGAGCCGCGCCGATGACCACGGTCCTCCCCGGCTCGCTGACACCCGAGCAAACCTACCGCCTGCTCACCGGCGTCGTCGTGCCGCGCCCGATCGCATGGGTAAGCACATTGTCGGCCGACGGCGTCGTGAACCTGGCCCCGTTCAGCTGCTTCACCTTCGTCTCCAACTCCCCACCGATGCTCGGGATCAACGTCGGGCGCAAAGCCGGACAACGCAAAGACACCGGGCGCAACATCCACGATCGAGGCGAGTACGTCGTGCACATCCCCGACGAATCGATGATCGAGGCGGTCCACCTGAGTGCGATCGAACACCCGCCCACCACGAGCGAAATCAAGGTGCTCGGACTCGAGACCACCGACTCCGAACTGGTCACCGTGCCCAGATTGACGTGCGCCGCGATCGCGCTCGAATGCAGGCTGCACTCGGTCACCGCATACGGCCATACCGGAGCGGAATTCATCGTCGGTGAGGTCGTCGCCTTTCACATGCGCGAGGGCCTCCTCCGCAACGGCAAGATCAACACCACGGAGCTGGCACCCATCGCCCGCCTCGGCGGACCCAACTATGCCGGCCTCGGCACCGTCACCACGATAACCGCCATCGAACAAACACCGAAATCCATCATGGCCGAGGCAGCCCCACCACCACGACGACCACCCACCCAGTGAACGGCCCCGGAACCGCCCGATCCCACCGGAGATGGTTGGCTCCAGAGGCCGACCACCGCCTCCATCGGCGGTTCCGGGGCGAAGATCATGCCCATGGAATGGGTCCCTGCGATACCGACACGAGCAGGCCCGCAAGCCGTTGACGGGACGAGCCGGCGCGGAAGGTACGCCGAGCAACTTTGTCATCGCGCACAAACCGGTACGCGGCTCGGAACGCACGTGGCCAACATCGACCTGCCGATGGCCACCGCCATGGCCGATCTGAGGCTGCTCGCGCAGCGAGAGATGGTCACGAGAAAGGAAACCGCAACCAGCTGGTTTTGATCACGCCCCCCCCCGGAGCGCCGACCGCCGACCGCCGACGGCCCCGCCTAATCACCAAGCGCTGCCGCGGAACCGCGACGGTAGAGTTGTTCATCGCGCTCTCGGTACGCCGAAGCTTCACGCCTAGCGGCCCGACAACGATGCGACCGGCTGGGCGAGCCACGCACCGAAAAATGGCTGCGCTGACAGGCGGCGAATGCGTTACTGGTTGCGGAACTTGTCGTTTCCAGATCGTACTGTGCTGGAGTGTAGCTGATCGCGCTGAGCTGCGACGACGACCTTCGTGGAGCGTGTCCCATCGTGGTTCGCAGGGCCTCGACGAGGGCCATAAACAATGGCCCTGCCGCGCAGGGACGAGCCCTATGCCCGGCGCATGTAGTGATCTTGAAGGTAGTCGCTGGCGTCCGCGACTGCCGCAACCACGACCGCGATGGCAGACGATCTCACGCTGGCCCTGGCCGGACGATCAGCGGACGGTCCACATAACCATGGCCCGCCTGCGACTCTCCGTGAGCGAGATCTTGCGCCGTCGCTTTGCTGCTTGAGAGGAGGAGGCGTCGCGCGGTGTTCCCTAACACCCATTTTGGCGATCTGCTGGCGAAAATATTCGCGACTCCAGCACACCGCAGTGCCGAGCTAGCTGTTCCGCCCTGCTTGGGTTGCACGGCGGAACCACTGCTCGGTCTCATCGGTCCACCCCTGCTCGGCGGGCAGAACCCCGAGGTTTGACTGGCGGGCCGCCAGGCGCATGGCCGGCGCATGGCTCGGTCACACCCGCCCTGGCATGAGGCTTTGGTGGGCCTAACTAGGACTAGATTGAGCGATGTTTGAAGGTGGAACAGGGGCTCATAATCAGTTCGTATGAGCGACCTTATTTCGCTGACAGATGTGGCGATCAACCGTCTCGCGAATGGCGTCCCGCTACCTGCGCCTGAAGACTGGACTGTAACCGCTAGTGCATGTGGTGACATCGGTGATTGGGAGCTCGAGACATGATAAAGATCAAGGCCTATTTGGCCACGCTACTCGGCTATTTGCTGCACTTCTGGGGCATGGCCAAGATCGCATTGCGCCTCCTTCGCAAGGTCGTCCAGGACGTGTTCGGAGCTCGTGCGTCGAGGCGTCACGGCAAGCGCAGGTCTACCCGCCGGTCGAAGGCCCACGAGCGGAGGATGGTGCTTTTGCGGCGCACGGGCATGGTGGCAGCAGGGAGCGCAGCAGCGGCTGCCATGGCGTACGTCGCTTACCGTCTGGTGCGTTCGTCGAAGGAACCAGAGGAACGTCCTCTCGGCGGGGAACAAACCCCCGAAGAAGCCGAAGCATCGACTGGCGAAGGCGCTCGGCCGGCCGAGAAGACGTTCCCACCCGAGGACGCCATCCCGGCTGCCCGGGCAGCTGAAACGACCGGTGCCGGTAAGCGAGGTCGAGGCTCAAGGAGGCTGGCCCGGCTTCGTGGCTCCCATTAATGGGGGCGACTGCTGATCTTTGCTGGATCCACTATCGACCAGCGATGCCGAGACACCCACATGATCACGGTGCGGGTGCCAAGGCAGGCGGGCGGTGATGCCTCTGCGGAGAGAACCCCGCAAAAGCCAAGCATCGAGTGGGTGCACTGCTGTCGGCGGCCGATGCCCCGGCAGTGCTGCCTAGGAGCGTCGTTGCAGGAACGGTTGGTTGGCGCTCAAACTCAGGACCGACGGCCTTCTGACGGCGCGCTCGCGACGCGTGCTGCGGCATTACGGCCAGAGTGAACGGGTGACGGACCAGGCCGGATGCTGCGATTCTTCGCCGGCCTCGAACGCCGTGATCCGTATGGGTGTCAGGACGATGTTGAGGCACGAGACTACGTCGGGAACCGGTGATCTGAGTGCACCGTTGGTTGCACCACCTTGGAAGCACCGACGATTTCATGTCGGCGTACCGTCAGTTCGCGGTGATTCAGGATGCGGAAGTAGGTGGTGGGCATCGGATGAGGACCCGCAGCAGCTGGGCACCTCAGCGACACCACGCCGTGCTACTTCTCGACGACGGTGACCTTGGCTGTTTCTCGTGGCGGTGCTTGTTCGGGTAGTTCCACACTCCCGCCTTGGTGAGTGCGTGTCTCGCGAATCATGTCGCGCATCTCGCTCAAGAGCAGGGCTTGAGCCATCGTCGCCCAGTACAGTGCCTCATCCTTCGGTTTGATCTGTTCGGCGGCTGCCCGCGCCCGGGCAAGAGCTTGGTCTGGATCAGTCACGATCTTGCTGGTCTTCTTCTCCTTGGTCATGACCACGTCCTACCCACCGCTGCGATCATCAACACACTGACCGTTGCCTGAGCTCGGCGGAGCCCTGGACGGGGTGATCGGCGCGCTGCTGCAGCTTGGGAACATCTCGTTGCACACCTGCGCGGATTCCTCGGGACTCAGCGTGATCGGGGCTACGGCGTCGGTGCCGGGGCCTGCTGCGCGGACGCGATCGGCGCGCCGATCGCCATTACCAGCGCGGGACAGCTTCCGGTGATCGCGATGCGACGGTTCCAGGTGGAGATACACATGAGGGCTCCGTAAGTTGTTAGGCGGCCCAGGAGGGCCAGGTGTGGCTAATGGGTTCTTGCATCGATTCGCCTCGGATGGAGCCGGTGCCGGCCCGCAGCAGGCCTGTGACGCGCATCCGAGCCTCTGGTAGAACCCGATGGATGAGCATTCCCATCGGCGGCGAGCCTAGGACGGTATTCGTCTCGGACGCTTTGCAGGCGCGTCTGGACGGCTACCGGGAACAGCGCGCTGGCTGGACCACGACGTCGGTGGTGTTCGCGGCCCTCGAGGACCTCCGCGGAGATCTTGCCGAGTTGCTGCGCACCGCTCGGGTGCGTCAGGCGTCGCCGTTTGCGGAGTCGGACGGGCAAGTGCGCTACCTGGGGGCGGGGCCGGTGCAGATTCGGATCCGGCCTTCGCCTGTTCAGGCGGAGGTGCTGGAGCAGGTTTCCGTCGAGCTCGGTGTGCCGGTGGCGGCGTGGGTGCCTGTGCTGCTCAATGGTTACCTGCCCGGGCGCAAGGAACCGGAGAACATGCCCTGGCTCGTACTGGATGAGAGGTAGAAGACCCTGGCGTGAACGCGCCCCGGGGCAAGGGCCGGTGGTGAGGCACAATGCGGTCGTGCGTCACCGCGACCGGGATCCGCAGGGCCGCGCCCGTAATGCCCGCCCTCGGGACGGGCTCGGGCGTCCGCTGCCGTACGGCAGCCCCGGGGTTGAGCGCATCGATGAGGAGCTCGTCCTCACTCCGCAGGAGAGCCTGGAGCTGGCTCAGCGGCTGCTCGATGAGGGCCGACCGTTCCACGCGCACGAAGTGCTCGAGGCCGCCTGGAAGAACAGCCCCGCAGGCGAGCGCATGCTGTGGAAGGGTCTCGCTCAACTCGCGGTCGGCCTCACTCACGTCAGGCGGGGCAACCCCGTCGGGGCGGTGGCACTGCTGCACCGGGCAGGCGAGCACCTCCAGCCCTACGCCGAGCATCCCCCGCATGGCGTGGCCGCGGACCACCTCATCCGTGCTGTCGCCGACCTATGCGACCGGATCGAACGAGACGGTCCGCCAGGGATCGCAGACCAGCAGCTGTCCCCACCGCTACGCACCACCACCGGCTGAGTAGAACAGCGACTCCACCGGAGATCTCTGTCCGTTTCGCGGCACGGTCAAGGCTGCAGTTATTGATCCGAATGGCAAACATGTGATGTTAAATTTAAGCGGCGTAGCGGACCTCGGGTTTGCCGAAGTAGGAGCGGATCAGGTCGGGCAGCTTCTGGATTCGGTGGAGGAAGGAACGGACTGCGTGTTCCAGCTCGGCAGGGGTTTGCGGGGCTGCGTTGGTGGAAACGGCGCGTTTGAGATCGGCATTGAGGATCTCGCCGGGGTTCAGCTCGGGGCTGTATCCGGGCAGGAAGTGCATCTCGATCGCCTCGGCGTTGCGGGCGATCCATTGCTGGACGGTCTTGCGGCGGTGGACGGGGTGTCCGTCGACGATCAGGTGGAGCTTGCGGCCCAGATGGTCGACCAGTCGGTCCAGGAAAGGGATGAACACGCCGGCGTTGAACGACCCGGTGTAGACGGTGAAGTACAGCTCGCCCTTGTTGCCGATGGCGCACATGGCGTTCACGCTGAACCGCTTGCCGGTCTTGCCGACCACCGGGGTCTTACCCGCCGGGGCCCAGGTGGCGCCGACGGCGGCGTCGGAGCGGATCCCGGTCTGGTCCAGCCACAGGATCATGGCAGCGCGGGCGAACCTGAGGTCAGTGTTCACGGTGCACATACGACACGGCCACAGAGGGCGCGACGCACGTTGTCGCCCCAAGCACGTCTGCGGAGCATGGGACCACCGCGCATAACGCCGGGATGCTCGAGCATCCGGATCAGCGGGTAACCCTTCTGTCAGGAGCGCTCATGCCCATACCGATCAGAGCCGCCGTGCTGGAGCAGCCCGGCGAACCGCTTCGCATCCGCGACGTCCTCCTCGACGACCCGCTCGATCACGAGGTCGTCGTGCACACCGACCGAGTCGGGCTGTGCCACAGCGACCTGCACTACTTATTGATCGGGAACTTATAGGTGTGATCTTCGTTGTTCTGGCATGATCGCTGGTGTGCGGGACGCGCGGAGGTTGTCGCCTGAGGCGCAGGAGGATTTGCGGCGCAGGGTGGTCGCTGCTGTTCATGGTGGGATGAGTCAGGTCGAGGCGGCCCGGGTGTTCGCGGTGGCCCCGCAGTCGGTGTCCAGATGGGTGCAGGCGTGGCGGAAACGTGGCTCGAAGGGTCTCACCGGGCGTCGCCGGGGTCGCAAGCCCGGCGAGCAGAAAGCGTTGAGTGCCCGCCGGCAGCGCAAGCTGCGGTATGCGGTGGCCGAGCACACCCCGGCCACGTTCGGGCTGACCGGCCTGGTGTGGACCCGCAAGACAGTGGCCGAGCTGATCCGGGTGCGCCACGGCATCGTGTTGAACCTGCGCACCGTCGGCAACTACCTGCGTTCCTGGGGATTGTCGCCGCAGAAACCGATCCGCAAGGCCTACGAACAGGACCCCGAGTCCGTACGCCGATGGCTGGAGGAGGACTACCTGGCCATCGCCGCCCGCGCCCGCCGCGAGGGCGCACTGATCCTGTGGCTGGACCAGACCGGGATCCGCTCCGACGCCACCGTAGCCCGCACCTGGGCACCGGCGGGCCAGACACCGGTGGTGGGCAAAACGGGCAAACGATTCAGCGTGAAAGCGATGTGCGCGATCGGGAACAAAGGCGAGCTGTACTTCACCGTCTACACCGGCTCGTTCAACGGCAAGGTGTTCCTGTCGTTCCTGGACCGGCTGACCCGCCATCTGGACCGCAAGGTCCACCTGATCGTTGACGGACACCCCGTCCACCGCCGCAAGACTATCCAGCAATGGATCACCAAGCACGCTGAGGCGATCGCGATGCACTTCCTGCCGGGATACAGCCCCGAACTCAACCCCGACGAGATACTCAATGCCGACCTCAAACGCACCGTTTCCACCAGCACAGCCCCCAAAACCCGCGCCGAGTTGAAACAAGCGGTCCGCTCCTTCCTCCACCGGCTCCAGAAGCTGCCCGACCGAGTTCGCTCCTACTTCGGCAAACCCGAAGTTCGCTACGCCGCCTAACATCACACATTTGCCACCCGGATCAATAAAGGGGGCGCTGTCCATCAGCACGCCCGCCGTTCTGGGGCACGAAGTGGTCGGCGTCGTCGAGCGGGTGGGAAGCGCCGTCACGCGTGTGGCCCAGGGCGACCGCGTTGTCACGACCATCACCCCTTCCTGCGGGCTCTGCGCCTTCTGCATGGGCGGGCGTCCCACTCAATGCGCGCGAGTCAGCGAGACGCGTCGCCTGGACCGGCCGAAGCTGATCAAGCACGACGGAACCGCGGTCGAAGCGCTCGGGAGCATCGGCGCCTTCGCCGAAGCGTTCCTGGTAGGCGAAGAATCCCTGGCGAAGGTCTCCACGAGGATTCCGTCCAGCGCCGCCTGCCTCCTCGGTTGCTGCGTGACCACCGGAGTCGGCGCTGCTGTGCACGGTGCTCAGATCACTCCCCAGGACACCGTCGCCGTGATCGGATGCGGCGGGATCGGCATCGCCGCCATCCAGGGCGCCCGGATCGCCGGAGCCCGGCGCATCGTGGCTATCGACGCGGTCGCGGACAAGCTCGACCTCGCTCGCAAGTTCGGCGCCACCGACGTCGTTCGGGCCGGCCGGGATGCGGGGGCGACCGCAGACGAAGTGCGGGAAATCCTTCCCGGAGGGGTCAACCACGCGATCGAAGCGGTCGGCCGGCCGCAGACAGCCGAGCTCGCCTTCAACATCCTCACGCCGACCGGAACGGCCACCATTCTCGGATTGATGCCGGAAGGAGAGCGGCTCAGCATCCCGGCGGACGCCCTGGTGTGCGGCGACCGGGTTCTCCAGGGCGCCTACATGGGGGCGAACCGGTTCCTCAGCGACGTCGAGATGTTCACCGACCACTACATCGCCGGCCGCCTGGACCTCGACTCCATGGTCACCGCCGAGCTGCCGTTCGACCAGATCAACGAGGGTTTCACGGCCATGGCCGATCCGACCGCGGTCCGCATCATCCTTCGTCTCAACCAGGAGGAGAAATGACCCGAACACTGACTCGCGCCGAGACCACCAGCGCGGTTGGCACCCGCCTGGCCCATCGGCGCTACGTGGACTTCAGCCGCGCCCACTACGCGGGCAACCTGGTGGACGGCGGCTACGTCATGGGGCTGTTCAGCGACATCGCCACTGACCTGTGCCTGCACCTGGACGGAGACGAGGGTTTGTTCGCCTCGTACTCGGAGGTCACCTTCCACGCACCGCTGCGAGCCGGAGACGTGCTCGAGGTGACGGCCACCGTCGCCCGGGTGGGCAACCGGAGCAGGACCGTGAAGTTCGCGGCTCATGTACTCGCTCGATCCGCACCGGAGAACGGCCCCTCCGCGGGCCGGGTACTCGACGAACCAGTGCTGGTCGTGTCCGCAACAGGAACCGTCTTCGTCCCGGGTACAGGTTCGTGACATGGACTCGCTGCTTCAGGCACCTCCGCAAGACTTGAGTTGGCCGCAGCTGCTCGCCCACCACGCGGAACAGCGTCCCCGACAGCCCTTTCTGCGATCCACCACGACCACTGTGGACTACGCCGATGCCTGCAGCCGCGTCGAGTCATACGCATCCGGGATGCGCGCGGCGGGAATCGAGCCTGGCGACCGCGTGGCGCTGTTCATGGCCAACAGCGTCGAGCACGTGCTGATCTGGCTGGCTCTCAACCGCGTGGGCGCCGTCAACGTTCCGCTCAACACCGCGCTTTCCGGCAGCTTGCTTGCCCGCGCCGTGGAGCTCGTGCGGCCTGCAGCAGTGGTCTCCGACGCCGAGCTCGCCCCCGTGCTGGATGAGGTCGTCGACGCCGCGATGCCGTTCTTCGCTCACCAGCCCGCTGAATCGCCGACCACTGACGAGAACAGCCGCCATCGCAGCATCGCAGATCTGCACGGTGAGGGGCCTGTGGTGCCGCCCCCGATTGACCGGTTGGCACCGGCCACGATGCTGTTCACCTCCGGATCGACCGGCGTGCCCAAGGCTTGCGTACTCTCCCACCACTACTTGGTGCGGCAGGGTCAGATTCACGCCAAATACCTCGGCTTCCGCTCGGACGACGTGCTTTACACGCCGTTTCCCCTCTTCCACATCGATGCCGCAACGCTGACCGTGGGTGCTGCGCTCGCAACAGGCGCCACGGCTGCGCTGGGCACGAGGTTCTCCGCATCCCGGTTCTGGGACGAGGTGCGCGCCTGCGGAGCCACCGTCTTCAACTTCATGGGAGCGACGGCCAACATCCTGTGGAAACAGCCGCCGAGCGACCGGGACCGCGATCATCGGGTCCGGTTGGCATGGGGCGTGCCGATGCCGGCGTGCGAACCGGGGTGGGAGGAGCGCTTCGGTCACCGATTGGTCGAGGTCTACGGACTCACCGACGCGGGCGTTCCGGCCTACCAGCCGCTCGACGAGGCCAGGCAGCCGGGTTCATGCGGCCGGGTCGTTCCGGAATACCACGTCCGAATCGCCGACGCGGCGGGCAATCGGGTGGCGGCGGGCACGGAGGGCGAGATCCTGATCCGCTCCGACGAGCCCGGCCTGGTGATGAACGAATACTTCGCGATGCCGGAGGCCACCGATAAGGCGTTCCGCGACGGCTGGTTCCACACCGGCGATATCGGCAGGCTCGACGAAAAGGGCAACCTCTACTTCGTCACCCGGAGCAAAGAAGTCATCCGGCGGCGCGGCGAGAACATCGCCGCGATCGACGTGGAAGCGGGGGTCGACGCCCACCCCGCCGTGCGGGAGTCGGCGGCGGTGGGCGTCCCCAGCGAGCTGTCGGAGGACGACATCAAGGTCTTCGTCGTTCGCCAGGCCGACATGCCCCTCACTGCCCGGGACGTGGTCGAGCATTGCGAGCGGACGCTGCCCCGTCACATGGTGCCCCGGTACGTCGAGATCGTCTCCGAGCTGCCCAAGACCCCCACCGAGAAGATCGAACGTTCGTCTCTGGCCGCCCGTCCCCTCACCTCGACCACCTGGGACGACCGGAGCAGACCGCACACCGCAGGAAGGGCACGCCATGACCTCGGCTGAACATCACACACGTCCTCCCCGAGCACAGGTCGATCTGATCGGCGGTCACTGGTCCGCGCCCGCCGAGAAGCTCACCGGTTCCCTGGACGACCCCAACACCGGCGAGACCCGCCAGCCCCAGCTCGCCACATCGAGCCACAACGTCGAACGAGCACTGGCGGCGGCCACGGACCTCCACACCAGCGGTAAATGGGCGAACGCACCGCTGGAGGACAGGGTGCGCCTGCTCGACGCACTTGCGGCCGGCCTCGCGGACAGGATCGACGACATCGCCTACGAAGACGCGATGTCCACCGGCAACCCGCTCCACGTCGCGACGGAGACGGCTTCGGCCCTCGCACCGCGCGTGAACTCGGCGCGGGACCAACTCCTCGAAATCGGTGAATCGAGCATGCTCCCGGCCGCAGGACGGGAGGTCCGGTTGTTGCGGCGGCCGCTCGGCCCCGCTGTCGTCATCGGACCCTGGAACGCACCGACCTTCGTCTCCGTTGCCAAGCTGGCGAGCGCCCTCGCTGCGGGCTGTCCCGTGATCCTCAAGCCCTCGGAGTGGGCTCCAGGAGGGTGCCAAATCGTCGCCGAGATCCTCGCGGACGCACTCGACGAGCTGGGCCTGCCTGCGGCGACGTTCCAGCTCGTGCATGGCGCGGCCGCTGTCGGATCGCAGCTCGTCTCCGATCCGCGGGTCAAGGCGGTCACATTCACCGGCGGTGGCACGGGCGGCCGCGCCGTCGCGGCAGCGAGCCCCGAATTTCACCGCACTCCAGCTCGAACTGGGCGGACACAACCCTGCTGTGGTCCGCCCCGACGCCGATATCGCCGGAACCGCGGCCGCGCTGGCAGAGGGCATGACCAAGCTCAACGGACAGTGGTGCGAGGCCCCCGGCAAGATCCTCGTGCCCGAGGACCTGCACGACGACCTGGTGGACGCGCTCCTGGGCCAGCTCGGAAAGCTCCACATCGGACACTGCCTCGACGACACCACCGACGTCGGTCCGCTCGCCTACTCCGCGCACCAGGCGCACCTCCAGCAACGCGTTGACGACCTGGTCCAGCACGGCGGCAAGGCACTGACGAGTGCACCCCTCCCGGCGCTCGGCGGCTGGTTCTTCCCCCCGACCATCGTCGTCGGCCTCCCCGCCGAGAAGTCAGAGTTCGAACTGTTCGGCCCGGCCGTGACCGTGCACTCGGTGGGCTCTGTCGAGGAAGCCCTGGCGGCTGCCAGCGGACCGGAGACCGGGCTCGCCGGCTTCGTGTTCGGCAGCGACCTCGACGCCGCGCTGGACACCGCTGCCCGGATCCCGGCCGGCGAAATCCGCATCAACGGCTGCAAACTCGCGGACTTGGCCGACGGCTCCGAACAGACCTTCTGGAACAACGCCGGAATCGGCGGACACGGCCCCTTCGACATGGTGCGGTTCTTCCAAGGCAGCCGAATCATCGGCGTGGACGATCCCGGACTTCCGATCTGACCGGAACCACCTCCCCCGGCTCAGTTGCCACCGTGCCGCGTGAGCGCGTGTAACCACGCCTAGATTAGCGCCGTCGCGAGGTTCGACAGCCCGGACGAGTAAGCCTCCTTCGGATTCTCCTGCCACCACGGCGCAACCGTGTCCTTGACCTGGTTCCAGTCGACGCTGACGTTGTTCGTGAGGTAGGCCCGCGGGCGCGGTGTCGGCGTTGCCATCGACCCGTTTCCCGGGGCCCCCTCCCGAACCCGGCGTATGTGTCTCCACATACCGGGCTCTCCACGTGCCTTACCCGCTGGTCAGCCGCTGATGTCGGCTGTCAGAGTCGGGGTCCATGGGGTCGGGATCTTGCTGCCGCGGTAGCGGTAGCGGGACACTGCGACGCTGGATGCGCCGGTAAACGCGACCCCGTTGTGGGCGAATCTCCATCCCTGGTCGCAGAAGCGACGGCGGAGTTCCTTCATCGATAGCGGGTTCTTGCCCGCGTACTTGCGACGTATCCAGCGCATCAGCCGATGCCACGCGTGGTTATCGACCGCGCTGAAGATCGCTTTGGATACTCCGTACCGATGGTAGTTTGCCCATCCCGCCAGTAGCCGGTTCAAGCTGGTGATCAGCTCGTCCAGCTTCATGTGGCGGGTCGACCTGTAGGTCTTCATCGATACCTTGTCCTTGACCGACTGGATGGCCTTCTTGGACGGCTTGGTATAGATGTAGTGCTTGCTCGTTCCCCTCTTCCGCTGCCTGCGAATGTGGAAGCCGAGGAAGTCGAAGCCCTCGTCGATGTGGACCACGCGGGTTTTCTCTGGTGCCAGCCCAGGGCTAAGGCAAGATCGCGCTGAGTGATCAACTCAGCTCGTAGGGTTGCCGGCCGGGTTGGCGTGCTGGGCCGGGAAATGGAGGATGGCCTCCTTCTGGGATCATGGAGATTGCGAAATAACCAAACTCCAGAAGAAGGCCATCCGTTGTCATTTTCTCATGGCTCGTCATGGGCGTCGTTTCCGGGTAGCGCCGGCGGTGACGATGCCGATCTGGCGGAACTGATGAAGTTGCTCGGCAAGGTGCCGGATCGCCGTAAGCGGAAGGGCCGCGTGTATAGTTTGGCGTTCATTCTCGCGGCGTCGTTGATCGCTGTGCTGGCGGGCGCGTCGGATTTCCGGCAGATCGCCGACCAGGTCGCCGATCTGCCGGCGTCGTTACTGCGGAAAATAGGTGGACGATGGTGCTGGTTCCGCGGCTTTTTCCGTGTCCCGGATACGTCCACGATCCGGCGCGCGCTGGAAGATGTCGATGTAGCGAAGCTGGAAGGACTGATCGGGCCGTGGCTGCTGCGTCATGCCCGGCCTATCCCGGGCGGCACGTTGCGGCTGGCTATCGACGGCAAAGTGCTGCGCGGTTCGTGGATCGGGGATCACGAGTCGTTCACGCTGTTCTCCGCGATGATCCACTGCGATGGTGTCACCGTCGCCCAAGTGGCCGTTCCTCCGGGAACCAACGAGATCACCCAGGTCACGGCCCTGCTCGACGGTGTCTCCCGCGGTGTGGACGGCCGTGTGGTGGTCACCATGGACGCCGCGCACACCCAGCGAGAGACCGCCGAATACATTGCCGGCGAACGCGGATTCGACTACGTCATGACAGTAAAGGGAAATCAAGCGGTGCTTAAGGAAAAGGTATTCGACCGCGTTCTTCCGCTCTTGCGGAAAACACCGCATCATGTCGTCGTCGATGACACCCACGGCCGGATACGCCGCTGGACTACCTGGATTACCGACGCCGGCGGAATCGATTTCCCACACGCGCGTTCCGTAGCCTGCGTCAAACGAGAAGAAACAACTTTTTCCGGAGAACTCGTCAGCAAAGAGCGCGCCTGGATCATCACCAGCCAGAACACCACCACAGTCACCGCCGAAGACCTACACGACCAAGTCCGCGACCACTGGGGAATAGAAAACAAAAGCCATCACGTCCGTGACACGACATACCACGAAGACGCACAACAAATCTATACCGGGACCGGTGCCCATATACTGGCAACATTACGGAATACCGCAATATCGATGCTTCGCATAACTGGACACAACGACATCCGCCGGACAACCGAATGGATCAGCAGGGACCGCACACGAACACTCCCCCTCCTGTCACTCCAAGTTGCAGGGCGCAACACACAGTGATCTTGCCTTTGCCCTGGGTGCCAGCCGCAGTCCCATGGGTGCGAGCACGGCTGACACCTCGTGGCGCAGTGCCTCGGCATGGTGCCGGTCGCCCGATACCATGAGGACGAAGTCATCCGCGAACCGGATGATTCTCCAGATTCCGTGGCCATTTCTTCTGCGCTTGTCCCGCTGCCGTTTAGTGCCCATATCCTGCTGCCATTGCTGGTCGAAGTATTCGTCCATTTCCGACAGTGCGATATTGGCGAGCAGCGGTGATAGAATCCCGCCTTGCGGGGTGCCGGTCAGCGTTTCTTCCCGATCTCCGGATACTGCCATGACTCCGGATTTCAGGAACGCCTTCACCAGTGCGCAGATGCGCTTGTCCTTGATTCTTGCTCGGAGGCGTTCTATTAGAGCCGTGTGGGATATTTCATCGAAACAGGCTTCAATGTCGGCCTCTAGCACCCAGTGATAGTTATTGGTGCCGAACATGTGAATCTCGGCTATCGCATCCTGTGCGCGCCGGTTTGGCCGGAACCCATATGAACACGGCTTGAAATCCGCCTCAAAGATGGGTTCGAGCACTGCTTTCAGGCTGGCCTGAACCACGCGGTCGGCGACGGTTGGGACGGTGGTTTCATAGTGCTCCTTTTGCAGACGTGTGTAGGGATTTCTGGATGGTGTGGGGGGGTCGGGTTGAAATTTGTTGTGATGCCGGGGTTTCTGGGTGTGAGTTTGGCAGGGGGTACCGACAATTTCGGGTGTTGTTCAGTGGCGGGTTCGGGGTTTGCTGCGGCGGGCGGCGGGGTTGAGGTGCCCGGAGGCGGCGATGCGGCGGTTGCAGGCGTGCTGGACCTGGCCGTTCCAGGGGATGCAGAGCCGGTTGCCGCTGCCGCGGTGCGCGTGGAGCTGACCGGTTTCGATCCAGTAGTAGATGACGCCGGTGCTGCAGCCGAGCCGTTCGGCGGCCTGGGCGACGCTGATCTCGCCCTCGGCGTAGGCCGCGGGGGCGGGGATGTGGTAGACGTGGCGGATCCACTGGACGGCTTTGATGTCGAACGGGCGCCCATGGCCGGTGGTGAGTCCGGCGGCATTGAGGATGTCGGCGAGCTCGGCGGTGGGGGTGGTCGGGCCGAGCCGGGTGACCATCTCGACTGCCGGTGAGGGGCTGCGTTTGGCGGTACCGGGGTGAACGGCGCGCGCCACCCGCAGTTCGTCGGTGGCGCCGGTGTGCCAGCGGATCCCGATGGCGACCTTGTCGTGGTCGGGTTCGGGCAGCAGGGTGATGTCGGCGATGAGGGTGCGCAGCAGCCGTTTGCGATCCTTGTTGCTGGTGGTGGGCGCGTGCCAGAGCCCGGGCAGGTCGGCAGTCAGCTGCTCCAGCTCGGCCCGGCCAGGCAGGGGCGGCTGCGTGTCGGTGGCGGCGGCCAGCGCCTGTTCGGCCTCGGCCAGGGCGGCGAGTTTGACTTCCCAGCGGGCCTCGAGGCTGCGGGCGACGAGCCGGTTTTCCGGCTCCACTGAGTGGAATGCGCGTTCGGCGCGGTCGGCGTCGTAGCGGGCGCGTTCGACGGCGAGCTCGGCGGCCCGGTTCACCCGCTGGTGCCGATCGGTGACCTGATCCGCGGCGGCGAGCGCGAGCGCGACCTCGGTGGGGTTCAATGCTGCCAATAGTTGTCCGACCACCGCATCGTCCACTGTGGATGATGCGACGGAGCGGCAGGTTGAGGTGGTGAGCCGGTCCGCGCGGGAGGAACACTCGTAGGAGGACCTGGAGTCGGTGTGGTAGTTGGTGCGCATCGGCTTGCCGCAGGACCCGCAGGTGATGATGCCCTGACACAGCGCCGAACCCTCGCGGGGTGGGCGGGCCCCGGCGTTGGTGCGGTTGGCCGCCAGTTTTGCTTCGTTGAGCAGAAACTGCTCCCAGGTGATGTAGCCGGGGTGGTGGTCTTTGATCAGCACCGGCCACTCGGCGCGCGGCCGCTCGACCAGTCCGGTGTGGACCGTTTCGTCGGGGTCGACCCGGCGGCGGGAGGTGTAGCGGCCGTGCACGTAGGCCCCGGCGTAGCCGGGGTTCTTCAGCACACCCAGCACGCGGGCGTGGGTGAGCTTGCCCCAGCGCAGCTGCCCGGCCCAGACCCCGCCGTAGGCGCGCAGCGGGAACCGCCGCTCGGTGAAGGCGGCCACCACCCCGTAGGCCGAGCCGGTCTGCTCGAACGCGGCGAACAGGTCACGGATCGCGGCCTGGACCTCGGCATCGGGGTCGATCACGACGTCGCCGGCCTCGTCGTAGACCAACCCGACCGGTAGCGGGGTGCGCAGCTCGCCGCGGGCGGCAGCAGCTTTCTTGGCCGCGTGCAGCCGCTGCGCCATCACGTGCAGCTCGACCTCGCCGATGGTGCTCTTCATGCCCAGCAGCATCCGGTCGTTGACATCGCCGGGGTCGTAGTTGCCGTCGGCGTCGATCAGCAGAGTCTTGGTGATCGCGGCGAACTCCATCAGCCGGGCCACCTCGGCATTCGAGCGGGCCAGCCGGGAGATCTCGATCCCGAAAATCGCTCCCACCTCGCCGGAACACACCCGGCCCACCAGCTCGGTGAACCCGGCCCGGACCACGCCCCACCGGCCCGAGACCCCCAGATCGGTGTCGATCACGACCACCTCGGCCCGTGCCCATCCCAGCCGCACCGCCTCCTCGACCAGCCCGTACTGGCGTGTGGTGGACTCGGTGTGCTCCCGCACCTGCGCCATCGACGACTGCCGTAGATAGACCACCGCCTGGCGCGAGCGGTGTTCGCTGGTGATCTTGCCGTCGCCGTTCACCATCGCCACCTCCGCGCAGCGCCGCCACCGTCATGTTCGCCAGCACCACCACCGCCTCGCCTCGAAAGGCCGAGGTCAACACGGCGGTCGGTGTGGCGGTCGTCATCGGCTATCGCAGCTCCCGCCGGGCCAGCAGCTCGGCATTGATGGCCGAAATCTCGGCCACCGCCGCCTCCACCTCGCCGCCGGTGTGCAGGTAGCGGCGCACCACCTCCACCAGCGTCGCTGGCACATACCGCAACCGCCCGCGGCCAGCGGTTTTCGGCGCGAAATACGCATACGGGCCGTGCGGCTCGCCGGCCGCGCAGCGGCAGTCCGGCTTGCCGCAGCGCCGGGTCTGCTCCACCAGCGACCCGGCCAGCAACCGCTCCGCATCCCCCAGACGAGCCACCAGCCTCCGCCGGCGTGCCAGCAACGCCCGCGTCGACAAGCCCGACAGATCGTTCTTGTGTCGATTCATCACACAAGATGATGCCAGCATCAGCCATGTCAATCAACAACTCCCAGCGCGCGTGTCACCGCGACCAGCGCGGCCAAACCCGCCGCCGATAACCGATGCTCTTGCGGCGGCTCACCGCGATCGGTCCACGCCTGCGGGACGGTGATCTGCCCGCTGACACCGCCGGAACACACGAACACCGTGTCCCCGGCCCGCCGCTTGACGTAGAGAACCCCCAGCCGCTGCCCCCTCAGCGGATGAAACGGATGTGTAACAACAACAAAACCCAAATCAGCACTGGACGACGCGGCAGTATGCCGCCTCCGTCGGAATACCCAGCTTGCGGAGTTTTCCGCTCGTTTTCGGTATCATCACCTGTCGCACTTCGACCGGCCGAAATTCGCCCGACTTCAACGAATTACGGATATGCTCCAGAAATGGCTCTACCCCGTACCAGGTCTCGATCCAGGCCACTGTGGCCTTGTCGATCCCTGGAGTCCGAGCCCCTGCGTTGGAGGCGACGCGTTCCCACGCATGCACCAGAAACGCCTGGTCATAGACGAGGTTGAACAGGTCGCCGAAGCGACGGGAAGGTTCTTCTCCCGCGCTGGCTAAGCCGCCCCCTCGCGGGGGCGGCTCGCCTACAGAACCGGACGTGAAACTTTCGCTTCATCCGGCTCCTCGATCATGTGGTTCTTGGCGTGAATACCTCGGCGATGTCGACTCGTTTGGTCTGGTCGCTGGTGTTGTCGCGGCAGTGCTGATGCAGGGCACGCATCCTCGTGAGGTCAGTCAGCCCGTTCCATTGGGGAGGGGCGAACTGTTTTATGGTGATGGTGTCCGCATCGGTGAACAGCAGTCGGCAGTGTGCGCACTTCCCTCGCTGGCGACGAAGCAGGATCGCCGTCCTGCTCGTCGTCAGCGGGTGGTCACGCAGCCTGTTGGCCCAGTAGACCAGGTTCCCGTCATAAGGGCTGGCGTGGCCGCGCACCTTCACGTGGCGCTTGATGGGAATGTCCGCGTGGACAGCGAGCCGCGGACCGTCCAGAGTGGCGAATTCCAGACGGCCTTGATCGCGTCGTCGCCAGTATTTCGCGAATACCCAGCCCGCGCTCTTCTTCGGGTGACGGCGGCCGGCCCAGTGCAGCAACGTCGAGAACAACCGGTAGTCACAGGAGGCGAAGACCTTCTTGGCGACCACCGTGCGGTAATACATCGACCAACCCCGGATCACCGGGTTGAGTGCGCTGATCAGCGCCTCGTGCGGCGCTGTCTTCCGCGTTCGGACGATGTCCCGCATGGCTCGATGATGCCGCTTGACGGAGTCCTTGCTGGGTTTGATGAGCGTCTTGATCACGGGCTGTTTCCGCCCGTCGCTACCTGGCCGATGTTCCTTGGTCACGTAGCGACGGATGTGGAAACCCAGAAACTCGAAACCGGCTGGCCCATCGAGAGCGAGGCGGGTGTGAGTGATCCTGGTCTTGGCCGCTTTCAGCCGCAACCCGATCCCGTTCAGCCATTGCTCCGCGATGTGCTGGGCCTTCTCGATCCCCGCACGGGTTGGATGCAGGACCACGAAGTCGTCGGCATAGACCACGACCTGAGGTCGGTCTCGGCTGCCGAACGCTGAGGTGATCACTGTTTCCAGACCGTGCAGGGCGATCAACGCCAGCAACGGTGAAATGACCCCACCTTGCGGGCTGCCCCGCCAGGTAGCCTCCAGAGCCTTGCCCTCCATGACCCCGGCGGTGAGCCATCCCTTGATCAGACGACGCAACTGGGGGAACGTGGCGAGTTTGGCCAGGAGTGGTTCATGCGCGATGTTGTCGAAGCATCCGGCGATGTCTGCATCTAGGACGTACTTGTCCTTCTTACAGGTCGCATCGAAGATCGCCGCAATTGCATCATGCGCTGAACGGGCCGGGCGGAAACCGTAGCTGTTCGGCTCAAACCTGGCTTCCCACTCGGGGTCCAGGGCCAGCTTCGCCAGTGCTTGAAGTGCCCGATCCAGCATGGAATACCCAGCGGGCGCTTCTCCGCCTTGCCGGGCTTGGGAATCCAGACCCGACGCACGGGTCTCGGTTTGATCGTCTCCGGGTGCCGCAGGCGATCCACAAGTAGCCAGCGCTGGTCGGGCGGGACGGAGGCGACTCCGTCGATCCCGGCCGTGTGCTTGCCCTGGTTGTCCTGCGTCACCCGGCGCACCGCCAGACAGCGAGCGGCTTCCGATTTCATCAACAAGCGTTGCAAACTACGAACTACCGCCACGTCGCCACGACACGAGGCTCGGAAGATGCGCTTTTGCAGGCGGTACACCGTGGTCTCCAGCTTCCGCCAGGGAACCGATGCCCAGTCTCCGATCGACCGCCCGTCACCGGGCAGGCCGTCGTTTCCGTTTCTTCCCACTACTCACACCCCTTTCCTTCCACATGACCGTGCCCGCGTCGGCCTATCGTGGGCGTTACCCCACGCGTTCGCTTCTCGGGCAATCCCTCCCCATACCGGCATGCGGCCTGGTCGCCTACTCACCAAACCCGATGAGAGCCTGCACGGGGTTACTCCGTTCCGAGTCGTCCGTTTGACGCTGCCCGTAGGTCCGCACTGTCTGCCGGGCCACCATGGCGGATGCACGGGCGGACACCGATGGACCTATCCGCCCCGATGGACCATGCCCTTGCGGGCCAGACCCGCTACCTCGCGTGGGTCTGATGCTGCTAACGACAGTTCGGGCGTGCGTTCGTCTCCTGACCATAGGCAGCCTGCTAGAGGCGTCCCGGACGTCGAGGTCGCCGGTTATCCCCGTCACATCCCTACTTCCACAGCCTTGATAACCAGTCGCAGCCATGGGGACGTCGCTTTCCTCCATGCATCATGAGGGGCCGGGATCACACCGACCATCGGACAATTCAGTTGTAACCAGGGCACCCGCCCTGGCCCCTTCCATCCCCCGCCAACAGCGGTTTCGGAAGAACGGATCACAGCCAGCGATGCAACTTGGTCTGCATTCTCCGTACTGCAAAGTATGCCGAATCAGGATCCGGCCACTTCGCGGCGCCGATATTCACCGGCGCGTCTTCGGACATTACTTTCCCTCCTTGCGTGACACGCTGCCGCCCTTCCCCATGTGCACGGGCTTTCCCCGGCTCGGAGTACTACGGCGGCTCCGCCCCACCCACACCTTCGATCGGCGTCAGACCTGGACCGCCCCGGGTTTTGTGGAGACCTGATCATCTGTCTCGTGGGGCTATGCCGCTGTTGGGGGCTGCACGTGTCTGCGTTGCCGGAAGGCTTGCTCGAACTCCATCGGTGGCCTGTCGCCGCACCAGGAGTGCAACCGTTCATGATTATACCAGTAAACCCATTCCGCGGTCGCCAAGGTGACCTCGGCGGCGTCTTTCCATGGGCCGTTCCGGGCGATGAGTTCCTTTTTGTAGAGAGCGTTGACCGACTCTGCCAGCGCATTGTCGTAGGAATCGCCCGTACTGCCAACGGATCGTTCGATCCCGGCGTCGGCGAGCCGTTTCCCGTAACGGATCGAGGTGTATTGAACACCTCGATCGCTGTGATGTACCAATGCTTTACTGAGATGTTCTTTCCGGGACCACAATGCCATATCGAGCGCGTCTAGCGCAAGCTCGGTTCTCAGGTTGTCCGACACCTGCCAGCCCACGATCGCGCGGGAAAACGCATCCGTCACGAAAGCGGTATAGCAGAAATCACCATCGAGAATGTCCACATAGGTCACATCGGTGACCCACAGCTGGTTCGGCGCCGGCGCCCTGAAATCTCGTTCCACCAGGTCACGCGGCCTGGTGTCCGCATTGCCGGGGATCGTCGTCCGCGGCCGGTGCCGTGTGGCCACGACCCCGGTCATGCCTTCGGCGCGCATCAGTCTCTCAACCGTGCACCGCGCCACCTTCACTCCCTCGCGTAAGAGCTGTTTCCACACTTTCCGGGCCCCGTACATCCCTTTGCCCTGCTGTTCCCAGACCGCCCGGATCTCCGGGATCAGTTCCTCATCCCGCGACCGGCGATCCGACGGCTGCCCCTGACGTTTCTTCGTCGCGTAATACGTCGACACCGCAAATCCGATCACCTCGCACACCGGGGCGACACCGAATTCGCTACGGTAGGTATCGACGAACCCAGCTATCTCGGCGGTCGAGGGTCCAGTTCCCGTGCGAAAAAAGCAGAAGCCGCTTTCAGGATCTCGTTCGCCCGGCGAAGCTCGCGGTTCTCCCGCTCCAATTCCGCGATCCGCACGTCAGCCTCCGATACCGAGCCCGCCGCCCGCTCGCCCGAGGGCCGCCGCCCCTGATCGTCCTGACGTAACCAGTACCGCAACGCCTCCGGATTGACCCCCAACTGCTGGGCCACCCGCGCGATCGCCCCACGCCCCGGACCCAGCTCCCGCTCCAGATCACGCACCATCCCCACCGCGCGTTCCTTCAACTCCACCGGGTACTTCCTCGCCGCTGCCATGCCGTTCATCCTCTCCAGAACCAACGGCCTCCAACGAACCCGGGGTGGTCCAACCTATCCATGCTTCCTATCTCTGGCCGAGACGGAAGGTGGAACGGCTGTGGATGGTTCCCACGTTCACTGTCTTCCGGTCAACGGGTTAGGCACCCGGCTGTACCCCTGCGGCTTCGTCCCATCTACGCCGTAGACACTTCGATGGGACCTCCGGACCCGGACAACAAAGACCCTGCCCGGAGTTCCCCGTTCTTCTGTCATGACGAACGGGTGCGCACCGCGAACCAGCCCGTATCCACCGGATTTGAGCTGGCGGAACCTCAAGAGGCGTAACAACACCGGTTCCTTTCGTATACCTTCCCGTTTTGCTCACCGCGCCCGGCTCGTCCGGTAGTGCCGAACCGGCGCGACTTTGCCGAGGCTGCTCCCACCCTCCCCGGTGACCCCCGGATCCAGGGGAACGTCAAAGTTTGTGATCTTGGTGTGAAGTCCTGAGTGCGTGGTGACGCGTGGTGTGTCTGGATGTGGGTGGTGGCCTTCTGCCTGCGATGATGCGGGTTACCACACCTTGATCATCGTCCTAACAGGAGGCCACCGGTGTCAGTGTCGCATGTCCAGGATTCGTGCTCGCCGATTGCTGGCGGGTTCGGTGCGTCCGTGGAGATCGGCATGGACGTCGGTGTTGCCGCGGTGGGCGGGTTGGTCGAGATGCTGAGTCGGGTGCCTGACCCGCGCAAGCCGCGCGGGGTTCGTCACCGGGTTGGTTCAGTGCTGGCGGTAACGGTGTTCGCAGCGCTGGCCGGGGCCGGTAACTTCCGGGAAGCGGGGGATCGTGCCGCGGACCTGCCGCAGGAGTTGTTGGTGTTGGCCGGCTGCCGTCGGCACCTGTTGACCGGGCGTTATGTCGCGCCCAGCGAATCGACGATTCGTCGGGTGGCGCACGATATCGATGCTGACGCCGCCGATGAGCAGGTGTGCCGGTGGCTGCGGGAGCAAGCTGCGGCTGCGGCCCTGGCCCGTGGCGTCGATGTGGCCGGGGGTGATGACCACGGACCAGAGGGACTGGTCGGTGTGGCCATGGATGGCAAGACCCTGCGGAACACGGTGGCGCCCGGCGATCCGGAAGGCAGCGAGGTGAAGCTGTTCTCGGCGATGCTGCACCGAGAAGCCGTCGTCATTGCTCAGTTGCGGGTTCCTGAGGGCACCAACGAGATCACCCAGGTGGCCGCGCTGCTCAAGGACATCGATCTGACCGGTGTGGTCGTCACCGGGGACGCCGCGCACGCCCAGCACACCACCGCCGCGTACCTGACCCAGGACCGGGGCGGCCACTACGCACTCACGGTGAAAGGCAACCAGCCCACCCTGCTCACCCAGATCGCCTCAGTGCTCCCGCCGGCCGCGCCGGGCACCGCGCATCACGCCGAAACCGACCGCAGCACAGGCAAGATCGTGCGCCGCCAGATCTGGGTCGCACCGGCCAACGATGTTGACTTTCCCGGTGCCGCACAAGTGTTTCGTATCCGCCGCGACACCTTCGACCACGCGGGTAACCACCTGACCAAGGAGGTCGTGCACGGCATCACCAGCCTGACCGCCGAACAAGCCGGCGCCGACCTGATCGCCCGGTTCGTCCGCCAACATTGGGGCATAGAGAACAAGATTCACTGGGTTCGAGACGTCGTCTACCGCGAAGACCACCAACACGCCTACACCGGAACAGGAGCCCAGGTCATGGCCACCCTCCGCAACCTCGCCCTCGGGCTATTACGCCTGGCCGGAATCACCCAGATCACCCGAACTCTGGAACGTATCGCCGCTGACCGAACCCGAATCATTCCGATCATCGCAGCCGCTACCAGCACAAACCGACTTTGACGATCTCCTGCCCCCGGATCAGGCTGCCTCCAGCTTTACTCCACCGCTACGACGGCGGAGAAATGGGGCTCTTCTGCTGCTTCCGTGGGTGGGTTAGGCGCGTCCGGGGAGGGTGGGTCGGTGGCCGCCGAGGGCGAGCATGGCGAGAGCGATGAGTGCTTGGGGCTGCGGAATCCGAAGGCGATGCGGGTGAGCAGGCGGATTTTGGTGTTGGTGGATTCGATGAGTCCTTGGGAGAGGCCGTGTTCGAGGGCGGCGTCGATGGGGGCGCGGTGTTTGGTGATCTTCTTGGCGAGCTCGACGAAGACGGGGATCTGGCAGCGCCGTGCCCAGGAGGTCCAGCGGTCCAGGGCTTGTTTGCCTTGCTCGCCTTTGGCGGTGAAGACGTACCGGAGTCCTTCTTTGAGCAGGTAGGTGGACCACCCCGGGTTCGTTGGAGGCCGTTGGTTCTGGAGAGGATGAACGGCATGGCAGCGGCGAGGAAGTACCCGGTGGAGTTGAAGGAACGCGCGGTGGGGATGGTGCGTGATCTGGAGCGGGAGCTGGGTCCGGGGCGTGGGGCGATCGCGCGGGTGGCCCAGCAGTTGGGGGTCAATCCGGAGGCGTTGCGGTACTGGTTACGTCAGGACGATCAGGGGCGGCGGCCCTCGGGCGAGCGGGCGGCGGGCTCGGTATCGGAGGCTGACGTGCGGATCGCGGAATTGGAGCGGGAGAACCGCGAGCTTCGCCGGGCGAACGAGATCCTGAAAGCGGCTTCTGCTTTTTTCGCACGGGAACTGGACCCTCGACCGCCGAGATAGCTGGGTTCGTCGATACCTACCGTAGCGAATTCGGTGTCGCCCCGGTGTGCGAGGTGATCGGATTTGCGGTGTCGACGTATTACGCGACGAAGAAACGTCAGGGGCAGCCGTCGGATCGCCGGTCGCGGGATGAGGAACTGATCCCGGAGATCCGGGCGGTCTGGGAACAGCAGGGCAAAGGGATGTACGGGGCCCGGAAAGTGTGGAAACAGCTCTTACGCGAGGGAGTGAAGGTGGCGCGGTGCACGGTTGAGAGACTGATGCGCGCCGAAGGCATGACCGGGGTCGTGGCCACACGGCACCGGCCGCGGACGACGATCCCCGGCAATGCGGACACCAGGCCGCGTGACCTGGTGGAACGAGATTTCAGGGCGCCGGCGCCGAACCAGCTGTGGGTCACCGATGTGACCTATGTGGACATTCTCGATGGTGATTTCTGCTATACCGCTTTCGTGACGGATGCGTTTTCCCGCGCGATCGTGGGCTGGCAGGTGTCGGACAACCTGAGAACCGAGCTTGCGCTAGACGCGCTCGATATGGCATTGTGGTCCCGGAAAGAACATCTCAGTAAAGCATTGGTACATCACAGCGATCGAGGTGTTCAATACACCTCGATCCGTTACGGGAAACGGCTCGCCGACGCCGGGATCGAACGATCCGTTGGCAGTACGGGCGATTCCTACGACAATGCGCTGGCAGAGTCGGTCAACGCTCTCTACAAAAAGGAACTCATCGCCCGGAACGGCCCATGGAAAGACGCCGCCGAGGTCACCTTGGCGACCGCGGAATGGGTTTACTGGTATAATCATGAACGGTTGCACTCCTGGTGCGGCGACAGGCCACCGATGGAGTTCGAGCAAGCCTTCCGGCAACGCAGACACGTGCAGCCCCCGACAGCGGCATAGCCCCACGAGACAGATGATCAGGTCTCCACAAAACCCGGGGCGGTCCAAGGCCCGGTACAGGCGGCGGTCGGTGGTGGCGATCCAGGCCAGCTTCGCCTGCTGGTTTTCGGTGAGGTCTTCGGGGTTTTTCCACAGCGCGTAACGGGAGTCTTTGAGCTTCTTGGCTTTCTCGTGCCCGGGACGGGCCGGGGAGTCGGTGGCCGGGCGGCCCCGGCGGCGTGTGCCTTCGGTGCGGGCCAGGGCGCGGGCGTCGTTCCAGGCCCGTCGCCGTTCGGCATCGAGTGCTTCGGTGGCCCAGGCGACCACGTGGAAGGGGTCGGCGCAGCGGATGGCCTTCGGGGCGCGGCGGGCGACGGTGTCGGCGATCCACTGGGCCGCATCGGCGGACACATGCGTGATCTCCGCGGCGCGCCTCTCGCCGAGGGCGTCGAAAAACCGGTTCAGCGTCGCGGAATCGCGCCCCGGCGCGGCCCACACCAGCCGCCCGGTGTCGTGGTCCACCACCACCGTCAGATAGCGGTGATGCTTCTTGTAGGAGATCTCATCGATCCCGATCCGCCGCAACCCACCGAACCGGTCACTCTGGGTTTCGGCGTCGGCCCACACCCGGGCCACGATCGCACCCACGGTGCGCCAGGCGATGCGCATCAGCTCGCATACCGCCGATTTCGAGGAGCGCACCGCCAGCCACGCCACCGTGTCGTCGAAAGCCAAGGTGTGCCCGGCGCCATGACGCGCCCACGGCAGCCGCGCCACGGTGGGCCCGTGCTCCCGGCAGCGCACCCGCGGCGCGGCGGCCTCGAGATGGACCTGGATGGTGCCCAGGTCCAGGGCCCGCCACCGGCGCCGTCCCTCGCCCCGGTCATACCGCCAGGACCAGCGGCCACACCGGCCGCAACGGCCGCGCCCGCCCTTGCGCGGGCGCACGTGCACCATCACCCGTTCCGCGGCCTCGTCGAACTCCACATCCTCGATCACCGTGCGCCTGTCGACGCCCACCAGAGCACGCCATAAACTGGCCTTCGGCACGCCGTTCTCCGTCCCCTCGGTTCCTGACCTTCGACAAGCCAGAAACCTAGACGAAGCAACGGCGTGCCCCGTCTCCGGGCCTAAAACAGCAGCTCACATCACCCACGGATCAGTCACAAGAGCCAGAAATGGACGGTCTTTCACCTCCATCCGGGAATGACAGCGCCTCGTGGCGCACTTCTTGCGGTTCCAGGGTGCTCGGGCGCGGGCGGTGGCCAGGTCTGTGTCGGCGGTGCCGTTGGCGGCGTACCACAGGATGAGGAACGAGCGAAAATGGAAGAAAGACCAAGGCGGCGATCGGTGGATAGGTAAACGGTAACGACGAACAGGTAGTCGAGTTCGCCTTCACGGTCGGTGCCGCGGCCCGGAATCATCAGCAGGTAGAAGCCCACCGGCCGAGACCCGTCGCGCGCCACCCGCACCAGATGGGTCTCCAGGTCGTCGGCGGGGATGCTCACCCCGGCCATCATCGGCTGGTATTCGCCCTGGAAGGCGATACTGGAACGAACCAGCGCGGTCAGCAGTGGGAGGTCCTGCGCGGTGGCGTCGTCGACGATCGTCTTAAACGGACGTTAACTCGCCCGCCAGGATGGGTAACCGGGCGGGAGACGACACGCCCGCGAGTCGTGTGGGGGACAACGCCAGCGGGACCGAGGTGCGTGTACCAAACGACGGCGCGCTTACCTCGGAGGTTTTCGTGTTGATCACAGAACAGCTGATTCCCGCACACCCGGAGCTGCTCAGCGTCGACGAGGCGACGCGGCTCGGTCAGGACACGGTCGCCGAGATCTACCGGCAGTACATCAGCCCAGGCCAGTGGACGGCGTTCGGGCTGCTGGGATTCGACCGGATCGCCATCGACCACGCCGAGAACGTGCACTACGTCGACCGTTCCGGCCGCCGGATTCTCGACTTCTTCGGCGGGTTCGGCGCGATGGCACTCGGGCACAACCATCCGCGTGTGTTAGAGGTCCGCAGGCGCTTCCAGGAACAGCAGCGCCATGAGCTCGGGCTGACCCTGCCGTCGCAGTACGTCGCCGCCCTGTCGCGGAACCTGGCCACACTGGCGCCGGAGGGCCTGGACCGCGTGATGCTCCACTGCACCGGTTCGGAGGCGGTGGAGGCCGCGCTCAAGCTCGCCGAGCGGGCACAGGGCCCACGCCGCGCCAAGGTGGCATACGCGCGCAACTCCTTCCATGGCAAAACGATCGGCGCGTTGTCGGTCACCGACTCGGAGTTCTACCGGGGACGTTTCGAAGTCCTGCCGCACCGCCAGGCCGTTCCCTTCGGCGACGCCGCGGCGCTGGAGGACCTGCTGCGTCGCGACCGCGGCATCGGCGTGCTGATCCTGGAAACCGTGCAGGGCGGCGCCGGAGTCGTGCTGCCGCCACCGGGCTATCTGGAGCAGGTACGACGGTTGTGCGATCGCTACGGGGTGCTGTGGATCGCCGACGAAGTGCAGTGCGGCGTCGGCAGAACAGGCCGGTTCTTCGCCTTCGAGCACGCCGGGGTCACTCCCGACATCGTCACGCTGGCCAAGGCCCTCGGGGGCGGCAAGGCAGCGATCTCGGCCGTGCTCGCAGGCCACGAGATCCACGACCGCGCATACGGCGGTGCTCGCAACGCGCTCGTGCACGGGCCGGCGACCTTCAGCGGCATGGGCGAAGCCTGCTGCACAGCGATCGAAACGCTGCACGTCCTGCACGACGAGAACCTGCTGACCAACGCCGCTGAGCAGGGCAAGCACCTACTCAGCGGGTTGCGCTGGCTGCACCGCCGCCACCCGAAGCTGATCCGCGACGTCCGGGGCAGCGGGCTGATGGCCGCCGTCGAGTTCGCCGACCTCAGCGGCTGCCTGCCGGGCCTGACCGGACGTGTGGCGGGGGTGCTGGACCGGCCGCTGCGGGGCAGCGTAGCCATGCTCGCCGGCAGTCAACTGCTCTCGGATTTCGGCATTCTCGTGGCCTTCACCGATTACAACCGCAACGTCGTACGGCTGGAACCGCCGCTGACCATCCGCCCGCAGCACGTCGACATGCTGGTGGAAGGCTTCGACGACCTGCTGGCACAGGGCCTGAAGGGCCTGGCCGCCGGATATCTCCGCCGCCGCTACCGGTCGCAGATCAACGAGCCGCTGACCGCCTGCTCCCGCGCCAACATCCCGTAGTGGCACTCGGCGTTGAGACGTCTGCGACCGAACTCTCAGGCCGACGTTGCCATTCCGAAGATGTGGAGATAGCCCGTGGTCGGCTTGGGCAGCTGGACCATTTGGATGGTCTTGCTCGGGTCGATGGCAGCCGATGCCGAGAAGACGTACGTGTTGACGCTTTGCGGGCCTGATGCCTTGTTGCGGTAGGGCAGCTTCGCCACGACGCTGTTGGTCGGCAGCGCGGTACTCCTGCCGCCGTTCAGTGTCCAGTCGCTGAAGGCCAGCGTGAACGTCTGCGTCGTGCCGTCGGTGTAAGTGACCGTGCCCGTGCCGGTCAAGGGCCCGAAAACGCCGGAACCCAGGAATGCCAGCTTCGAACCGTGACCGGAGAACTCGATCTCCTGCCCGGTGGAGTCGACGTTGTCTGCGACACCGGCCGGCACGTTCGGCCAGGTGAATGTGGTCCCCTCTGCTGTGACGGTGGCTCCCGGGCTCAGGTGCTGCGCCGCGAGCGCCTGCGCGGAGTAGCTGTAGCCGCTGACGTCGAAGCCTCCTGCGGACGCGTTCTTATCGTCGCTGATACCAGGGTTGTTGAACGCCGCCGCAAGCGAGGCATACGGAACGTCGACCGAGCCGGTGCCCGTGTCGCTGCTCTTCGCCTTCTTGTAGGTGCCCTGCGCGGACAGGGTGTAGGGACCAGGCTTTGCGTCCGCAGGGACGGTGACGGACCAGGTGGTCTTCACCGATTGGCCGGGCTTGACCGTGGTGAACGTGGTGGGCGAGGTGGCTTCAGCCGTCCAGCCGCTGGGCACGGTGAGGCTGACCGATGCGTCCGAAATCGCTTCCGGGCTGCTGTCGTCGGTGTAGGTGGTCGTCATGGTGGCGACGGAGCCAGGCTTGACGACCGAGGGCGTGTCGACCGTAAGGGAGTGGTACGCGTTGTAACCGGGTACCACCCACTTCTGGTCGAGATTGCCATCGCAGTTCCGGAGTTCCGCCGGGGTTCCGTTGGCGATGTCCGGGCCGGGGACGGTCAGGCAGCGGCCGGATGCTGGGTTGAGCAGGGAACCGTCGGCTACGGGCCGCCAGCTCTGCGCCGGAGTGCCGTCGCAGTCGGCGAGTTCGGTCCCGGCCCCATCCGCGGTGGTGGCCAGGCACTTGCCGGACTGGCGGACCGTGCCGTCCGCGTGCCTGATCCACTGCTGGTCGGCGGCGGCTTCACAGTGCCACAGGCCGAGCGCGCCCCCATTCGCCGGATTCGCCTGATGGTTCTCCAGGCATCGCCCGGCCATGCCGCGCAGAGGCTCCGTCTTCGACATGTCCCACGGGTCTGTGATCGTGGAGACGTCTGCGTCTGCGGTGTGGTTGATGTGCGGCAGGCCGTACATGTCCAAGATCGTGCGCAGCACGTTGTAGTGGTTGATCTTCTGGTCGTACTCGCCGGCCCTGGCCATCGGCCCGGCGAAGATCGTCGAGATCCGGTTGACCGGGGTGAAGTCGTCCTCGTCCCAGGTCAGCACGAAAAGGCTGTTGTGCGTCTTGGCCCAGGTGATGTACGAGTCGAACTTGGCTTTGACCCAGGCGTCGCCCTGCGCGAGGGTTCCGTCGTGCATGCTCTGGTCGCCGTTGCCCACGACGAGGGAGACGGTGGGAAGGGCTGCGAAACCGGCTGGCGTGGCCGGGAAATCCGCCAGCCTTTTGTCCATCGGGTTCAGGTTGTCAGCGGTGCCCGGCGTGGTCTTGTAGCGGAGCCATTGCGTGGGCAGACCCTGGTCTGCGTAGTCGGCGAAGCTGTACCCGTGGGTGGTCAGCTGATTGGGGAGGTTGTCGGTGTCGACGGAACTCGGCGCGGGCCAGGTGTTGTCCTTCACGACGTCCGATGCCGACAGCAGCGCGTAGTAGTTGGGCAGGCTCGGGTGCGTGACACCGTACGAATTAGTGAACGACGCGCCTTGGGCGGCGAGAGATTTGATGTACGGGATTTGGTCTTGAGGGCTGGTGGATGAATTTCCGAGGATCTGGTCGTAGCCCTTGTTCTCCATCATCACGACGACCACATGGTCTGGCCGGGGAACCGCGGTGTCCCCTGCGACGACCGAGGGCCTGGTATCCGAAGACCCGGCATCCGAAGATGCCGCGGCTGAGGAAACCGTACCCGCGAACGCGACGCATGCCAGCAGCACCGAGACCATCAGGACTCGGATGTTAAGACGCGGTATCTGCATCCTGACGATTCCTTACTATTTGTACTCAGAGTTTTCGAAATGCCGCAAGATCGCCTTTTGCCGATCGCGGACAACCGGGGACAGCACACGGCCGACACCACAGTGACGACCGCCTCGAAATACAAACCTCCATAGTGCTTCCGTTGCACTTTCGCGCCTATCCATGACCGCAGAAATTTTAAGCACGCTCCCTTTCTGATTCGGGATCGATCGGTGAATTTCTCTTGAACATGACCAGACAGACGTGGACCATCCGATAATTTATGCACGGATAACTACGCAAAAGACGCGAAAGACCAGGCCGCCCGCCAGTGGGCTGACCAGAACCCCCAGGTGATCTCCACCTTCGCTACTCCCTACTAGCACCTCCTGAGTCGACGATGACCGTGATGTCCCCGAGGACGATCCGTTCCACGAGCGCGGAAGTCCAACGTGCTAGACCGACCGCAGCAGACTGCCTTCCACCGTGCTCCAGGTCGCAGGTATCGGCGTGAGCCGCAGTGACCTGCCGGATCGAACCGGCCAGCGCATCCCGCAAGTCCTTCCCCGACACGATCAGCCGACCCTCCAGTCCACGGCGAACACCACGACGACCACCAGCACCCAGACGGATCAAATCCGCAGCGAGATAGTCCCGCTGCGTCGTGTTGGGGCAGCCGGCATCTGGCGAGTGCAGCGGCGACGGGGCAATCCAGAACAGCGGACTTCATGTGGCGTTCGTGTCCGCGATTTGCCGTGTAGAAGCGTGATCCCCGTGACCGCCACCGATGAGTTCTGCGCACTTGTTGGGTCTACCCGGACAACCAAGCCTGGAGGAGTGAGCATGAGCAAGGTGATCGCCGACATCTCAATGTCGCTGGACGGATACGTCACCGCACGCGGCGTGGACCAAGAGCACGGCCTCGGCATCGGCGGCGAGGCGATCCACGCGTGGGTGCTCGAGGAGCCCCGCTCCCCCGTCGACGAAGCGGTGCTGGCGCACAGCTTCGAGAAGACCGGCGCCGTGGTGATGGGGCGGCGGCTGTACGACATCGTGGACGGCCCGAACGGCTGGAACGACGACGTCGGGTACGGAAACGACCAGAACCAGTCGGCCGCACCGCCGTGCTACGTCGTAACCCACGAACCGCCCGCCCAGGTGCGGCTCGCTTCCAGGTTCCGGTTCGTGACCGAGGGAGTAGCGGCCGCCATCGACCAGGCCCGGGCGACTGCGGGAGACAAGGACGTCGTCGTCATGGGCGGCGCGAACGTCATCGACCAGAGCCTGGCGGCGAGGATGGTCGACGAGCTCCGAATCCACCTGTCACCACTGGTGCTCGGCGACGGCACACGGCTGTTCGACCTCGTCGGCCCGACGACGCTGGTCCAGCGGGAGGTCACCGAGTCACCGCGGGCGACGCACCTCACCTACGAGGTCATCAGGGACTAAGAGGCCGTAGATCCTGATCAGTTAGCCGGTCGGAGACACCTGCTGTCGTGAGTGCCTCGTCGAGGCGGTCGATCTGCTCCTGGGGCAGCTGTCGTTGGCCGACTTTCAACATGCAGCCGACAAACCACGTGAACGGCCGGAGTCGAACAGATTTTCCGAGGTGAAGGGCACCTTGACCAAGTCGGCCAAGGTGCCCTTCCCGCGCCACCTGATCTCGTGATCAAGACCGCCAAGGGCGGTGGGAGCAGTCCCGCTGCCCCTTGGCGTTCAGTGTGCGAACTCAGGGCTGTTCCGCCGGCTCCTCGGCAGCGTCGTAGCTGAGGTGCACGTCGTGCGTTGCGGCCTCGCCGAGCAGGTTGACCCGGCTCGACACCGGCGGATACCCGCTCGCCACCACCGTGTAGTCACCCACCGGAAGGTCGCTGATCAGGTAGCGGCCCTCGATGTCGGTTCTGGCCACCGCCGCTGTTTTGCCATCGGCGTCGATCACGGTGATCAGCGCGTCCGGCACGATACGGCCGTCGTTGCGCGCCGTGCCGCGCAGCGGCACCGCACCGACCAATTCGATGTCGCGGTGCAGCAGTCCGCTATCCGGCACGGTCAGGGTCACCGCGATCGGGCGGTAGCGATCCCCGCTGGCCACCAGCGTGTAGTTGCCCGCTCCCACGCCGCGGAACGAATACGCGCCGTCTTCCTTGGTGAGGAATGCGCCGTTCACTTCGCCGCGCTCATCGGTCAGCGTCGCGGTGATGCCTTCCAGCGGAGTGCCACGACCGGACGACCGGACGACGCCGGCCAGTTCGCCGGAGCCGGTCAGCGTGATGTCCAACGTCGTCGAAGCCTCCGTGACAACCACGCTGGACGCCTCGGGCTGGCAACCGGTCGCGGAAACGATCAGCACGTGGCTCCCCGCACCGGGGACGGCGACCGTGTAGCTGCCGTCGGCGGAGCCGACAGCCCTGGCCACCTGCCTCCCGTCCTGGTCGATCAGGGTCAGAACCGCGCCTTCAACGGAGGTCCCGTCCTGGCGACGCACATGCCCGCTGATCGACCGAGTCGCCTCCAGGTCGCCCGACATCGCGGCAGCGAACCGGGGTCGGTACTCGCCGTGCCCGTTCGACAGGGCGTGCTTGCCCGCATCCACCAATTCGTTGTCCGATGTGGACTCTGGCTCGGTCCAAACCGGCTTGGTCGGCTCCTTGTCGAGCAGCGCTTCGCCGCCCTCCACCGCCGACGCAGCAGGCGCCGGGCCACCGGCGAGCGGGATCTCCTTCATGAACAACAGGACGAGGCAAGCCAACAGCGCGACCCCGGCCGCGACGTAGAACACCGTGGTGATCGACTCGGTGAAGCCGATCAGCACCGGAATCCGCAGCTGGTCGGGCAGTTGTGCGATCACACCCGTGTTGGACTGCAGGGTGCCCAGTTGTCCGCTCGCGGCAGCCGGCAGGTTACCGCCGAAGGCCTTCTCGATGTTTCGCGGGAGCACGTTGAACAAGACGGTCAGGAACACCGCGACACCGATCGTCCCGCCCATCTGCCGGAAGAACGTCGCCGCCGCGGTGGAAACACCCATGTCCCTGCGCGGCCCCGCGTTCTGCACCGCGATGATCAGCGTCTGCATGCAGTTTCCGAGGCCGAACCCGATGATTCCCGCGGCCACCAACGGCAACCACAGCGGGCTGTCGTACTCGACCTGGGCGAACACCACCGCGCCGACCGCGACCAGGAACGTGCCGATCACCGGCAAGAACTTGTACCGGCCGGTGCGCGAGGTGACCTGCCCCGAAATGACCGACGCGGACATGATGCCCGCCATCAGCGGAAGCGTCAGCAGCCCCGACTCGGTGGGCGTGTAGCCCTGCACCACCTGCAGGTACTGCGGAATCATCGTGATCGCACCGAACATCGCGACGCCGACGATGACCCCGCCGAGGATCGCCACGGTGAACGTGGAGTTCTTGAACAGGCGCAGCGGGATCAGCGCCGCGTCCTTCATCACGTACTCGATGAACAGGAACAGCACCAAGCCGACCGAGGCGATCGCGTAGCAGATGATGGCGTCGGTCGAGCTCCATCCCCACTTGTTGCCCTGCTCGGCGATCAGCAGCAGCGGCAGCACGGTGGCCGCCAGGGCCAGACCGCCCCACCAGTCGATTCGGTGGTTGTGGCGCTGGTGCGGCACGTTGAGGACCTTGGCGACGACCAACAGCGCGATGACGCCGATCGGCACGTTCACCAGGAACACCCACCGCCAGCCGTCGAGGCCGGCCAGCGCGTCGATTCCAGCGAACAGCCCGCCCAGCACCGGGCCGAGCACCGTCGAAACGCCGAACACGGCGAGAAAGAAGCCCTGGTACTTCGCGCGCTGACGCGGCGGCACGATGTCGCCGAGGATGGTCATCGCCAACGACATCAAGCCGCCGGCACCGAGCCCCTGAATGGCGCGGAACGCGGCGAGTTCGTACATCGACTGAGCGATCGTCGACGCCGCGGATCCGATCACGAACACCGAGATCGCGATCAGGTAGAGCGGCTTCCTGCCGTAGATGTCGGAAAGCTTGCCGTAGATCGGCGTCGCGATCGTGGAGGTGATCAGGTAGGCGGTGGTGATCCACGCCTGCAGGTCGAAACCGTTGAGGTCGTTGGCGATGCGGACGATCGAAGTGCCGACGATCGTCTGGTCCAGCGCCGCCAGGAACATCCCCGACATCAAGCCGATCAGGATGGTGACGATCTGGCGGTGGGTCAGGTTCGGCCCTTCTTCGGCCGTTTCTAATCCCCCTGGACTCTTTGTTGCCGTTGTCATTCGTGGCCCCCCTTGGCCTGTGGCGCACACGTCGGCTCGGCGAGGCTCGGAGTGCGTGCTTCGATATCGGTGTTGAGTCGAGCGAAAAGGCTGGTCAGCGCCTGGCGGTCGGCCTGCGACCAGTCGGCCAGCACCTCTGCCAACCACCTGGCGCGCTGGTCGTGCGCTTCCCGGAAGATCCGTTGCCCCTCGGCCGTCGGCGCCAGCAGGCTGGCGCGGCCGTCATCGGGGTCGGCCTGGCGCTCCACCAGGCCGTGTTGGACGAGCGCGTTGCTCTGCCGGCTGATCGTGGAGATCTCGGAGTGCAGCGCTTCGGCGAGCCGGCCGGTGCGCTGCGGCCCGTCCTGGATGAGGCGGAACAGGATCGCGTACGCGGACTGCTCGATCCCGTCCGGTCCCTTCTTCGTGAATTGGGATTTGGCGCGGTGGACCAGCCGGACCAGGCGGGTGAGCTGGGCACCAAGCTCCTCTGCGGTGTCGAACTCAGCGTTGGTGTGGTGATCCATTGGTCGGTCTTTCGGTTCGAATGTCGCTTTTGTAGCGGTTTGCTTGCTGTCTACAACAAGTTGCCGACTACAAGCATGCATTCGAAGGGCCCTGCCGCACCACTCAATTAGAGGATGTGTGGCCGAGCGCACCTTAGTTGCCCAGCGCAACTTTACAAAGAGAGCGTCACCCTTGTCGTCGTCCGGCACCACCTGGGCGTTAACACCCAAAATCAGCTCGTAGGGCGGCGCGAAACTCCTCGCGCACGGGCCCGGTGAGGATCCGTCGAAAGCCCTGTGCTGCCCATCCCGGCACGATCACCACAGCAGACCCGCTGATCACGCCGACAGGCCGGTCAGTGTTCACGATGTCCTGAAAAATCAACTGTTCACGATGTCCTGAACTCCGGATTCTGCAACGGAAGGCCGGCTGTCCGGCACAGCCCGAACGGTCGGTGCGGCGGCGACTGCTTTTTCATCCGGTCTCCGCGTGCGGAGCCACGCCGCAGTTTGCGCCACCCCGTCGTGCACGCTGATCTGCGCTTCCCAACCGAGGAGCCGGCGCGCCTTCTCGACCGAGGGCCAGCGCCGCTGGACGTCCACCTCGAATGATGGCACGCGCTCGAGGGCAAAGCGCTCCGGATCATTGCCCGCTGCAATCCAGCAGATGCGGGCGATCTCGGATACGGTCAGTTCTTCCGAGGCGGAGATGTTGAAGTCCTCGTTGAGTCCTGCCGGCGATTCGAGCGCCGTCACGATCCCGTCGGCGATGTCGTCCACGTGCGTCAGGGTACGAGTCTGCCGGCCGGACCCGAAGATCTCCATCGGTGCATCACCCGACATCGCCTTGCGCAGCAGATCCGGGACCGCGTGCGCGATGCCCGGTTCGTTCTCCGGCATCTCGCCTGGGCCGTAGGCGTTGAACGGGCGGCAGATCGTGTAGGGCAGACCGTGCTCGGCGTGCGCGGCCCGACAGTAGACCTCGCCGGTCAGCTTTGAGTAGCCGTAGGCCGACCGCGGGACGGGGCAGTCCGGCAGGTAGTCCTCGGGAGTGGGAAACACCTTGGCCCGTTCGAAGACCATGGAAGAGGACACGTAGACGAACCGGTCCACCGAGACGTCCAGAGCCGCCCGCATGATGCTGTTGTAGAGCCCGTTGTTCACCTCGGTCAGGGTGTGCGGAAGCTTGTGGAAGTTGGCGATGCCACCCACGATCGCTGCGAGGTGGATCACCGACGAACAGGAGGCCAGCGCGGAGTGGGCTTCCGCGAGGTCGCGCAGATCGCCGGTGTGAACCTCGCAGGTGTCATGCATCCATCGTGGAGCTGGCCGCTGGTCACTCACCCTGACCGTGTGGTCTCCATCCCGCAGCAGCCGTCGCACCACCGCGGTGCCGATCGTGCCCGCACCGCCGGTCACCAGGATCCGGGTCACAGCATCTCCTTTCTCGAGGCGGCCTGGTCCGGGCCGGCGAAGACCTGGGCGATTCCGAAGGTATTCCACGGGTCGACGACCACGCAGTCCGGCTTGGCCAGCTTGAAGATCACCTTGAGTGGCTCCAGGCCGTCGAACGCCGAGTGGTTCGCGGCCACCACAACCGCGTCGGCGTCTCTGACGGCCTCCTCGAAGCCCAGGGTGGGTGTGGCGACGAATGGGTCGTGAACAGCCACTTCGGCGAGCTCGCGCTCCAGCAACCTGATCAGCTTGTGCGCTAGAGAATCGCGTTCGTCGTCGGTGTCGCGCTTGAATGCGAGTCCGAGCACCCCGATCTTATGTCCGGTGAGGGGACCGATCCGACGCTTGATGCCCTCCACGAGGAAGTGCGGGACGGACTCGTTGACCCGGGACACTGCCAGCAGCATCCCGGGGGCATTGGAGCGCTCCTCGGAGAACGCGAAGTCCTTGCGCAGGCAGGTGCCCGCAGTGAAACCGGGACGTGCGATCCCGCCGCGCGGGTAGTCCCGGTTGATCAGCTCGATGACGTCAAAGACATTCGCGTCGTAGCGCTCGCAGTCCATCATCAGCAGGTTCGGCAGCGCGAAGTCGGCATAGCGGACAATGTTCGCCCAGATCTTGGCCAGCTCCGCCTGGGCCGGGCTGGTCGGAACAATGCGGCCGCCGAAGCAGCTGAACAGGTCGACAGCGCGCTGAGTCGATGCGGATTCCAGGCCACCTACGATGATCGGGAGCGTCTCGATCTCCTCGAAGAACCTGCCGGTCGCAATCCGCTCCGGAACGTGTGCAACAAAAACATCGCGACCCGGTACGAGCCCCCGCTTCTGCTGCAGGTAACCGGCCACGAACTCGGTGGTACCCGGAGCGACGGTGGAACGGAGAATCAGGCTGCGCCCCCTGATGACCGGCAGCAGTTCGTCGATCACCGCACGGATGTCGCGAATGTCGATCTCGAGGTGGGTGAAGGAGGGCGTGCCGATGGTGATGACCACACTCGCCGCACGCGCGGCGTCCGGCGCTGCGCAGGAGAACTCCAACAGCCCTGCTCCCAGCGCGGCGTCCAGGGCCTCCTGTGCCCCGGGTTCGTCGAAGGGCATGGTGCCGGCTCGCAGAGCGTCCAGCCGCGCCGGGTCGCGCTCGATGGCGATCACCCGGAGCCCGTGCCCCGCGAATGCCAATGCGAGGGGCAGGCCCACCCGCCCAAGGCCGATAACCGAGACATCGGCGTCCATTTTACCGCCAGACATGAACTAAACCCCCTTTTGCGAACGGATTAGGGACGGCTGAGCAGATCGTCGGAGAACCCGTCGATTCAACCTGTGGGTACTGGGGTCGGCGACTGGTTGAGGCCGAGAGCCGTCCCCGGCACCACCGGCCGCGGCTACGAGGGGCGGCACCCCGGGCTGTTCCCACAGTGCCAGGACTCCGAGGATCTGAAGGAGTGCATTGTGGATCGTCACGAGCGCTTCATCGTGTGCAGCGGGCGTCCGGCCGCGGCGATCGTGAATGTCGTCGGCTGCCTTGGGAACCGCGGGGATCGTGCCCCGACGATCTCGAGCGGCCACGACACCAGCACGGAACCGGTCGAGCGGATCGATCGGAAATGAGGTGCGATCCACCGAGCCCACCAGCCGGGCGAACTCGAGCACGGTGAACGTCCTGGCAAGCGCCTCGGGTCGGGCCTGGACGACGGCTCTGCGATGGCTCCGGGTCGCGGTGAGAACCAGGTCGGCGCGGCGGATCATTTCCGCAGTGATCGGACGAGAGTGGAATTCGTGTACATCGCCGTCGACCAGGCCGTGATCGCTCAGCGCCCGCAGGCTCTCGGGATCCATCATCTCCCCGAGCGGGGCGTGGGTCCCAGCACTCGACACGTCGAACCTGGAGGCGGCCGCACCAAGCGCTACCGGCAGCAACTTGCGAAAGGCGATCTCTGCGGTCGGAGAACGGCAGAGGTTGCCGGTGCACACGAAGTGGATCCGAAACCGTCCGTCGGTGGCCGATGCCGGGGTCATCGATCCGGCTCCCCGTCCGCCTGGTCCGCAGGCCTGGAAGGAACCGGAGCCACCTGCTGCACGTCGGCCGGCGGGATGTTGCGCACAACGTCTTCCAAGCGAGGTGAGTCCTCGTAGTAGGGGTAGTAAGCCGAACGTTCGCCGGCCTCGGGAACCATCGTGAACACTGTTCCCAGGACGCGGGCGGGCACCGCTGTCAGCGCGGCCATGGCATCGGTGACCTGTCGGCGGCTCGTCTTGCCGTATTTGACGACCAGGAGAACACCGTCGGTCTGCGATGCAAGAGCGGCCGCGTCCGTGACGGGCAGCAGCGGCGGAGAATCGATCAACACGATGTCGTAGCGGCGCGCGAGCTCCGACAGTACCGCCGCCATGTGTTGACCCCCGAGCAGCTCGCTGGGGTTGGGCGGTAGAGGCCCGCTGCCGATCACGTCGAACAGATGACCACCCCAGGGCTGGATCACCGTGTCCAGCTCCAGATCACCCAGCAGCACGTTGGTGAGTCCGATACCACCCTCGATCCCGAAGTAGTCGTCCATCCGTGGCTGGCGCAGGTCCGCTTCGACCACGGCAACCTGCTTTCCGCTCTGCGCCAACGTGATCGCGAGGTTGCACAGGGTGGTGCTCTTCCCCTCACCCGGTACCGAGCTGGTCAGCAGAACGGTCTTGCACGGCTGGTCGAGATCCGCGAACTGAAGGTTCGTCCGAATCCGGCGGAAGGCCTCCGAACCGGAAGACTTCGGATCCTCGTGCAGGATCAGCGGTCGGTTGGGGACACCCTCGTCGAAGGCGACGCTGCCTAGTACCGGGGTACCGGTCACCTCCTGCAGGGAATCGACGGACTTGATCGTCGTGTCGAGGATGTGTCGCAGCAGGGCAGCCCCGTATCCGACGGCGAGACCCAGACTTGCTCCGAGGATGAGGTTGAGCAGCGGCCGGGGCGAGACCGGATCGGTCGGGCGTTCCGCCGGGGCGACGACGCGGGCGACGACACTCGGTGTACCCCCCGGGTTGGTCGGGGAGACTTCAGTGCGCTCCAGGTCACCAACCAACCGGATGAACGAATTCACCACGGCGTCGGTAAGAATCCGGGCCCGTTCGGGAGACTCGTCCTGCACCTTCACCGTGAGCACAACGGTGTCCGTCTTCGCCTCGGTGGTGATCTTCCCCTCGAGGTAGTCCGGAGTCAGGTTGAGTCCGGACGTTCTGACGGCGTCTTGGCGGACGCGCTCGCTGTTCATCAGCTCGACGTAGGACTGAACCTTTTGCTGCGACAGCAGAATCCCGTGGTATGCGTCGTCCAGGCCTGAGCCTGTGCTCTGCGCCGAAACGAACAACGTCACGTCCGCCGTGTACTGCTTGTCGCTGAGGAGGGTTACCCCCGCAGCCGCGCTGAGTCCAACGATGAGTGCGGTCACCACGAGCGCCCACCCCTCCCGCAGCACCCGAAAGTATTGGCGAAAGTTCATCCCGGTATCCCTGTCGTCCTGGTCGAGTCATCAACGGAGGCGGCCATCGTGAGCCTCATCTGTTCTGGCCGAGGAATGAGTCGAGGTCGTACAGATCCGTGACCTCGTGGTCCACGAAGGAAGGCGTCGCCAATTCCGCGTGGAGTCCACCCCGCCTGCGGATCCGAATGGTTCCCCACCCGAGCTGGCGGGGGCCGCCGAAGTCCTTCCGCGGATTGTCCGCGACGTAGACGTATCGCTCCGGTGGAAGGCGTGTCGCGCGAGCGACCTCCTGGAACGCCCGGACGTGCGGCTTGCCATACTCGGCGCCCAGCGCTGCGGTCATGACGATCGTCGGGCACCAGGTGGCGAGACCGAGGGCGCTGACTTTGGCACGCTGGCCGCTGAGCGGTCCGTCGGTCACGCAGGCGAGGCGGGCACCGACATGCTGGTGTTCCAGCCAGCCCAAGGCATCTGGGAGCAATCGGATGTCGGGTCGGTGTTCTCGATAGGTGCTGACCAGTTGTCGGACCAGCGCGGGATCCCGGTCCCGGCCGATAACGCGCAGGGCACGATCGATCGTGTCGCCCCGCACTCCGTCGAGGAACAGCTGCCACGCAGCCTTCTCGAATCCGCCCAGACCGTGAAGCCGTTCGATCGCGGCGAAACCACTTCTCACGTAGTCCCGTTCGAGGTAGAGGGTGTCGTCGATGTCGAATACGACGCACAAATCGCGATAATCGGTCACAGCCCGACCTCCGACGCCTTGACGAAAACCGCCTCGTCGTACCGGAGCATGACCAGCCCGGCGCTCAGCTGGGCGTCGGCCCAGGTCGGGGGCAGTCCCGCGACCTCCTCCACGGTCCACTTCGGAAAGTCGGCACCCGCCTGCCAGCTCAGCGGATACCCACCGCCGAAGCGCGGATTTATTTCGATCGCAGACATCGTGGGGCCGTCGACGGCCACCTGCACGTTCAACGCACCATATGCGCCAGGAAGCTGCTCGACCACCCGGCGTACCAGGTCCTGGAGCTCCGGGTTCTCGACCGTGACAGCTTTCTGCACCTCCCCGCCGCGGACTTCGAGTCGGCGGCGCGCCAACACGCACCTACAACGACCACTGCGGTCCACCCAGGCGTCGACGGTGTGTTCGTGGCCCTGCGCCACCTCCTGAACGATGAGGTCCGGCTCGCGGTGGAGCGTCTCAAGCTCGCTCCACGAGTCGATCCGGCTCACCCTGCTGGAGGCCGATCCCGCCACAGGCTTCACGATCCACGGTGGGCGCCAGTGCTGAGGTGATCCGAGAACCTCGTCCAGCGAGGCAGTGCGGACAGTCGGCACCGAGTTCTCGGTGAACCACCGGAACGTCCGGAGCTTATCGGCGGAGATCTCGACGGCCCGCGGTGCGGACACCATCACGGTAGTTCCGATCGCGGCGAAGCGTTCTCGGTGCGCCGAATAGACAGCCAGCTCCGGGTCGATCGTGGGTACGAGCAGGCCGATGTCGTACCTGCGGCACAGATCAAGCATGTGCGGGACGAACGCATCGCTGTCACACGGCGGTACGACTTCGAAGTGGTCGGCGAGCATCCCTGCTGCGGAAAGCGGTGATCGGTCTGCCGCCACCACGGTTCCCGCGCCGAAGAGAGAGCGCAGCACCTTCTGGAAAATCTGCACCAGCGCACCACGCCGGCCAGCCGACGAGACGAGCACGTTCATGACGCACCCACCTCCCTTCGAATTGATGTCGGTCGGTGTCCTGGGCCGCCCGGCTCGATCGCTGCGGGCGAGCGCGGCCGATGTGCCCGGAACCCCGCCGAGACCCCGAGAAGAATCATGAACACACAGCCGGTCCACGTCTGGATGACGTACAACCAGAAGAAGTTACCGAAGCCCACGGCGACGATGACGGCGAGAAGCGCGGCATGGTAACCAGCTTCGTCGGGGTCCGTCGCAGTCCGTGCCAACCTCCACGCGCGCATCCCGAACAACACCAACAGCGCGATGAGCAGGATCACGGCCAGCACGCCGCCCCGCAGTCCGTAGTCGAGATATTGATTGTGCGCCGGGAAGAGACGTTCGAACTTCGCTTGGACGCCACCGATGAGGACGGAGTCATGAGGCAGAAACCTGTCGCCCAAGAGCGGGCGGTCCAGGATCCTCTTGGCGGCCTCCACTGCGAGCGACAGTCGGGTGTCGTCTGATTCCGTCAGGTCCGTCGTCGATTCCCGCTTCCCGATCACACCGCGATCGAGGGCCTCCGGCAACGCGACCAGACCGGCTATTACGCCAACGCCCAGAGCGAGCAGCCGAGACGTCGAGGACATCCTGCCCGGTCGGGCGATGAAGGCCACCGCCGCTGCAATGATCATCATTGCAAGACCACCCCGGGACCAGGTGAACGGGACCGAGATCGCACACGCGACCACCACGGCCATGCTCAGCCGGGGGTCGATCGACCACCGCGCGACCGCGAAGGCGAGTGCGCAAGCCATGAGTCCCGGGAAGAACCCGCGGTATTGCGGAATCGCGGAGTCCACGGTGGCGGACAGCTCATAGGCCCGCTCGATCCCCCCGTGGGTGAAGATGTAGCAGAAGACCAACAGCAGGGTGGCGACGACGGCCGCCATGACTATCCGCGCGGTGGTCCGGTACGACAAACCGCTGTGAGCGGCCGCGAACCAGGCCGCCAGGGGAACGACGGTCTGTGCGTAGAAGACAAGACCGACCGCGCCCGCGCCCGCGCCCGCCTGGATGCCGACGATGATCGATACGGTGAACAGTGCGAACAGGATGACGACGATTCGTTGCCCGGGAAGTGGGATGCGAACCCGCCACGGTCGTCCTCGCAGCACGATCAGGGCCGCGGCCATCGCCACCAGCACGAAGGCAACATGTACCTGGGTGTCCGGATCCGCCGCATCCTCGGCACCCGGACCGAAGATGTTGAGCAGCGTGAAGCTCCGCTTTTCCGGATCCACGAAGATCGGCAGTGCGGCCACGGCAAGTGTGACCGCCAGGGCGCGCGTCAAGTCCGTTGCGAAATAGACCAATCCGAACACGCCGACGAGGCCGAGCCCTACGAACAGCGGCTGCCAGATCAGCAGGACGGCGAGGAAGGCCGTCACCGCTGCGACGGCCGTGGCCCAATACGCCGTTCGAACCTCGCCCCTTCGGAGCCGATTCTTGTGGCGGCGTTCGCGGGCCGGTCGATGCTGCCTCTCGAAGATGTACACGAACCACACCGCTTGCACGACCATGCCAGCCGTCATCCCCCAGACCGCTCCGGCTGAGCCCCACATGAACACTCCCACCGAGGTCGCGCCGAGCAGCAGAACACTCGAGAGGATCCGCGCGACGAAGGTCTCTCTCGCCAGCTGCAACCCGCGCAGCCCGATCCACACCCCGAAGCTCAATGCGTTCGCGATGCTGAATGCGGTCATCGGAATGATCAGTTCGTGAGCGGGGCGCCAGCTTTCGCCGAAGACCGCTTTCCCGATTCCGTCCGGGACGCCGTACAGCGCGACACCCGCGAGCAGGACCAGCATCGTGATGGCGCCGGCGGTCAGCCACACAAGTACGCGGAGTCGGTGCATCGACCCCTCGACCCGGAGGCGGGCCGCTTCGGGGAGAGCAAAGGCGGTCACCCCCGTCTGCATGGCCGCGATCGGGGAGAACAGGCTGCGACAGGAAGTGACCGCTCCGGCAGCACCGAGACCGCCCAGTGCACTGACGATGGCGAGAGTTACGTGCTCCGCGCCGCGGTTCGCGACGTAGTCACCGGCGTATGCGGGGCCGCAGCCGCGGTTGTCGGACAGCCATGTCCAAGCCGATCGCCAACTCGGCAGCAGTCGTGCCTGCAAGCTGGCGAGTCCGGCGCACAGGTACGCGGTGACGCCCCACACCGCGACGAGATGGAGCACGTCCACCTCCGTGCCGATGGCGAGGCAGAGGAAGCCGATCACCTGGAGCCCGAGGAAGACGAGATCGTTCCAGAAGGCCTGCAGCGGACGCCCGAGGCAGTAGAACGCCATGCGCCAGGCGTCCTGGGTGAGCAGTCCCGGGAGCAGCACTGCCAGCATCAGGAAGCCCTCGCCCAGCGACCAGTCGAGGAACACGACCGCGACGCAGATGACCGACGCCATGCCGACGGCCAGAACTCCGCTGGCCCCGACCGCCGGGGCCGCCACGTGTCGCCAGCGGTCCGGAGCAACGCCCGCGTAACGGATCACCAGCGGATCCGTCGCCAACCCCCGGGCGACGAACAGCAGCAGGAAATACGTCGCGTAGATCAAGCCGAATCGACCAACGTCCTCGATCGACGACGTCGTGACGACGATGATGACGAGCAGGAAGTTGCCGAGGCTCGACAACCCCTGGTCGGCGATCGACCAGCGTGCCCGGAGCCTGGTCGCTCGTCGGGCGACCGCGGGTGCCGACTCAGCGTCAAACATGGCTTACCATCCGTACGCCTACGTTCGCGCGGCCACGCGCGAGAGCACCGATTCGATCTTGGCGATCGAGTGTGCTTGGGACATGGTCCGGTGATAGAAGTCGAGCGAGGCCCGGCCCATCTGCCGGCGGGCGGATTCGTCTTGGCTGCAAGCTCGGCGAAACGTCTCGGCGAGCGCCTGCGGATCCTGCGGAGGGCAAGCGAGGCCGAAGGCGCCCTCGGCGCACAACGCGGCCACATCACCGGGGACGGTTGTGATGATCGGGCAGGCGTGAGCAAGCGCCGTACCGAGCTTGGACGGGATCGTCGCCCGGGACAGTGGAGTGTCCTTCAGCGTGACGAGCTGGTAGTCCGCTGTCCCGAACAGCGAGGGCATCTCCGAGGCGGGCAGCCGACCGAGGAACCGAACGTTGTCGGCTCCGAGGTCCCCTGCGCGGCGCATGGCCGAGGTGGCCGCGGTTCCCGTTCCGATGACGGCAACGTCGATCGGGGTGTCCGCACGGCACAGGGCGGCCGCGTCGACGATGGTGTCGACATCGTTGAGCTGACCAACGTTGCCGGCGAACACGGCGATTGTTCGATCCGTCCGACCCAGGCGGTGGCGCATGGCCGAGTCCGGCCGAACCCGGGTGCCGTTCTCCTCGGCGGACCAGTTGTACACGACGGAGACCTTGTTCGCTGGCACGCCTCGGTCGAGCAGCAGCTCGCGCATCGTCGGTGAGATCGTCAACAGGTGTGCGGCGTTCCGATACAGGTAGCGGAGCCCGAGACCGATCAGCGGGCCCACCACATGTCGAGCCGGTCCGTCGGCCATTCCCGAGTCGAAAACCGACTCCGGCCAAAGATCCTGGATGTGCAGCACGTACGGCCGGCCACGGGTGAGTCGCACGGCCTCGGCGGCCGCTGCGGTGGTCATCGGGGTCGAGTACACGTAAATGGCATCGCGGTCGGCCAGGAAGCGGGATACCGCCGCAGATGTCATCGCAAAACTGAGGAAGGTGGCGGCTCGGCGCAGGGGGTTGACGTCGTGGCTGGGATACAGCGGCACCCGTCGGACCCGGACCGGCCCGCGGTTCTCGACATGGGCCCAGCGCTGCTGGTATCCGTCGTACACCTTGCCGTACGGGTGATTGGGAAACCCGGTCAGCACCTTGACGTCGTGCCCCCGCTCGGCGAGGACATCGGCGAGCGTGCTCGGAACTGCTGCTTCCTCGGGAGGAAACAGCTGGCTGACGATGCCGATCTTCATCGAGAAACGTCCCGTCCTGTCCCGGCGGCCGACAGAGCGACGGGCGCGCTGCGGGCGGGTGACCGCCCGCCCGAATCGCCGCCTCGGGAAGCGATGACGCTGCGCAGGATGTCGTCGAGGCCCAGCCGGGGTTCGAATCCGATGAGGTCCCGCACCCGGGAGATGTCCGGGATGCGCCGTTCCATGTCGACGGAACCGTCCTGGTAGGCCTCCACGTAGGGTTTGTGCCGGATCACACTCGACGAGTTCGTCAGCTCGATGCAGCGCTGCGCGAGCGTTTTGATCGACACCTCCACCGGTCGGCCGACGTTGAACACCTCTCCGACGGCGCCCGGGTGACGACTCAGACCCAAGATGGCGGTCACCGCATCATCGACATGGCAGAAGCAGCGGGTCTGGTTCCCGTCGCCGAAAACCGTGATCGGCTCACCCGCGAGCGCCGCGTCGACGAAGCGGGGGATGACCATCCCGAATCGCCCCGTCTGCCGCGGGCCCACGACGCTGAATGGCCGGACGATCACGGTCGGCACGCCGTGGAGCTTCCAGTACGAATGGGCGAGGGTCTCGACGACCGCCTTCGCCTCCGCATATGACGATCGGGCGGCGAGCGGAGAACCGAGGATGCGAGGCGAATCCTCGTGCAGCAAGTCCGCGGTGTTGTGGCCGTAGACTTCACTGCTCGACATGACAAGCACCTTCGTGCCACTGAGGCGCGCGGCCTCCAGCACCCCCTCGCTGCCGCGGAGGTTGGTTCGCAGCGCGCCGATCGGATCGTCCACAATGGCCTTCACCCCGACCGTGGCCGCCATGTGGAAGACGACGTCCGCCGTCGCGACGAGGGAGCCCATCAGGGGTTCATCGAGCACCGAACCGCGGACGAAGTCGAGCTTGCCCAGCGCCGCGAGGCGGTCGAGGTCATAGCCCACGCCCGTGGACATGTTGTCCAGCACAATCACGTCCGCACCTTCGTCGATCAGCCGCTCGACAAGATGACTTCCGATGAACCCAGCAGCGCCGGTGACCAATGCCTTCATATCCCCCCCAAATTCTGAATGGCCCCGCCCCTGAACGGCTCAGAGCCGGCAGCGTGAAACGATCTCGTCTAGTCCGCGAGAGTCGGCGCGGTGGCGAGCCCGAGATTTCCCGGGTGAGGACCGCGACCACGGGGTGACCGGGCTCGACAGTCGTCGTGGGACTCGCGACTTGCTCAGGCCTGGCCACGTTCCAGCCTCCTTGAACCGGCTGCCCCGTCGCTGCGTTCAGCGACTCCGGCAATCGCGGTGTCGCCAGGCACATGAGATGCGGTCCCGGTCTTGTGAGGCTCCAGTGGCCCGTGGACTCCCTGCGCTCTCAGCCCCCTCACGACTGTCAGGAAGAGGATCTTGAGGTCCAGGGACAGCGAGCGGTTGCAGATGTACCAGATATCCAGCTCGGTGCGTTCCTGCGGCCTGAGCGCATTGCGCCCGTTGACCTGGGCCCACCCGGTCAAGCCTGGACGGATTACGAGGCGCGCCCGCTCGGCGGATGTGTACGACTCCTTGGGCCGGATGGGCAGGGGCCGTGGGCCTATGAGGCTCATGTGGCCCCGCAGGATGTTCCACAACTGAGGGAGCTCGTCCAGACTGGTGGCGCGCAGGACGGCGCCGAGTCGAGTCGTGCGCTCATGATCGGGTTCACCGACGTACCGAGGTGCCCGCATGGTGGAGAACTTGAGGATGACGAACGGAACGTTGTGCAGCCCCGGCCTGGCCTGCCGGAACAGCACCGGGTTCCCCATGACGGTCAGGATTGTCAAGGCGAGTACGAAGAACAGCGGAAGAAGCGCGATCCCAGCGACGACCGCGACGAGGATGTCAACCGTGCGTCTCATGCCGAGGCCTCCTCGAGTACCTTCCGTGCTGCCTCGGCCACGTCCTGCACGTCCATTGCCGACAATGCCGGATGGACCGGAAGCACCATCGAATGACGTCCGAGCCAGTGCGCGACGGGCAGCGGACTCGCTGGACGTCCGACCGCGTCGAACGCTTTCTCCCGGTAGATCTCCGTGCATCCACCGAACGCCGCCGACACGCCTTCCGCGTTGATGGCCGCGACCACCCGGTCGCGAGTCCAGCCCGGCTTCATCCGGTCCTCCCGCAGGTGCACGTAGAAGCGGTAGTAAGAGTGCTCGACGCCGGGGGCGAGCGCGGGTAGTCGCAGCGCCGCAACCTCCCCGAGCGCGCGGCGGAGGACATCGGCCCGCGCGCGCCGCTGCGCAACCCAGCCGTCGAGTTTGGCCAGCTGCAGCCGTCCGACGGCCGCCTGGACCTCGGTCATCCGAGCGTTCGTGCCGAACGTGTCGTGGAGCCAACGGAAACCGGGCGGGTGTTGGGTCTCGTGGACTCCCACCCAGCTCTTGCCGTGATCCTTGAGCTCCCAGCAGCGTCGGTACAGGGCGGTGTCGCCCGTCGTGATCGCGCCGCCCTCACCGGCCGTCGTCATGATCTTGTCCTGGCAGAACGACCAGGCGGCGATACAACCGAATCGCCCCACCGGCCGGAGGTCGCGACACGCCCCGTGCGCTTGGGCGCAGTCCTCGACGAGCAGGAGGCCCTTGGCGACCGCGAATTCGGCCAGCTCCCCCGCATCCGCCGGATACCCACCGACGTGGACGACGATCAACGCGGCCGTCCGGTTGGTGATCGCGCGAGCGACGGTTCCGACGGTCATCGCCTGCGAATCCGGGTCGACGTCGACGGCGACCGGACGTGCTCCACAGGCAGCGACGGCACTCGCCGTGCCGATGAAGGTCACCGCCGGCACGATCACCTCATGCCCGGGTCCGATCCCCAGGGCACGGAGTGCCAGCTCAAGAGCAACGGTGCCATTGGCCACCGCCACGGCACAAGGAACGCCGGCCCACCGGGCGAACTCAGATTCGAATGCCCGCCCGTGGTTGCCTGTCCAGTAGTTGACGTTTCCGGACCGCAACACGTCGGCGGCAGCCCGAGCATCGGCATCATCGAACTGCGGCCAGGCCGGAAGCGGCGTCGTCCGCACCGGAGTACCGCCGTCGATCGCCAGGCGTGGCAGGACGGACTGAACGATTTGCGCGGTCACGACGGCACCGGGCAAACTGCGCGGTCCTGAACATGCGCGAGCATCATCGTCGCCTCCCCCATGACGAACGGTGACTGCCGGTCCCCCAGCAACGTGCCCCCAGGCCTGGCGGCGACCGGCCAATCCAGGTGGTTATTAACTAACCTCGATGTCAAAGCCTCACAACGTCCACCGACGCTTGTCAAGGGATGACGGCGTGTGTCAGTGGTGTGGGGGATACGACGTGACTAATAGATCTTGGGCCCGGCACGACGGCATTCCCGAACACCGGCTGCGGCCGGGTCGAGGACGAGAAATCACGCTCAGCGGCACCCAAGCGTCTCGATCGGGAGGCGTTGGGCAGAAGGCGTACTCCAACGGGACGATCCGCCGGCAACTATGGTCGAGCACCGGCTGCTAGCAGGAACGCCCTTCGGCTACAGTACTTTTCGCCCCTGATCCGGGAGCCGGGTCGTCTCCGGTGGTGATCTTCGGACCTAAGCCCCAATCCACCGAGGCGGGTTTGAAGTGATCTTGGTTTCCTTTGTTGATCATTGTGGTGGGGTGTGGACGTGCGGAATCCGCTGGTCTGCCCAGCTTTTCCATGGTTCCTGGGTTGGGCCCTTGCGGGCGGGTTGGGGGAGGGTGATCAGGCTGTTTCGGGTGGGGCGTGGGTGGTGTGGAACAGGTGGTGCCAGTCGTGTTGGCGGGGCCAGTTTTCCGGGAGGTGCAGTGTGATCGAGCGGGCTCGTCGGGCCACCCGTGCCGGGATGTTGATCAGTGTGCGGCGCAGGGTCGCGGCGCGGGCTTTGGCGTGGAAAGCACTGGTCAGACTGCCTGCGGCGCGCAGCAGGTTGTGGGTCAGGGCGGCCAGCGTCAGCCAGGCGGCGTTGGCGCTGAAGACCCCGGATGGGATGTGGGCCAGCGGGCCGTGTTTGAGGTCGTCGTTGACATGTTCGATGATCGCGTGCGCACGGTGGGTTTTCTCCGCCTCGACCAGCGGCTGGCTGCTGGTGGTGAAGCAGGCGTGATACCGCCAGACGGGAAACAGGGCATCAGCGTGGTTTTTGTCTTTGACCCGGCGCACGATCAACCGACCAGCCACCCGATGGGCTTTATCGCTGGCGAAGGCGGTGAATTCGGTTTCCGCGATCTCGGCGTCACTGACCCAGGACTGGCTGGCCTCGTCCCAGACGGCCTGGGGATACTTGATCGCCGTCCACGCGTCCTCGGCGATGCCGGCGATCGCGCGCTGCACGTTCGGATACTGCGCCACCGTGATCGACACCTCCACACCTTGCGCCCGGCAGGCGGAGACGACTTCGCCTACGTAGAAGGCGGAATCACCGCGAAACAGCATCCGGCCCGGCCCGGCGCCGCACCGCCGTGCAAGGTTGATCGTCTCGGTGACCAACGACGCCGCACCCCGCGCCGAGCTGGCGTTGCCGCCACGCATCCTCGTGGCGGCAACCACCGGCGCCGATCGGGGCGTGGACAGCGTGGTCAGCAGCGGGTGGTAACCCCGCAGCCGCACATTGTGACCGCCGATCTTGGTGTGCCCGAACGCCGCACCCTGCTTCGCGTGGCCGAACACCCTGCCCAGGGTGGAATCAGCATCGATGAACGTCCTCTCAGCCCCAATCCACCGATGATCTTGGGTAACGGTTCGGTGGCGAGAGCACGAGATGCCCTTCTGACCTGGGATGATTGATCTTGCGTAGGGATCGATCAACATGGATTGGAAGGGCATCTCGCAGGTGCGATCTTCTCATAGTGCTGCGCGGGTGAGCGCGGTGTTCGACGATGCGAATCTGGTGGCTTCGGCGGGGCTGGTTCCGGTGATGCGGTTGGCCGAACGCGTCGGGTTGTCCGAGCTTGTCGCCGAGGGTGTCCGGGTTCCCGGTTCGGAGGGTGCGAATGCGGATGCGAAGGTGGGCTCGATCGTGGCCGGGATGCTCACCGGCGCCGACAGCATTGATGATCTCGATGTGATCCGGCATGGGGCGATGCCGAAGTTGTTCGGCGGGATCCGGGCACCGTCCACTGTGGGCACGTTTCTGCGTGCTTTGACGTGGGGGCATGCCCGGCAGGTGGAGTCGGCCGCGCGGGAGTGCCTGGTGGGCATGGCCCGGCAGACTCCGGTGCTGGCCGGCGCCGCTGAGAGGACGTTCATCGATGCTGATTCCACCCTGGGCAGGGTGTTCGGCCACGCGAAGCAGGGTGCGGCGTTCGGGCACACCAAGATCGGCGGCCACAATGTGCGGCTGCGGGGTTACCACCCGCTGCTGACCACGCTGTCCACGCCCCGATCGGCGCCGGTGGTTGCCGCCACGAGGATGCGTGGCGGCAACGCCGGCTCGGCGCGGGGTGCGGCGTCGTTGGTCACCGAGACGATCAACCTTGCACGGCGGTGCGGCGCCGGGCCGGGCCGGATGCTGTTTCGCGGTGATTCCGCCTTCTACGTAGGCGAAGTCGTCTCCGCCTGCCGGGCGCAAGGTGTGGAGGTGTCGATCACGGTGGCGCAGTATCCGAACGTGCAGCGCGCGATCGCCGGCATCGCCGAGGACGCGTGGACGGCGATCAAGTATCCCCAGGCCGTCTGGGACGAGGCCAGCCAGTCCTGGGTCAGTGACGCCGAGATCGCGGAAACCGAATTCACCGCCTTCGCCAGCGATAAAGCCCATCGGGTGGCTGGTCGGTTGATCGTGCGCCGGGTCAAAGACAAAAACCACGCTGATGCCCTGTTTCCCGTCTGGCGGTATCACGCCTGCTTCACCACCAGCAGCCAGCCGCTGGTCGAGGCGGAGAAAACCCACCGTGCGCACGCGATCATCGAACATGTCAACGACGACCTCAAACACGGCCCGCTGGCCCACATCCCATCCGGGGTCTTCAGCGCCAACGCCGCCTGGCTGACGCTGGCCGCCCTGACCCACAACCTGCTGCGCGCCGCAGGCAGTCTGACCAGTGCTTTCCACGCCAAAGCCCGCGCCGCGACCCTGCGCCGCACACTGATCAACATCCCGGCACGGGTGGCCCGACGAGCCCGCTCGATCACACTGCACCTCCCGGAAAACTGGCCCCGCCAACACGACTGGCACCACCTGTTCCACACCACCCACGCCCCACCCGAAACAGCCTGATCACCCTCCCCCAACCCGCCCGCAAGGGCCCAACCCAGGAACCATGGAAAAGCTGGGCAGACCAGCGGATTCCGCACGTCCACACCCCACCACAATGATCAACAAAGGAAACCAAGATCACTTCAAACCCGCCTCGGTGGATTGGGGCTCAGCGGCGCCGGCCAGCACCGGAGTCTGCCGGGCCAGGCCCACCAGGCACTCCCGCGCGGCCGACTCCACCTGCCGGGCATGCCCCCACGTCAAAGCACGCAGAAACGTGCCCACAGTGGACGGTGCCCGGATCCCGCCGAACAACTTCGGCATCGCCCCATGCCGGATCACATCGAGATCATCAATGCTGTCGGCGCCGGTGAGCATCCCGGCCACGATCGAGCCCACCTTCGCATCCGCATTCGCACCCTCCGAACCGGGAACCCGGACACCCTCGGCGACAAGCTCGGACAACCCGACGCGTTCGGCCAACCGCATCACCGGAACCAGCCCCGCCGAAGCCACCAGATTCGCATCGTCGAACACCGCGCTCACCCGCGCCGCACTATGAGAAGATCGCACCTGCGAGATGCCCTTCCAATCCATGTTGATCGATCCCTACGCAAGATCAATCATCCCAGGTCAGAAGGGCATCTCGTGCTCTCGCCACCGAACCGTTACCCAAGATCATCGGTGGATTGGGGCTAAGTGGGTATCCGAGGAAAAGTTGGCCACACGCCTGCCGGCACAGTCCGTGTCGTGTCTCGCGGAACGCGTGGCCGCCCGATTCGAGGGCAAGCACGAAGCGCTACCAAGCAACGCCGTCCGTAACAGTGCGGTGGAAATCAGCCGATGTACCGGACGCTGACGTTGGAAAATTTCCATCGGTTTGGCCAACTGGGGGTCTGATCGGGTTGAGCGCAAAAAACACGATTGGCAGTGATCGGATGCAGGAACTGGGGTTCGAAGCATGTTCGCGTGCTCAGCACGTTGCTCGCCTCCCGCCTCGTCGAGATCGTGGCTGAACAGCAGGTCCAGCTCGTGGTCGGGCATACGTTCGAATACAACGCTGACCGGGAGCCTGCTGCGCTGGGCACCGCAAGCGCACGCCTGCACTGGTCGGGCGGCGGGTGGCGCTACGGCGGTCGCCAGTTCGACCGCTACGAATCGGTCTCCGTGCAACCCGGCCTCGGCGACCGCATCCGGGTGGTCGTCACCGTCGGCATCTCGGCGATCCCGTTCCCGCGGATGATCGCCGCGCTCCTACCGCTGCTCGCCCCAGACTGGGTCCTGCACCTCGCGACCGGCCGCCCGGTCGACGTGCTGTGGCAGACCGGCGCCAACCCAGTGCTCGGCGGCGCGCTGCTTAACCGGTGCTTCTACTAGTTCCGGCAACAACTTTCGCCAAATCAGAACGCGCCGGGCGAGAGGCCGGCGCGGGTAAGGGGGCGGCATGATCTCCAGTGCAGGTGGTCGCGTGGTCGTCATCGGGCAGGGTTATGTGGGCCTGCCGCTCGCGATGCGCGTCGTCGAGGTCGGCTACGACGTGGTCGGCTTCGACACCGACAAGGACCGCATCGACCTGCTCAAGCGAGCGAGCACGTTCATCGACGACGTCGACGACGTCGAGCTCGCCACGGCCCTGGCCTCGGGAAGATACCGGCCCACCAGCGACCGCAGCGCGCTGGCCGGGTTCGAGACCGCTGTGGTCTGCGTGCCCACACCACTGCGCGACGGCGCCCCGGACCTGGACCACATCGAGGAGGCGGCGCGGATGCTGGCCGGGCATCTCATGCCGGGCTGCTGCGTGATCCTGGAGTCCACCACGTATCCGGGCACCACCGAGGAGATCTTCGTTCCGATCCTGGAAGCCGGATCGGGTCTGCGCGCGGGCGTGGAATTCTCAGTCGGCTACAGCCCGGAGCGCATCGACCCGAGCAACCGGACCTGGCGCTTCCACAACACGCCCAAGATCGTGTCCGGTGTGGACGCCAAGTCCACCGCAGTGGTCCGGGAGTTCTACGACTCGCTGGTGGAGTGCACCGTGCCGGTTCCGGGCACCCGCGAGGCTGAGCTGACCAAGCTGCTAGAGAACACCTTCCGGCACGTCAACATCGCGTTGGTCAACGAGCTGGCGGTGCACTGCCACGGGCTCGGCGTGGACGTGTGGTCGGTGATCGACGCGGCGGCCAGCAAACCCTTCGGGTTCATGCGGTTCACGCCCGGTCCGGGCGTGGGCGGCCACTGCCTGCCGATCGATCCGACGTACCTGTCCTGGCAGTCCCGGCGCGCGCTGGGGCAGGCGTTCCGGTTCGTCGACCTCGCCAACGACGTCAACGAGCACATGCCCGACTACGTCGTCGTCCGGGCCGTCGAGCACCTCAACCGGCGGCACAAAGCGGTCAACGGCAGCAGGATCCTGTTGGCGGGACTGGCGTACAAGCTGAACTCCGGCGACGCCCGGCACTCCCCGGCGATGAGCGTGGCCAAGCGGCTCAACGCGCTCGGCGCCGAACTGTGCGCCGTGGATCCACTGATCGACCCGGCGCAGGTGCCGGTGGACGTGCAGATGGTGTCGTGCGCCCCGGAGCAGATAGCGCGCGCCGACCTTGTGATCGTGCTGACCGACCACGACGCCTTCGACTGGGAGTTGTTGGAACGCCACGCCGATCGGGTGCTCGACACGCGGAACCGGGTGCGCGCCGCGGGAGTGGAAAAGCTGTGAGGGATCCGAGCAGACGGTCCGCCAGGTGGCAGGAAAGCACGTTTGCAACCGGTTCTCCCGCAGAACGGCGAGTGGACACCGTCACCTCGGGAGGACCACGAGCACCGTTGATCACACGTCGGGTCCGGCGCCCGGCGGGACTTGCTGCGATCGCGTGCGCCCTCGTCGTCCTGGTGCTTGGTGCCCGCCACGGTGGGCAGGCCGGGCCGGGTGGCCTCGATCTCGCGGTCGAGTACTGGCTGCGCAGCCACATCGCCGACCAGCAGCTCCGAGTCCTGCACGAGATCGCCGAGCTCGGTGACCGCAGGCCCACGATGGCCGCGACCGCCCTCGTCGCCGGCATCGGATATCTCAGCGGACGCTGGACGCACGTGCTGCTCGCGGCACTCGCGCCCGCCACGGCCATTGTGCTCAGCCAACTGCTGAAGCCGCTGATCGGCCGCACGATCAACGATTACTGGGCACTGCCCAGCGGACACACGACCGGACTGGTCGCGCTCCTGGCCGTGGTAGGCGTGTTCCTTCTACATCGCACCAATATTTACATCTCAGTTCTCAGTGGACTTGCATTCGCCGGGATCGGTTTCGTGGCCACCGTCATGGTCGTGGTGATGATCCGGATGCACCTGCACTACACCACCGATGTCGTGGCAGGAGGATGCCTGGCGTTCTCCGCGGTGGTCGGGATCGCCCTCCTGCTGGACCGGCTGGACGAGGGCGAGCGATGCGAAACCGACGGACGAACAGCAACCATGCCACCGGGTTCAAAGGTTACTCCGACCAGCGGGCAACGGAAGTAACTCTCCACCGCACACCGCCGATCCCGGCGTCCTCGACCAGCGCGTGGTCGGCCGCTGAATTCTGCCCGGCGTCGTAGACCACGGTCAGCGACTCGACCTGTGCGGTCAGGTCCTGGTAGCGGGGAGGGCAGGTGGGCCGCGGCGGTCCGCTGAGCGGATGGCCGCTAGTGGTTGCGGTGCTCGGCCTCTACGGCGTCTTCTACGCGGCCACCGACGGTGTCCTGATGGCACTGGCGGGCCGCTGCTGCCAAAAGGATTGCGCACCACCGGAATCGCGCTCGTGCAAAGCGGCCAAGCCGTGGCCTACCTCCTGTCTTCCATCCTTTTCGGCCTCGCATGGCAGACCTGGGGGCCGGAGATCGCCAGCCGGATGGCGGCAGGCGGGGTGCTGATCGCACTGGTGGCTACCGCAGTTCTGCTGGGCGTCGGGCGCACTGACCACAACCGCACGGAGGAAACTTCATGACCAGCCGCCTCGTCGGCAGCGAACGGACCCGCATCGCCATCGCCGCGACAGCAGCAGTAATCCTCGCTGCAGTCGCCATCGGCTACACATGGCTGGCCGCCCGGCCCAGCCACGACGACACCGCCGAGGCGAGCACGCCGACGCAAGGGGGCGTGACGATTACCGGCTCCCAGCTGGTCATGCTCAGCAATGGCCAGCTCAGCACAGTGGCCCGCGACAATCCCGGCGGCCCTCTAACGATCACTCCTCTCCAATGCGACCGCGCCTACGCAGCCGCGAACACCGTCGCCTGTCTGCCACCAGCAGATGCCTTCGTTGGCACGAAGCTTGTCGTCCTGGACCGCCGACTGCGAGAACAACGAAGCATCCCGTTGACGGGCTTCCCCAACCGACTCCGTGTCTCGCCGAGCGGGCACCTGTTCATCGACGGACACAGCTACGCAGCAGGCCGATTCTCCACCAGCACCGGCATCCTCGACACGCGCACCGGCCAATTCCACCAGACACTGGAAGAATTCACCGTCTTCCGCGACGGCAGGCCCTATCAGGCCTCCGACATCAACTACTTGGGTGTCACCTTCTCCAACGACGACAACCGGTTCTACGCCACCATGTCCACCGCGGGCCATCGCTACCTCGTCGAAGGTGACTTCGCGGCCAAAACCGTCCGCACTCTCCGCGACAACGTCGAATGCCCTTCACTGTCTCCGGACGGCACTCGCATCGCATACAAGTCGGCGATCGACGGCGACCCCAACCGCGGCTGGCGCCTGTCCGTCCTGGACCTTGCGACGCAACAAATCACCCCACTGGCCGAAACCCGCAGCGTCGACGACCAGCCCGCCTGGCTCGACAACACCACCGTCGCCTACGCCCTGCAACGCAGCGACGGCGTCAACGACACCTGGGCCGTCCCCGCCAACGGCTCAGGCACGCCCGAACTGCTGGTGCCCGAGGCGAACTCCCCGGCAGCACTCAGCTGACACCACGTCCCATTGATCTCCTGACCGGTCGGCATCGGGCAGTCACCGGGATGATGACGCGGTTGATCCTGGCCACGGCCTCCTCTGGTCAGCAGACCGCGGTCGCGCCGGATTCGAGGGCCAGCTTCCGGCGGCACGCGAGGCAGCGCGGCTCGCACTGGCACCAGTCCAGGGCCCGCGATGACGTGGCAGGAACAGCTGCGGCTCGTGATCAAGCGCGAGATGACCTTCGCAAGGAGCTCGACGAAACCCTTCTGCCCTGGCCCGACTGTGAATGGAATGGTCTGCCTGGGACCTGGCAGGGAGGAGCCATGGCCACAGCAGCCAAAGGTACCGAGGAAAGTGCGGAGCAAGGTCGGCCGGAGCCGGCCGAGCAGATCGCTGCCGCCATCCTGATCCCGGTGGACGTTGCCCGGCGCGTGCTCCCCGAGAACGGGCTGCCGATCTACCTCGGCATCGGCGCTCTGGCATTGGTGGATCTCATCGACTGGCCGGTCGCCGTCGCCGCGGGTCTCGGGTACTACGTGCTCAAGCGCTGGAAGCCGACGGAATCGGCGGCCGGCCACTGATCTGGTGTCCTGCCCAGCGTTCGGCGATTCGTCGCCCGAGGCAAGAGCCCAGTGCGTTAGCAGCGCACGCTGGGATCTGCGCGGGGCCACGTGAGCACAGCGAACCCGCGTTCGCCCAGGCATCGCAGCCCGGCCGTAAGACGTTGTAGGTGTGGGTATCAACATCGAGCACCTGGCCGGCTGGCTGCTCCACGCGCTGGCCCATGGCCGAGGGGTGCACCGGGTAGCCGTTGGAGTCCAACCGAATGTAATCATCACGCGGCAGCTGCAGTGTCGAGCGCCACCCGCACCGGAGCGATCGACGTTAGCGTTAGCATGCCGGCCTGATCGGCCGGGCCGACACTGACAGCGGTCTCGGCCACGCCTGGCGCCGGAGTTCAGCCGGCGGGCGGGGCGAAGAACTCGAGCGCGATGTTGTCGGGGTCGCGAAACGAAAGACCGGAACCGTAGTGCGCGTCGACGATCCCGCCGTGCTGGATGCCGAGCTCGTCAAGCCGCGTACGCCACGATTCAAGCTCCGATCGGTCCGTGCACGCGAACGCGACGTGGTCCAGGCCGCTCCGGTGCTCGTCGAACGGCCCACCTGTGGCTCCGCCCGGGTGGGCGTGCAGACCGAACATTTGCCCACCGTCAAGCTCGAAGACCGTGTGGTGGAAACCGCCGGTCGTCTCGTCCTCGTCGAGCACGGGTTTCGCACCGAACAGGGTGGTGTACCAGCGCGTGCTGCGGTCGAGATCGGTCACAGTGATCGCCACGTGGGCGATCGACGGGAACGCAGGCATGAGGTTCCTCCTCGTATCAAGCTCATTGCGACGTCGGCGATTGTGGCCGCCGCCGCGCAGGTTCGCCGCCTCAGTGCTTGTCCTGCGCCCGGCCTTACCGAGTCCGTCCAGTACGTGCCCAGAACGCGCTGGATAGGGGCGATGCCGGTGCTCGGTGTTCGACAAGCGGGTGTTGAGGCCCCATGACGTGATGGGCGCACCACCCAGGGGGCAAGATCGCGGCATCGATATTCTCCGGATCGAGTACGACGCGATCGTGGAGAGCGGTGGGGCAGAAGGCCTCTGGCTGCCCCTGGTCGTGGGATTTTTACTTGAGGTGTCGCCGCGGTGGCGCCTTGTGACGTCATGCTCGTTCATGAGTGGGTGTTGCTGCCCGCGGCGGGCGATTGGTTGCTGCGTCCGGGAGGAGTGCGATATGGGATTCACCGTCGAGGGCGATTACTTCGAGGCTTGCAGCTGTGCGGTCAGCTGTCCCTGTGTCTTCCTCGGACCGGCGACGGAGGATGCTTGTGATCTTTTCTGCGCCTGGCGGGTCGAGCGCGGCGAGAAAGACGGCGTCGATCTGGCGGGGTTGAACGCGGCGCTCGCGGTGCACACGCCGAAGCAGATGACCGACGGGAATTGGCGGGTGGCGCTTTACCTCGATGACCGCGCGTCCTCGGAGCAGCGGGAGGCGCTCGGAGCGATCTTCTCCGGGCAGGCTGGTGGTCATCTGGCGAATCTGGTACCCCTGATCGCCGAAGTAGCCGGCGTGGAGGCCGTTCCCATCGAGTTCGAGTCGCCGAACGGGAAGGGCTCGGTCCGGGTCGGCGGTGTGCTCACGGTGCGGGCGGAGCAGAGCGTCGGCATGGACGGCGAGAAGCCGTCGGTGATCACCAATCCGCCGTTCGGCGCCGTGGCGCAACCCGTGCGGCAGGGACGGTCCACCGAGGTCCGATACGACGGCGCCTGGAGTTTCTCCACCCAGGGGCGCAACGCCTTCTTCACCGAATTCGCCTACTCGGGCTAGGCGATGGGGGCAGTACCCGGAACGGGACCGTTTCGGCCGCAGTCTTCCGGCGGCCGGACTCGGGTGCTGGGCTGGACCTGGGCAGCATTGCTTGTCGCGGCCACTCTTGCATGGGTGCTGACGGTCGGTCAGTCCTGGCGGATGGGAGTCGGGCTGGGGACCATGGGGCTGGCGCTGCCGGTGTTCCTCGCCATGTGGGTCCCGATGTTGGCGGCGATGATGTTTCCCGCCCTGGCGCCCGTCGTCATCCTCTGGGGCAGGTCGATCAACCGAGTGGAGACGGGTACGCGCCGAATCGTGCGGCAGGGCTCGTTCGTCGTCGGCTACATCGTGGTGTGGACCGTGTACGGGCTGGTGGCCTTCGGCCTGCTGCTGGGGGCGGAGCGGCTGGTAGGTCAGTCGCCCGGCGACGCGCGGTGGATTGGTGCGGGGGTCTACCTTGCTGCGGGGCTGTACCAGCTGACGCCGCTGAAGCGGGTGTGTCTGCGGCATTGCCGGTCTCCGCTAGGACAGTTCCTGCGCTTCGGGTCGCTGCGGGGACCAGGAGTCGACTTTCGGGTGGGCCTGCTCCACGGCGGGTACTGCGTGGGCTGCTGCTGGGCGCTGATGCTCATCCTGGTCGGCGTCGGCGTGATGAACCTGGTGGCCATGGTCGCGCTCACCGCGCTGATCTTTCTGGAAAAGGTGTGGCGACATGGAAACGCTCTTGCCTGGGCAGCCTCGGCCGTTTTCGTCGTGCTGGCAATCCTCGCGCTGTTCCACCCCGGTCTGATCCCCGGCCTGTCCACGAGAGTCCCGGCCTCAGACATGACACCTGGTATGTGACCCGAGATCTGGGGCACCGTTGCCAAATCAACACCACACACGAAGGGGCACATCATCGCGGACCGTCGAACCGTGCAGGCGTACCGGCTGCGCCTGCTCGACGAGCTCCTCAACGACACTCGGCAATCGATCATAAGCAACTGCCATGACCTGACCGTCGTCGGCTGCCGCTGACCCCGGAAGCAGGCGTGAACGTCTCATCCGCCGCACCGGCTCGGGCCGATGAGGCGTTCACCTGATGTCCCTCACCGCCTGCCGCCGCAGCGGCGCCCTCTCCCTCCGGCCCCAAGACCTCGACCCCACCCAATGCCTGATCTTCCTCCGCGAAAAAGGCGAAACCGTCCGCTGGCAGCCCGTCTCCCCCCACCCTGATCACCCATCTCCAGCACCACACCGAAGAACGCGGCGCCCCGCGTGCCGGGCAGCTCCTGCGATACCTCGACGGCCGGCCGATCATCACCCGCCGCTACGACCACCTCTGCAACCGCATCGCCAGACACCTCCCGTGGGTCGCCACCAGCCGGAACAGTCACTGTCTCGGTAGATGTGCAATCCCCGGACACGCCTAACCCACCCACGGAAGAAGCAGAAGAGCCGTAATTCTGCTTGTTTTTATCCGTGGCCACTCGGTTTTGATCCATTCCTCGATCGCCTCTTCATCGCGTTCGGCAGCTCGCCGCGCCGGCCGCTGGCGGCTCCAGCCCAGTCGTTCGCGCAAGATCGTCCAGGTCTGCGTCACCGAATACCGGACGCCGGTCACTCGCTCGATCACCTCACTCACCCTCGCAAGAGTCCACATCCCGGTCGCAAATCCGTTGGCGAGTGGACCTTTGGTCAACTCTGCCTCGACCTCGGCCAACTGCTCGTCGGAGAGCTCGCGCATCCGCCCGGCACAGCCGGCGCCCGCCAGCGCCTCGCGCCCACCGTCCGACCACAACCGATACCACCGCGACACGGCCTGCGCCGACACCCCCAATTCAGAGGCCACCTCAGCCTGTCGCTCGCCCCGATCGAACATCTCCGCCGCCCGCATCCGACGCTCACGCAAAGCATCGAAATCCCGTTTGACGCCAACACGTTTGCTATCACGGGCCCACTCGCCCGACTGTCGCGAAGAACTCGACACCCCACGATCATCCGTGGGGGTTTGTATTGCTGGGCACAAGCAGGTCAACCTATTGATCGGGAACTTATAGGTGTGATCTTCGTTGTTCTGGCATGATCGCTGGTGTGCGGGACGCGCGGAGGTTGTCGCCTGAGGCGCAGGAGGATTTGCGGCGCAGGGTGGTCGCTGCTGTTCATGGTGGGATGAGTCAGGTCGAGGCGGCCCGGGTGTTCGCGGTGGCCCCGCAGTCGGTGTCCAGATGGGTGCAGGCGTGGCGGAAACGTGGCTCGAAGGGTCTCACCGGGCGTCGCCGGGGTCGCAAGCCCGGCGAGCAGAAAGCGTTGAGTGCCCGCCGGCAGCGCAAGCTGCGGTATGCGGTGGCCGAGCACACCCCGGCCACGTTCGGGCTGGCCGGCCTGGTGTGGACCCGCAAGACAGTGGCCGAGCTGATCCGGGTGCGCCACGGCATCGTGTTGAACCTGCGCACCGTCGGCAACTACCTGCGTTCCTGGGGATTGTCGCCGCAGAAACCGATCCGCAAGGCCTACGAACAGGACCCCGAGTCCGTACGCCGATGGCTGGAGGAGGACTACCTGGCCATCGCCGCCCGCGCCCGCCGCGAGGGCGCACTGATCCTGTGGCTGGACCAGACCGGGATCCGCTCCGACGCCACCGTAGCCCGCACCTGGGCACCGGCGGGCCAGACACCGGTGGTGGGCAAAACGGGCAAACGATTCAGCGTGAAAGCGATGTGCGCGATCGGGAACAAAGGCGAGCTGTACTTCACCGTCTACACCGGCTCGTTCAACGGCAAGGTGTTCCTGTCCTTCCTGGACCGGCTGACCCGCCATCTGGACCGCAAAGTCCACCTGATCGTTGACGGACACCCCGTCCACCGCCGCAAGACCATCCAGCAATGGATCACCAAGCACGCTGAGGCGATCGCGATGCACTTCCTGCCGGGATACAGCCCCGAACTCAACCCCGACGAGATACTCAATGCCGACCTCAAACGCACCGTTTCCACCAGCACAGCCCCCAAAACCCGCGCCGAGTTAAAACAAGCGGTCCGCTCCTTCCTCCACCGGCTCCAGAAGCTGCCCGACCGAGTTCGCTCCTACTTCGGCAAACCCGAAGTTCGCTACGCCGCCTAACATCACACATTTGCCACCCGGATCAATAAAACCGAAAGATCATCAGAAGCGCTGAGTTGATCGGAGGTCTTGCCGGAGCCGATCGCCGATCCAACCCAGATCGCCCACCTCGACATACGAAAACGCAAGCGCCTGGGCGGCATCCTCAACGAGTACCAACACGCAGCCTGACGTCGATGGATGACATTCCCGGCAAGCACAGCCGAAAGAAGCTGTTCGAAGCGGGAGTACTTCCGGGCCGCAAAGCAGAACGCGATCTTCAAGAGCGCTTCGCTCAAGCACACTGCGGGCCTATCGGCAACAGCTATGACGCCCCAGAGTTCAACGGCATCTGATCTTGTCTCCCAGCCTGGAGCAGCGTCGCTGATCGCGCTAGTACTCGAACCGAGATCGTGATCTTCACGTTCGATGGAGCGTTGTCGCTGGCAGTAGGCCTGCAGGGCTCGATAATGGTGTCGCCTGCGCCAGTATGAGGGCGAGATGCATAACCAGCCCTTCACAGAGTCTCGGCGCGCCTGAGCGAATCCAGAATCCGTGTGCATCCTGTACGAGCCAGCCCGGGGGGCACTCGCAGCAATCACACCACTCCCCGGGCCGTGTGACCTAAAGATCCGAATCGAAGTGCAACTGGCAATGGAGCGTAGGGCAAGGCGGGCAGAGGCCGATGAGCCGCCTCTGATCTAGATACACGTTACAGAGCAAGGGACTGATCACTCCACCTTGCGGCGCACCCGTAACTGATCACCTTACCTGCCCATCCTCCATCACTCCCGCGCGCAGGATCACGCGCAACAGCTTACTAATATTGATCCGGGTGGCAAATGTGTGATGTTAGGCGGCGTAGCGAACTTCGGGTTTGCCGAAGTAGGAGCGAACTCGGTCGGGCAGCTTCTGGAGCCGGTGGAGGAAGGAGCGGACCGCTTGTTTCAACTCGGCGCGGGTTTTGGGGGCTGTGCTGGTGGAAACGGTGCGTTTGAGGTCGGCATTGAGTATCTCGTCGGGGTTGAGTTCGGGGCTGTATCCCGGCAGGAAGTGCATCGCGATCGCCTCAGCGTGCTTGGTGATCCATTGCTGGATGGTCTTGCGGCGGTGGACGGGGTGTCCGTCAACGATCAGGTGGACTTTGCGGTCCAGATGGCGGGTCAGCCGGTCCAGGAAGGACAGGAACACCTTGCCGTTGAACGAGCCGGTGTAGACGGTGAAGTACAGCTCGCCTTTGTTCCCGATCGCGCACATCGCTTTCACGCTGAATCGTTTGCCCGTTTTGCCCACCACCGGTGTCTGGCCCGCCGGTGCCCAGGTGCGGGCTACGGTGGCGTCGGAGCGGATCCCGGTCTGGTCCAGCCACAGGATCAGTGCGCCCTCGCGGCGGGCGCGGGCGGCGATGGCCAGGTAGTCCTCCTCCAGCCATCGGCGTACGGACTCGGGGTCCTGTTCGTAGGCCTTGCGGATCGGTTTCTGCGGCGACAATCCCCAGGAACGCAGGTAGTTGCCGACGGTGCGCAGGTTCAACACGATGCCGTGGCGCACCCGGATCAGCTCGGCCACTGTCTTGCGGGTCCACACCAGGCCGGCCAGCCCGAACGTGGCCGGGGTGTGCTCGGCCACCGCATACCGCAGCTTGCGCTGCCGGCGGGCACTCAACGCTTTCTGCTCGCCGGGCTTGCGACCCCGGCGACGCCCGGTGAGACCCTTCGAGCCACGTTTCCGCCACGCCTGCACCCATCTGGACACCGACTGCGGGGCCACCGCGAACACCCGGGCCGCCTCGACCTGACTCATCCCACCATGAACAGCAGCGACCACCCTGCGCCGCAAATCCTCCTGCGCCTCAGGCGACAACCTCCGCGCGTCCCGCACACCAGCGATCATGCCAGAACAACGAAGATCACACCTATAAGTTCCCGATCAATAACTGCGCTCCTTCAACTCCGTGGCGATCTCGTCCAACAGCCGGGCCAATCCGTACTCCTGGCCATCGGCCAAGGTGGTCTTGTCGATACCCGATGCTCCCAAGATCACCACCCAGCAAAGCCCCTGACCACAGATTCCTCCAGAAGAGCCACGTCCGATCAATAGCTCCTTGGCGTGTCGGTTCCGTCGTCAACCGGCCTGCGCAACCCCATTCCGGCGATCCACTGTCCACAAAGGCCGGCAAGCGAGCCCGGCGCTCAGTACAGCTTGCGCAGCACGAGCTGCATTGAGAACTCGACGTGCTCCAGCGCGACCTCAGCCGCCTCGGCCGACCTGGCACCGACCACGGCATCGATGAGCGCGCCGTGCTGGCGCGAAGAGCGGTGCAGATCCTCCGCGGTGTAGACGGAGGCGACGCGCGCGTTGAAGTGGAACAGCCGCTGTTCGCGAAGGTCCTCTAACAGCCGGCTGTTGCCGGACGCGGCTGTGATCAGATCATGAAAGATGTCGTTCGTCTTGGCCCGTTCCGCGAGCACGGAGGCGTCCTCGGTGGTCATCAGCTCCCGCTGTGCCTCGATCTCCGCGCGCTGCGCATCGCTCGCGTTCACCGCGGCAAGCCGGGCGGCGTGCGACTCGAGCGCCGCCCGTACGCCGTAAATCTCCACGACCTCCTCGGCGGAGTAGGCGCGCACGACCCACCGGCGGCGCCGCGATTCGGCGAGGCCGTCGGCCGCGAGCCGCTGGATGCTCTCCCGCACGGGGGTCCGGGACACGCCGAGCCGCTCGGCGATCTCGTCCTCCACGAGCGGGGAGCCGGCCAGGATCACGCCGTCGACGATGTCGGCCCGCAGCCTGCGGTAAACCTCTTCGGAAAGCCGGGCGCGGCCTCCGGGAACAGGAGCGCTGGTCGGCATGAGATCAGTACACCGGCCGTTCGCCGTGACCGGCCAGGCCCGCGTCCCACGCCGGCACCGGCGGAGAGTACTCGATGAGGTGCGGCACCACGACGTCGGCATAGCAGGGCCGCGGGTTCGCGGCGAACTCTCCGGCGAGCTTTTCGAGCTCCTCGATCGAAGTCACGGCGGCGCCGTCGATCCCGTTGGCGGCGGCCACCATCACCGCGTCGGTCGGGCCGGGGTCCACGCCGAAGTACCGGCCGCCCGTGTAGAGGTGCTGCAGCATCTTGATCCAGCCCATGCTGTGGTTGGTCAGCTGCACGAACAGGATCGGCAGCGCGAACCTGGCCGCGGTCTCCAGCTCACCGCACGCCATCGCGAAGCTTCCGTCTGCGGTCACGGCGACGACCGGGCGCCCCGGCCGGGCCTTCGCGATGCCGATCGCCGCCGGGATCGCGTATCCCATCGGCCCGTGCCCGCGCGGAATCACGACCCCGCGGCCAGGTCGCGGCTGAGTCCAGAAGGCGGCGACGTTCGGGGTCGGCGTGCCCGGGTCGGCGACGACCGTCGTGCCTTCGCCCAGCAGGCCTCGTACCGTTTCCACCACGGCGCGTGGATAGAGCAACCCGGGCGCGTACTCGGCGGAGGCAGTCGACGGGGTGGCGTTCGCGCGCGCCGAGGCCACCGCCTCCAGCCGCCGCGCCCGCTGTCCGGGCTCCAGCGGTGTCACGGCTCGGCGTAGCTGAGCCAGAACCGTGCGGCAGTCTCCGACGAGCGGGAGCGAGCCGGGGAAGTTACGGCCCGCCCTGGCCTTGTCGATGTCGATCTGGATCACCGTCTGACCGTATCGTGCCGGGGCCGTCCAGCTGTTGGTGTCCGTCGCGTTGGCCCGGGTACCCACGAGCAGCACGACGTCGGCAGCGGCGACGTGGGCGTTGGTGCCAGGCTGGCCCGAGTTGTTGCCCACGATCCCGAGCCGCCACGGATCGCCGGTGCCTACGGCGCCGACGCCGTGGATCGTGGTCGCGATACCCGCGCCGAGTGCTTCTGCCAGCTCGCGCAATTCCTGGTAGGCGCCCGAAATGTGCACGCCGCCGCCCGCGACGAGCACCGGGTGCCGTGCTCCCGCCAGCGCCCGCGCGGCGATCTCGACGGCGGCTTCGTCGGCGTGCTCCCGCCGGGCCGGGGCGGCGATCACACTGGCCCGTGCGGTCGCGGACGTCTGCTCGTCCAGCACATTCTCGGGCACGATCACCACGACCGGCGCCGGACGGTCAGTGATCGCGGTCGTCAATGCCTCCTCGATCGCTGCGGGCAGCTCGTCCGCTCGTTCCACAACGAGCTGTGCCTTGGTGACGGCCGAAAAGAGCCCGCGCTGGTCGATTTCGGTGAGCGCCCCGCTGCCACGGCTAGCGGCGTGGATGTCCGAGCTGATCACGAGCACCGGCACGCCCGAGGCGAACGCGTCTCCCAGCCCGCCGACCGCGTAGGTCGCGCCCCCGCCGCTGGACACCTCGACGACGCCGACCCGGTTGGTGACGCGGGCATACGCGTCGGCCATGTACGCGGCGTGCCGCTCGTCGCGGGCCAGGACGTGCTCGATCTCGCCCGACCGGTGGTAGAACGCGTCGTAGAGCACAACCCCGGTATCACCCGGCACGCCGAACACTGTGGTCACACCACTGCGGATCAGCGCGTCGACGATCACGTCGGCGCCGCGGGTACATCGTTCGGTCATGACTTGGCCTTCCTCGCGGGGTTCAGGTGATGACGGGCGAGACCGGCCAGCAGCGCCGCGGCATCGGGCAGGACACTGTCGTCGAACCGGGCGCGGGGCGAGTGGTTGCCCGCGGTCGCACCGGGCTCCGCCGCGCCCAGGTATCCGTATGCACCGGGGATTTCTCGCAGTACCAGGGAGAAATCCTCCGAGCCGGCGCGCGGATGCTCGAGGTCGCGGTACCGGCCGGCACCGAACAGCCGGATCGCGGTGTCGGCGAACACGGCCGCCGCGACAGGGTCGTTCACGGTCGGCGCCATTACCGGGCGGACGCTTGTGCGGACGGTGAGCCCGTGCGCGGCGGCCACCGAGCCCGCCACCGCGGGCAGCTCGGCCGCGACCCGGGTGGTCGCCGTTTCGGAGAACGTGCGCACCCCGGCTTTCAGGAAACCGTTGTCGGGTATCACATTCGGCGCCGATCCGGCATGCATCTCGCCGACGGTGAGCACCACGGGGTCGAAGGAATCGAACCGGCGGGCGACATACGTGTACAGCGCGGTCACGATCTCGGCCAGCGCTGGGACCGGGTCATGGGCCTCGTGCGGGCGACCGCCGTGCCCGCCGCGGCCCTCGACGGTCACGTCCAGTACCGAGTAGGCGGCCATGACCGGCCCGGGACGGCACAGCACCAGTCCACGCGGCCGGTCGGCGAGGACGTGCAGCGCGTAGGCGAAGTCGGGCCTGGCGCCTGCCGCGTCGAGCAGGCCTTCGTCGAGCATCAGCTGAGCGCCGCCGTGGCCTTCCTCGCCGGGCTGGAACATGAACACGACCTTTCCCGCCAACACTTCGCGCTCCGCGGACAGCAACCGGGCGGCGCCGACGAGAGCCGCGGTGTGCAGATCGTGCCCGCACGCGTGCATGGCGGCGCCCGTGGCGGCGAAGTCGAGCCCGGTGTCCTCACGAACTGGCAGGGCGTCCATGTCACCCCGCAGCAGCACTGCCGGCCCCGGCCGGGCGCCCTCCAGGACCGCGGTCACCGACGTGCATCCGATCCCCGTGGTGATCTTCAGCGGAAGGCCGTCGAGCGCGTCCAGCACTTTCTGCTGGGTCCGGGGCAGGTGCAACCCGACCTCGGGAGCGGCGTGCAGGCTCCGTCGCAGCGCGATCAGGTCCTCGTTCACGGCCGCTCCCCCTTCCGCAGCCGAGGCAGTACGGACTCCACGACCTCGGCAAAGACCTCCAGATCATGCTTGCCCTGTAAGGGAAACGGGAACATGAACTCGGTGATCCCGAGCTCCGCGTAGCGGCCGATCGTGTCGCGGAAGTGCTGCACCGACAGCCAGGGCGTGTCCTGGGTGAACGCAAGCATGAACGACCGGCGCACCGACGCCGGATCGCGGCCGAGGAGCTCGCATTCGGCGTCGAGCAACCGCGAACGGCGCGCGGTTGCGGCAAGGCTCTCATCTGGCGTCAGCGAGATGCCTCGGGCTAGTTGGCTGAACAGGGTGCCGTAGGTGCTCCAGACATCCGCGTAGCGCGCTGCCACCTTGATCGACGCGGGCAGGTGCGCGGCGATCAGCAGCGGGATCGGGTCCGCGACCGGCCCGGGCGCGGAGAAACCCCGGGCCCGGTAATAGGTCCCGCCGACCTCCACCGCACCGCCGTCGAGCATCGCGCGCACGACCGCGCAGTACTCGGCCAGGCGTGGCCCTCGTTCGGCCGCCGGCCACGGGTCGAGCCCGGCGGCAGCGAGGTCCTTCGGGTTACCGCCCAGGCCGATCCCGGCTATCGCACGCCCGCCGGACATATGGTCCAGCGTCACGGCCTGTTTCGCCAGCACGGACGGGTTCCGCAGGCCGATGGCGCTCACCAGCGTGCCGACGGCCACGGTCGAGGTCGCGTTCGCGATCCCGGCGGCCAGCAGCCATGCCTCGAACCGGGGTTTCGCCGTATCGCCGCCGCTCCACAGGTGATCGCCCGCCCACAACGCGTCCCACCCCGCGGCCTCGAAGCCTCGCCAGCGCTCGGCGAGTTCGGGCCACGGTGCCGATTCGTGGGTCATCAAGCCGAAACGCAAGACGGTCACAACGCCCCCTCCAGTACCGCTTGCACGATCTCTTCGGTCACCACACCGTCCGCGGCGCGCCGCTCCGCCTCCAGGTACAGCGTCCGGTAGGTGGTGGCCTGGCGTGCCGGCGGAACACGGCCGAGTACGGCGTCGATCAGCGCACGCTGGCTGGCGCCTGGCCAGCGGCGGTCGTGGGTTTCCCTGGCTTCGCCGAGCGTGAACAGGCCTTCGCCGGGCGGCCGTTCGCCGAGCCCTCCTCCGCCCGGAGTCTCCACCCGCAGCACGTCTCCCCGGTTCAGGGTGATCGTGCGAACCCGGCCCAGGTCGCGTTCGTCCGGCGTGCCAGGGTTCAGGGTCGCGCGGCCCCGCTGCCCCGGCCCCCCGCCGCGTACGCCCCAGGGCTGGTAGACCAGTCTTTCCAGCCCCCGCACCGCGAAGGTCACGTTGTCGTCCAGGCTGCGCAGCTCCACGATCAGCCCGTCCCCGCCCGGAAACGCACCCGCGCCGCCGGAATCCCGGCGGTAGCGGTACTGCTCGACGAGCACGGGCACCTCGGCTTCGAGCACCTCGTTGGGCACGTTGCGCAGCCAGCCGCCCATGTAGCTGGTACCGCGCAGGCCTGGCAGCCCCGGGCGCCCGCCCGAACCGCCGGTCAGCGGCTGCCCGACCGACACGTGCCGACGCCCGGTGACCGGGTCGCGATGCGAGATCGCCGCGATGGCGACGGCTCCGGCACCGGCGGCCATCGCCGCGTCCGGCGCGGCCTGGGCGAGACATCCGAGGACGCAGTCCATGATCCGGAAGAACACCGCCGCGCGGACCCCGCAGGTCGCCCCGGCATGCGGGTTGACCACCGAACCCAGCGGCAGCGTCGCGGTCAGCGGACGGACCAGGCCGGAGTTGTACGGCACCGACTTGTCCTGGGAGTAGAACCAGTTCACCAGCGCGAAGGCCAGCATGTAGTGTCCCGGCTCGCCCCCGGTGTGCAGGTTGATCGCTTCGACGACCTGCGGCGACGTCCCTTCGAACGACAGATGCGCGGTGCGGCCGGAAATCGTGAGCGCCAGCCGCAGCCGGGTAGGCGGCACACTTGCCGCGCCTTCGAGGTAGTCGACGAACTCATAGGTCCCGTCGGCGAGTTCGCCGAGCATGTCCCCCGCTCGGCTTTCGGCGGTGTCCAGCAGATCGGCGACGGCGTCTTTCATCGCCTGCGCGCCAAAGGTTTCGTGGATCTCCCCGATTCGCCGCTGGGCCGTGCGCAACGCGGCGATCTGGGCCTCGATATCGCCGATGTTCTCCCGCGGCACCCGGGAATTGCGGGCGATCAGGGCGAACAGCGCGTCGTTGCGGCGGCCGTCGTCGATCAGCCGCACCGGCGGGATGAGCAGACCCTCCTGGTGCTGGTCGGTCAGGCCCCAGTCGATCGAGCTCGGCACGCTGCCGCCGATGTCCGATGAATGCACGAAACTCAGCGCGAACGCGATGAGCTCGTCGCCGGCGTAGAGCGGGCACCAGGTCCACAGGTCGGGCAGATGCGTGACCAGTCCACCGGTCGCGTCCGGATCGTTGCTGATCCCGACATCGCCGGGCCGGTACTCGCCGAGCGAACGGATCGCGGCACCCGCGGGCACGCCGATCATGGTGTTGCCCGAAATCCGCCGGGGCGCCGCGAAAAGCTCGCCTTCGGGAGTCACCAGGCAGGTGCCGAAATCGGCGGTCTGCTTGACAAACGTGCTGAAGCTCGTACGGCGGATCGTCTCCGCCATCTCCTCCACCACCGCGGAGAACCGGTGCGCCAGGATTTCGAGCCGGACCGGGGAACTACGCATTGGCTTCTCCTCGCAGCCTCAGATTGCCCAACCCGTCCACCGTCGCCCGGAACCCGGACGGGACGAACACCGTGGTGTCGGGTGCGGAAATGACCGCGGGGCCCTGGATTTCCGTGCCGGCGGTTATGCCGGGCCGCCGGTGTACCTCCCCTTTCACGGCACGTCCGTTCTCGACGACGAGATGCGGTCGCACCTGCGCCGGCTCCGCCGTCTGCCGCCGCGCCAGGGGTAGGTTCCCCGCGGCGGCCAGGGTGATCCGCAGGGTCCGCACGTCGATTCCGGCGTCGCCCGGGTCCACGGCGTAGGCCTGCCGGTAGTCCGCGGCGAAGGCTTCGCGCAGCGCGGCGACGGTCGCGGGCACACCGTCGGCGAGCGCGACCGGCAGGGTGAAGGACTGGCCGTCAAGCTGGACGTCGGCCCAGCGGGTGAGCTGGACGTCGGGATGCAGTGTGTGCTCCTGCGCGAGGTACCAGGCGCGCGCCTTGGCGGCCAGCTCTTCCCAGGTCCTGGCGAGCACTTCGTCGGCGACGCGCCAGCCGATCGGTGCGACCAGATCGGCGCGCAGTTCGGTGGAGAGGGCTCCCAGCGCGCACAGCGTGCCGGGCGAGGCGGGGATGAGCACCTCGGCTGTGTGTAGCGCCCGCGCGAGGAGCGCGGCCTGGACCGGCCCCGCCCCGCCGTAGGCGACCAGGACCAGGTCCGCGGTGTCGATACCGCGCTGGGCGCACAGCGGGACGAGTTGGGCGTGCATCATCGCCGTGGCAACGGATATCGCCGACTCGGCGGCCTCCTCAAGGTCCAGTCCGAGCCGGTTCGCGACGGGTTCCAGCGCGGCGCGCGCCGCCGCCACGTCGATCGGCACCGTGCCGGCCGCAAAGTCCTCCGGATCGAGATAGCCGCACACGACGTACGCGTCGGTCAGCGTGGGTTCGGTACCACCGCGGCCATAGCACGCGGGACCGGGCCACGCGCCCGCACTGCGCGGGCCGACCTTGAGCACCCCGGCCGGATCGACCCGGATGACCGAGCTGCCACCTGCACCGATCGAGCTCACCTCGACCGACGGGAGGATCAACGGGAACTCGCCGATCCGGCTCTGCGTCGAGTACGGGATCGCGCCGTCGACCACCGCGCAGTCCACGCTCGTCCCGCCCATGTCCATCGTGATCATCCGGTGTACCCCGGCGGCCGCAGCCAGCCGGATCGCACCCGCGACACCGGATGCGGGGCCGGACAACAGCGTTTCCACTGCGGCGAGCAGGTTTTCGCCTGGGCGCTCGTCGACCGCGGCCACCCCGCCGTTCGACTTGGTGATGTGCAAGGGGCACGACAGGCCCAGTTCGCGGAGTGCTCCCGCCAGCTGGGCGAGGTAAGCACCCAGCGCGCCGCCGACATGCGCGGCGAGCACCGCGACCGTGGCGCGTTCGTACTCCCTTTCTTCGGGCCACAACTGGGCCGAGCACGCGACCGGCAGCTCCGGGAACTCCTCGGCGATCGCCGATGCGGCCGCGCGCTCGTGTTCGGGATGCAGGTGGGCATGCAAGAACGCGACCGCCACGGCCTCGACCCCGCTCGCGACCAGTTCCCGCACCGCACGGCGCACCTCGTCCGGGTCCAGCGCCCGCACCACCACGCCATCGACGGTCACCCGTTCGCTGATCTCACGGACATCGGCCTCGGCGACGAGCGGGGTGCGCTCGGCGGTGAACAGGTCGATCGGATCATCCAGGCGAAGGCGGCCGATGCTGAGTAGATCCGGGAACCCGCGAGTCACGAGCAGACCGACCCGAGCCCCCGACCGCTGCAGAACGGTGTTGAGCGCGAAGGTCTGGCCGTGGGAAAAGTACTCGATCTGCTCCGGTGAGATGCCCGTGCGGTCCAGCACCCGGCGGACTCCGTGCAGGACCGCACGGGCGGGCTGCTCGGCATCGGAGGGAACCTTGTCGGTGACCAGTTCGCCGGTGACGGCGTCGGCGAGCACGACATCGGTGAACGTGCCGCCCACGTCGACGCCCAATCGGTAACTCACATGCGCTCCTTCCGGGTCGCGAACAACCCGGCGCGGCGCCCCGCGAGGGCGACGAGCCCGGTGAGCGCGAGCGAACCGGCGATCATCAGGCTCGACACGGCCGACGTGACCGGATCCTGGTTCTGTTGCAGGCGGAGGAAGATCGCGACCGGCAGCGTCGTGGTATCCGCCGGCATCAGGAATACCGACAGGTCCACCTCGTCGAATGACGTGAGGAACCCGAACACAGCGGCGATGATCATCGACACGCGAATCCGTGGCAGGGTCACGCGCAGGAACGCCTGCCACGGCGTGGCGCCCAGATCGCGTGCGGCCTCCTCCAACTCGGGGTCGAGGTTGGCCAGGCCCGCGCCGACCAGCGACACCACGAACGGAAGCAGGAGCAGGACATGCGCGAACGCGACCCCCCCGACAGTCCCGTATGCCGCCGGGACCAGCGACGCGTACAGCACGAAGAAGCAGAAGCCGGCCACGACGCGCGGCAGGCTCAGCGGGGCGATGAACACCGAACGCAGCAAGGATTTCCCCGGCACATCGAACCGGTGGATCGCGTAGGCCGCACTCGTGCCCAGCACGACAGCCCAGGCGGTGGCGATGGCGGCGACGCGGATCGAATATGCGAAACCTACCTGGAACTGCTCGTTGGCAAGGGCTTCGCTCAGCCAGCGGGTGGTGAACCCGGACGGCAGGCCACTGAGCACCTCGTCCGTGCTCACCGACGCGACGAGGATGACGACGAGCGGCGCGACGATGAAAAGTCCGACCACGGTCAGGAAAACCGTGCGCAGCAAACGGTTCACAACGGCCTCCTCGGTCCGACCAGCCGGCCCAGGAGCCCGAAGATCGCGAGGACGGCCAGGGTGAGCACGAGAAGGACCACCGCCTGCACCGCCGCGTGCGGCCACTGCAGCTGCTGGATGTCGGAGTAGATGCTCTGCGCTAGCACGGTCACGCGCCCGCCACCGAGCAGCGCGGGTGTGGCGAACGCGCTGATCGTCAGCGTGAACGTCAGCTGCGCACCACTGAGCAGGCCTGGCGTGGTGAGCGGCAGCTGCACCTGCCAGAACCGCCGGGCGCGCCGCGCGCCCAGGTCGGCCGCGGCCTCGCTCAGTTCCGCGGGGAGCGTGCGCACGGCGGCCAGGATCGGGAAGAACGCGAACGGCAGCTCGACGTGCACCAGCGCGAGGACCACCCCCGGTTCGTGGTACAGCCAGCTGCCAAGGACACCGCCCAGCGGGCCGCCGGGGCGCAGCAGCATCGCCCACCCGTAGCTGCGGACGACGACGCTGACCAGGATCGGCGAGAAGATCAAGAACAGCATCGCCCCGGCCTGCCACGGTCGGCGCAGCCCGCGCACGCACCACGCCAGCGGATAGCCGATCAGGACACAAAGGACGGTCACGAGCAGGCCGAACCGGAGCGTTGTGCCGACCGTCGACCACAGGTATCCGTCACCGAGCGCGGCCCGCCAGGTGGCGAGATCGAAGGGCGCGAAGAGGGTCGACTTCTGCTCGGTGCGGACGCTGTAGGAAACGAGCAGCAGCGCGAGAGATACGAAGGCGAGGACGAGATACGCCGTTCCGGGCGCCAGCAGGAGCAGGCCGAGCCTGCGGCGCGTGGCCGTCATGCGGGCACCTGGCCGGGAACCCGGCCCAGCCGCCGCACCGCTTCGGCCGGGAACGCAATGCCGACCTGCTGCCCGGGAAAGAGCTCTCCGTGCGACGGGGCGAGTTCCGCGAGTAGTTCGCGGCCCGTGCTCGTGGTCACCGCGACGCGTATCGACTTGCCGGTAAAGCTCGCGGTCTGCACGATCGCCTCGCCGCGGGCGCCGCCATCTTTCGTGCCGACCAGGCGAACATCTTCGGGGCGCACGGCGAGAGCCTCCACACCGGTGCTGTCGATGTCCGGAAAGGCGATGCCGTCAACGGAGTCGGCGGCGTCGAAGATGTTGTTCTCGCCGATGAACCCGGCGACGAACCGGCTGCGGGGCGACTCGTACAGCTCGCGGCCGGTGCCGGCCTGCTCGATCCGGCCCGCGTTCAGCACCGCGATCCGGTCGCCCAGCTCCATCGCCTCGGCCTGGTTGTGCGTCACGCAGACGAACGTCGTGCCGGTCTCCTGCTGCCAGGTCCGCAGCTCGCGGCGCATCCGCAGCTGCAGGCTCAGATCCAGTGCGCTCAGTGGCTCGTCGAGCAGCAACACGTCCGGACGGCGGACCAGCGAGCGGGCGATCGCGACGCGCTGCCGCTGGCCGCCGGAAAGCGTTGCCAGGGCACGGTTTTCATACCCCTCCATCGCGACCAGCTCGAGCATCTCGCCGACCCGGCGGCGTATTTCGGCCTTCGGTGTCTTCCGCGTGCGAAGGCCGAAGGCGATGTTCTCGGCCACGTTCAGGTGCGGGAACAGTGCCCCGCTCTGGAAGACCAGGTTGGTGGGCCGGCGATGCGTCGGCGTGCGGGTGTGGTCCGTCCCTCCGATGTGGAGTGTGCCCGCGTCGGGCAGGTCAAGTCCGGCGATGATCCGCAGCAGCGTTGTCTTCCCGCAGCCCGACGGCCCGAGCAGGCAGAAGAAGCTACTGGACGGGATCGTGAAGTCGACCGCGTCGAGCACCGTGTGCTCGCCGAAGCGGCGGGTCACGCCACGCGCCTCGACGGAGCTGGCGGCGAAACCGGTTGCTGGATGTGCCATCAGATATGGGCCTTGACCTGCTCGTTCCACACCTTGGTCGCGGCCGGGATAGCGGCGACGAGCGCATTCCAGTCGAGGCGGATGGCGTTTTCCACGGTCGAGAGCTGGAAACTGGGCCGGTCGGCGTATTTCGCGTCGAGCTTCGCGCCCTGGACGAGCGGAAGTGTTCCCGTCGCGTTGCAGTAAGCACTGACGTTTTCGGGCGAGAAAATCTGGTTCATGAGTTTCGCCGTAGCGTCGACCTGGGCGTCGCTGGAGCCTTTGACAATCTGGAAACCCTCCGGGAACGCCATCACACCCTCGGTCGGCACGGCGAAGCCGATCGGGTCCCCGGCCTGGATCCACGGCTCGGCCACGCCCTGGAACCCGGGCGCGATCACCACCTCACCGGAGTTGAGCTGCTGGCGCAGGGCGTCCAGAGAGGCGATGAAACCGCGGAACTGGCCCGCCTTCGCCGCGTTCTCGAAGACATCGAGCCCGGGCTGGAGGTTCGATTCACTGCCACCGTTGAGCTTCGCGATCACCGGTAACGCGTTCACGCCGAACGACGGCGCGTCCCACGTGGTGACCTTGCCGCGGTTGGCGGCGGCGAACAGGTCCATCCACGATTTCGGTGGGGTCGGGAATGCCTTCTTGCTGTAGACCAGCCCCATCGCGTCCATCACCAGGTAGGCGCCCCGGCGGTCGGGGACCCGGTACTCCGGCAGGACCTGATCGATCGCGGTGACCGAATCCGGCACCGGCAGCCACAGATTTTGGCCGTTGCCCTGCGAAAAGCTCTGCGCATTGAAGAAACCGAGGTTGACCAGCGGTTTCGAGGCGTTGATCTGAACCGACGAGACGAGCTTCGGGAACGTGTCGGCGTTGGTGCCCTCGATGTACTTGACGGTCACCCCGCTCGCGGCGGCGAAGGCCTTCCCGACCTGCTCGGGCACCGTCCCCTGGGCTCCGGCCCAGTGGAACATCGTGATCTCGGTGCCCGCCGGGCCGCCCCCGGACGAGGACGCCCCACCCGGCGTGCCGCAGGCGGCGAGCACGGTCGCCGCGCCGGCGAGACCCGTCGCGCGGAGGAAACCGCGCCGGGTCAGGGAGAAGTTGGTCATGGGAGATCTCCTGGGCGGGCGAATCGGCCGGATCCGGCTGCGGACCCGTTGTCAGTGCCGTGAACTTCGCATACGAAGTCGCATACGACAAGTGTTCTCACGATGCGGAAACACCGGAACGACCGCCGGAATCGCCCTGACGCACACCTGAAATACCATCGTCACGCCCGAGGGCGGCCCCCGGCGAGGTAGCCAAGCTGAGCTCAAGCGGCGCCCTACCTCCCAGCCGAGCGCCGTGATCTGAACTCCCCCACGGTCCCCCGGCTAGTTCAAGGTGATCTGTGGTGCATGGCCCCGGCCAGTAGCCAGGTGATCTTTTCCCGGGCCTGGTCGTCGTCGGCCAGGTGGACGTGGATGTCCTCGCGGCCGGGAGCTGCGTGGTGCAGCGTCCATGTGCCAGTTGCGTGGCGCTTGATCGTCAGGTGTGCCCCTGCACCCAAGTGAATGATCCGCTCCATCGAATCCTCTGGTTAGTTTTGCCTCGCCTTGCTTGGTGGGAAGTATCTGAAGTTTCATTCGAAAGGCCCAGGGACTTCGACCCTAGCCAGTCTCGGTGGTAGGTGGTCAGCGCGGCGGGCCTAGTCGGTCCCGTCGTTGACGTGCAGCGGTCTCGGCCGTGGTCTTGTGGACGTGGCACGAAACGCAAAGGCTCTGGGCGTTGGCGTGGTCGAACATCGCGCCGCCCTGGCTCGGGGCAGGATGTGGTCGTCGCCCTGTTGGGCTGGCCGACCGCAGCTGCGGCAGTTCGGTTCGCGGCGCAGGTGCTCGGCCTTGAACGCGATGTCGCGTCGGGCGAGTCGACCGCGGGGTTGGTGTATCGGCTGCGCTGCTGCCACGGTCTGCGCTGATGTTCGCCACATCGGCCGTTGGCCGTGAGCGCGGTGCATCCGATGGCGGAGCAGCGCGTTGGTGGCACGGTAGGCATGGTTTCACCCGTTTGCCGGTTAACCGGATGTGTCCGGTTCGCGATGGATGTTCTGTGGGGTGGCGCTGGGCTGCCCGTTGTCCGAAATGAGGATCTATGCGGTGGATGACCGCTGCTCTGGTGGGCGAGCCCTTGGCGGTGTTGCCGGCGTGCGGCAGTGACTCGGCGAGCGAAAACCGTACGGCCCAGCAGGTTGTCGAGCAGTTCGAGCGTGACGCCTTGGCGGTGCCGAACCCGCGGGACAACACTGCGCAGAACTGCGCGCAGTTGGGGTGCGTGCAGCTGGTGACAACTGATGCGGTGTCGGTGCTGTCATCCGCGGATGAGTCGGCGGCGTCGACGTTCGCGAGCAAGCTCGGCGGGAGCGCGCACCAGGCGGGCACGATCGTGCTGCGGTACGACGCGGCCAAGACGCCAGCTGATCAACGGGCAGCTTTCGAAGCTTCATTGAAGAAGAGCGCCACCTGAATTTGCCCTCGCCCGAGGGGTTCCAGGGCTGCGCCAGAGCGCAGCCCTTGCCGATAACCTCATCCGCCCTTGTACGAGGCGGTATCCGGGTAGGTCGACCGTAGTCGCTCGAACGGACGCTTTCGCTGCTGTCGAGAACCACCAGCAGGATGATCGACTGTGCTGCTGCGACTGGCCTACCTGGGTGTGACGAATACGTTCGCCATGCTGCGCCTGCTGCCAATGAGCGACCAAGACAAAGACATCGAAATCCTCGCCTTGGGCCATCAGATCACGGTGCTAGCTAGGTAGATGGTGTAATCGTTATTCGCATTGGCCAGTTCCCGGCGGGACTGCTGGCACACTCTCGCCCACTGGTAGAGAGCGCGTGCGACGAATTGAGGGCTCACATCGCTCCGCCCGGTAGGGTCGAGGTCCATGGTTACGGCGGATCTGCTCTAGTCGTTGGTTCTCCAGCTCCACAGCGGTGGTCAGCACGCAGGATCGCAACCGATGCGGGCCCGAGCGGGTTCGCCTTCGGCGAGTTGACGGCACGCGGTGAGCGCCGGGCCGGTGCTGGGGCGAATGATGTGCGCGGTGCCGTCGGGGTCGGTCCAGCGGTCGTCGCCGAGCATGTCAGCCTCGTTTCTTCTTCTCGAACTGCACGCAGTGGGCTGTGACCCATTGCTGCGCGCGGTGAGTGAGGGTGGTGGGGTCCCAAGCGGTGTCGATCCCGACGGTCCAGGGCAGCGGATACTCGTCGGAGCAGTCGATGTCGCCGTGGTAGATCCGGACCGTGCTTTCGCCCGCGTACCATCGGAATACGAACGACGTACAGGTAAACCAGGTACGCGCCGCGCCGGTCCCGACGCATCAGCGACCCTTTCCGCACAGCGGGTATCCGGTAGAAGGTGATCGACTTCCCGTTGTGGAAAGTAACGGTCTCCGGCTCGGCCACAGCGGAGATATCGGCCCATTCCAACATATTCAGAGGCCCACGATGGTGATGGAACCGGTCCAGCAGCACTTCCGGCAGACTTCTTCCTTGCAGTACCCGCAGGTATGCGTCGTCGTCGGCACATGAATCCCTTTCAGTGTTTACGGGCGATTTCTCGGCGCCCGGTAAACCCATGAGATCGTGTTCGGGCAGTGCAGCGGAAGATGACAATCGATGACATCGCCGGAGGAGTGACTATGCCGCGCAGCGTGACCATCACCGGAACACGGTCGGGCGAGCACATATCCGCCGAGCAGCTCAGCGAGCTGTTCGACGCATACCTGAGGCCGTTCTGCGAGCCGGACGTGCACTTCTACTTGGGAGGCGCGATCGGTATCAGCTCGGCGAAGACGACCCGTACGGCTGCTTCGATCCCGACCGTCTCGCCGGGTTCGACGGTCTCTGCGCGCTCTACTCCGGGAACGCCGCAGAAGCCCACCAGCAGCTCGCTCGCTCGCTCGAAAGCAACGCTGACGAAGTCCAGGGATGTCGTACAACGCGGAATTCTGAACGCGGATGTCGCATTGGCACGCCTACGAATCGGCGATCACATCCACGACGCCCTGCTTGGAAGCTGACGGCCCGTGAGTGTTTTTGGGTGCTATGGCACCCAAAAACACTCACGGGCCCTGACGCGGCCCGAGTTTGGGCTGTAGCCCAGGAACATCCCCTTGCTAGTGTCCTGCACCGGAAATTCATGGTCGAAATGGCTATACTGCGGGAATGGCGAGGACTGGGCGGCCGAAGGCTGAGTTGGTGCTGACCGACGATGAGCGTTCGACGTTGCAGCGTTGGGCTCGGCGGGCGAAGAGTTCGCAGGCTTTGGCGTTGCGGTGTCGGATTGTGCTGGCATGCGCCGATGGTTTGTCCAATGTGGATGTCGCCGAGAAGTTGCGGGTGTCGCGGCCGACGGTGGGCAAGTGGCGGTCGCGGTTTGTCCAGCGACGACTGAAGGGGTTGGTCGACGAGGATCGCCCAGGCGCGCCGCGGAAGATCACCGACGAACAGGTGGAGAAGGTGGTCGTCTCGACGTTGGAAGAGAAACCGAACAACGCGACGCATTGGTCGCGTACATCGATGGCGAAGCGTTCCGGGCTGAGTAAATCGACCGTGGGACGGATCTGGAAAGCGTTCAACCTTAAACCCCACTTGGCCGACACATTCAAGCTCTCTACCGATCCGCAGTTCATCGAGAAGGTCCGTAACGTCGTCGGCCTGTATATGAACCCGCCCGAGAACGCAGTGGTTCTGTGCACCGATGAGAAATCCCAGGTGCAAGCGCTGGAGAGGTCCCAGCCGATGATGCCCGGCATGCCCGAGCGGCGCACCCACGACTACGTCCGTCACGGCGTCACCAGCCTGTTCGCCGCCTTCGACATCGCCACCGGCAAGGTCATCTCCTCGCTGCACCGCCGGCACCGCTCGGTCGAGTTCCGCAAATTTCTCACCAAGATCGACAAAACCGTACCGGCGGAGTTAGGCGTCCATGTCATTTGTGACAACTACGCCACCCACAAAACCGAGATCATCCAGAAATGGCTAGCGAAGCATCCCCGATTCCAAATCCACTTCATCCCGACCGGATCGTCCTGGATCAACCAGGTCGAACGCTGGTTCGGCGAATTGACCACCAAACTCCTGCAACGCGGCGTGCACACCAGCGTCCAGGCACTCGAGGCCGATATCCGCAACTGGATCGACGAGTGGAACAACGATCCCCGGCCGTTCATCTGGACGAAGAGCGCTGACGAGATCTTGGAGTCACTCCGATCATATTGTCAACGAATCTCCGGCGCAGGACACTAGCTAGTCCTTGAGCAAGCGTGTCTGTTGTGGTGGATGGGACCGGGATAGGGCAAAGGCCTTATCCTGTCTGGGTTTGCGACCTCAACGCAGCCCGGGCAAGAAAGGCCTTTGTGGTGAAGAAGATACCCCATGAACAGAGCCGGCGGAACGCGACACGGCGCCGACGCCGGGTGGCGGCGCGTCACGCGCGTGCGGGGCATTGGGGTGCGCGGTCGGCCCCGATGCTGACCTCGGGAAAGGTGTCCTACGAGGTCGGCGGAAATATTGACGCCACGTGTTTCGGGGGGATCGCGGCGCTGCACCGGCTGGTGGTCAAGCTGGGCCTGGTTGATCGGATCAATGACGATCTCGAGTTGTTGAAGGTGCACCTGCCGTATCACGAGTCTGATCATGTTCTGAACCTGGCATAGATCCTGCTGGCTAATTCGGCCAGGGGCTGGGTTTGGTGTCGCCGTGGTCCGTTGATCTGGTGCATGATCTTTCTGCGGTCGGCTTACCCGCTTCCTGGCCGCAGGATGGAGTGTGTGGTGTCTATGCAGCCCCGGCCGTGGCCGCGGATTCCGGAGGCGACCGTGCGTGCCGCGCGGGCGGCGGCGGGCACCGGCGAGTACCCGTTGGCGATGCGGGTCCGTGACGAGTTGGGTGAGCTGTTCAGCGATGCGGAGTTCACCGAGGCGTTCGGGACGCGAGGGAAGCCGGGGTGGTCGCCGGGACGGTTGGCGCTGGTCACGGTGTTACAGATGGCGGAGAACCTGACCGATCGGGGTGCGGCACACCGGGTCCGGTTCGGCATGGACTGGAAATACGCGCTCGGCATGGAGCTGGACGATCCGGGATTCGACGCGTCGGTCTTGTCGGAGTTCCGCACCCGGCTGGTCGCCCACGGGTTGGAGGAACGGGCACTGGATCTGCTGCTGAAAGTGTTGCAGGACAAGGAATTGGTGGCCGCTGGCGGGAAACAGCGCACCGATTCCACCCACGTGGTGGCGGCGGTGCGGGATCTGAACCGGCTGGAGCTGGCGGGTGAGTCGGTGCGGGCCGCGCTGGAGGCTCTCGCGGCCGCCGCACCGGAGTGGCTGGCCGGGGCGATCGATGTGCCGGCGTGGGGAAAGCGGTATGCCGCGCGGATGGATTCCTGGTGACTGCCCACCTCCGAAGCCAAACGCCGGGATCTGGCGCTGGCCTACGGCACCGACGTGTACACGCTGCTGGGTGCGGTGTATTCCCCCGACGCCCCTGGCTGGCTGCGTGAGCTGCCTGCCGTGGAGGTGCTGCGAGTGGTGCTGCTGCAGAACTACACCCGCACGATCACCGGCAACGGACGGGAGGTGATCACACGGCGGGAGGCGGACACGGACGGTCTCCCGCCAGGGAGATGACGCCTGAGTTCGCGTCGCCGTATGACACCGATGCCCGCTGCGGCGGCAAACGCGACACCTTCTGGAACGGCTACAAGGTGCACGTCAGCGAGACCTGCGAACGCCCCGGCACCCCGCCGGCCGATGCCACCGTGCCACGACCCAACCTGATCACGAACGTGGCGACCACGGACGCGAGTGTCCCGGACGTGGCCATGACCGAACCGATCCACCAGGCGCTGGATGGTCGTGGCCTGCTGCCCGGCGAGCACTACCTGGACTCCGGCTACCCCTCGGCCGAGCTGATGAGCGGATCACTGGCCGATTTCGGTATCACGTTGATCACTCCCCTGCTGGCCGACCACTCGCCCCAGGCCAGGGCCGGCACCGGGTTCGACCGGGCCGCGTTCACCATCGATTTCGACCGCGAGCAGGCCACCTGCCCGCAAGGCCAGACCAGCTCCTCCTGGAACCCTGTCACCCAGCGCGGCACCGACACGATCGTGATCACCTTCGCGACCGCCACCTGCGGGCCCTGTCCAGTCCGCGAGCAGTGCACCACCTCCCGGACCCGGCGACGCCAAATCACCGTGCACCCGCGGGCCGTCCACGAGGCTCAACGCGCTGCCCGCGCCGACCAGGAAACCAAGGACTGGCAGGCCAAATACGCGCTGCGGGCCGGGGTCGAGGGCACCATCCGCCAAGGCATCGCGGTCACCGACCTGCGCCACGCCCGTTACCGCGGGCTGGCCAAGACCCACCTGCAACACGTGTTCTCCGCGGTCGCACTCAACCTGATCCGCCTCGATGCCTGGTGGAACGGCCACCCCCTCGACCGGACCCGCACCAGCCATCTCACCCGCCTCGAACTCGCCCTCGCAGCATGATCAGGAATTAACCAGCAGGATCTTCGTGTGGACCAAAACCGCCGACGAGATCCTGGACAACCTCGCCAACTACTGCACACGAATTAATCAACTGACCAACGACTCAGGACACTAGGAGACCCTTCATGGCCACGCTTCTTGACCCCACTCAATCCCAGGACCGAGGAACCGGCGACAGCGTTCTCGACCGCGTCCGCGCACTCCTTCCCGAGATCGCGGCACGCTCCGCCGAGGGCGAGGACGCCCGGGCGGTGCCAGCGAAGATCGTCGCCGCACTGCGCGAGGCCGGCGTGTTCCGGATGGCCCTGCCCCGGGCGTGGGGCGGCGAGCAGCTCGGGCTGCTGGAGGGGGCCCGGGTGGTGCGGGAGATCTCCCGAGCCGACGGATCGGCCGGCTGGACCGTCCAGGTCGCTTCGATGGCGTGGTTCTTCTTACGGTCGCTGCCCCGGGAGACGCTTGAGAAAGAGGTCTTCGGAGGCGGCGCGGACCTGATGCTCCGAGGAGCGGTGGCTCCGAAGGGGCTGGCGACGCCGGTGGAGGGCGGTTATCGGATCAGTGGCCGATGGCCGCTGGCGAGCGGCCCCTTCACCCCGGACTGGATGCTCGGAGGCTTTCTGGTCGAAGGGGCGCCTCCGTTGCCGGACGACCGCCCGGACATGCAGGTCGCGCTGTTCCGGCCCGAGCAGGTCACGTTCCTCGACACCTGGGACGCGGTCGGCCTGCGCGCCACGCAGAGCACCGACTTCACGATGGATGACGTCTTCGTGCCCGAGTACCACACGGGGCCGACGTTCGGCGACAACAACATCCCCGCTCCCCTTTACGACTTGCCTTTTTCACCCACCGGGGCCTCGCACGACGCCATCATCCTCGGCGCCCTCGACGGTGCACTCGGCGATCTCGCCGAACTCGCCGCCACCAAGCGGCCGGCATTCAACCCCAAGGCACTGCTCGGCGAGGACCCGGTGTTCCAGGAGAAGTTCGCCGAGCTGCAGTTGCGGGCGGCGGCCCTGGCCGCCCTGTCGGAGCAGACCGGACGCATCGTCATGGACCGTGCCCTCGGGGGAGAGGCGCCCACCCCGGCCGAGTGGTTCAGCTACAAGGGCACCACCCAGCACATCCACCACGAGGGCATCCGGATCCTCAACGAGCTCATGACCCTCTCGGGCAGTGCGGGCCTCTACAGCACCAGTCCTTTACAGCGCCGCTGGCGCGATGTCCGCTGCGTCTCCCAGCACGTGGTCGGCAACACCGGCGCGATGCGGCAGCTCGGCGCGGTCCTGTCAGGACAGAACTGACGCCTGGCAGCGGACGCCGACGAGCCGAGCGCAGACCCACCGCTGCGCCACTACCGCCCCGTATAGGGATCAAGCCGACATCTGTGATACCGAGACCGGCTTCCGCCAGGAACCCTGTCAGCATCTCCGAGTGAGGTTTCGCAGTTTTTGGTGAGTGATATGGCGGTCGATGTCGGGAGTGCTCGGCGTGGCGGCGTGAGCTGGCCTGAAGATGGAGGAAGCGCTGGAGGAGCAGGCGTTGGCCAAGCACCGGGCTCTGGGCGATCTGCGTCAGCCTGCGCTTCACACCTTCGTCTACGGAGCCATCGCGTACCTGGAACTGGGCGACCTCGACCGCGCGATGGCGCTCGGCGAGGAGGGCCGGTCGATCTGTGAACGGGTCGGCGACGAGTTGGCGCGGGGCTGGATGCACTGGGTCCTCGCGGCGGTCCGCCGCATCGCCGGCGACGTTGCGGCGGCGGAGGAGGAGGCGCGGGCCGCTCTTCGATTGACGCACAGCTTCCACGATGTGCTGTACGTGACGCTGTGCCTCATGCTGCTGGCCTTGGTCGCGATGGATCGCGGCGACGCAGAGCGGTCGGCGGGGCTGTTCGGTGTGCTCGAGCAGCTGTGGAAGCTGCTGGGCGCCATCCCCCTGTTGGGTAACGCCCAGTTCCTCGTGCGCTGGCATAGCGACTGTGAGCGGCGGGCCAGGAAGGCACTTAGTGCCCCAATCCACCGATGATCTTGGGTAACGGTTCGGTGGCGAGAGCACGAGATGCCCTTCTGACCTGGGATGATTGATCTTGCGTAGGGATCGATCAACATGGATTGGAAGGGCATCTCGCAGGTGCGATCTTCTCATAGTGCTGCGCGGGTGAGCGCGGTGTTCGACGATGCGAATCTGGTGGCTTCGGCGGGGCTGGTTCCGGTGATGCGGTTGGCCGAACGCGTCGGGTTGTCCGAGCTTGTCGCCGAGGGTGTCCGGGTTCCCGGTTCGGAGGGTGCGAATGCGGATGCGAAGGTGGGCTCGATCGTGGCCGGGATGCTCACCGGCGCCGACAGCATTGATGATCTCGATGTGATCCGGCATGGGGCGATGCCGAAGTTGTTCGGCGGGATCCGGGCACCGTCCACTGTGGGCACGTTTCTGCGTGCTTTGACGTGGGGGCATGCCCGGCAGGTGGAGTCGGCCGCGCGGGAGTGCCTGGTGGGCATGGCCCGGCAGACTCCGGTGCTGGCCGGCGCCGCTGAGAGGACGTTCATCGATGCTGATTCCACCCTGGGCAGGGTGTTCGGCCACGCGAAGCAGGGTGCGGCGTTCGGGCACACCAAGATCGGCGGTCACAATGTGCGGCTGCGGGGTTACCACCCGCTGCTGACCACGCTGTCCACGCCCCGATCGGCGCCGGTGGTTGCCGCCACGAGGATGCGTGGCGGCAACGCCGGCTCGGCGCGGGGTGCGGCGTCGTTGGTCACCGAGACGATCAACCTTGCACGGCGGTGCGGCGCCGGGCCGGGCCGGATGCTGTTTCGCGGTGATTCCGCCTTCTACGTAGGCGAAGTCGTCTCCGCCTGCCGGGCGCAAGGTGTGGAGGTGTCGATCACGGTGGCGCAGTATCCGAACGTGCAGCGCGCGATCGCCGGCATCGCCGAGGACGCGTGGACGGCGATCAAGTATCCCCAGGCCGTCTGGGACGAGGCCAGCCAGTCCTGGGTCAGTGACGCCGAGATCGCGGAAACCGAATTCACCGCCTTCGCCAGCGATAAAGCCCATCGGGTGGCTGGTCGGTTGATCGTGCGCCGGGTCAAAGACAAAAACCACGCTGATGCCCTGTTTCCCGTCTGGCGGTATCACGCCTGCTTCACCACCAGCAGCCAGCCGCTGGTCGAGGCGGAGAAAACCCACCGTGCGCACGCGATCATCGAACATGTCAACGACGACCTCAAACACGGCCCGCTGGCCCACATCCCATCCGGGGTCTTCAGCGCCAACGCCGCCTGGCTGACGCTGGCCGCCCTGACCCACAACCTGCTGCGCGCCGCAGGCAGTCTGACCAGTGCTTTCCACGCCAAAGCCCGCGCCGCGACCCTGCGCCGCACACTGATCAACATCCCGGCACGGGTGGCCCGACGAGCCCGCTCGATCACACTGCACCTCCCGGAAAACTGGCCCCGCCAACACGACTGGCACCACCTGTTCCACACCACCCACGCCCCACCCGAAACAGCCTGATCACCCTCCCCCAACCCGCCCGCAAGGGCCCAACCCAGGAACCATGGAAAAGCTGGGCAGACCAGCGGATTCCGCACGTCCACACCCCACCACAATGATCAACAAAGGAAACCAAGATCACTTCAAACCCGCCTCGGTGGATTGGGGCTTAGACGAGCAGTTGGCGCGCATCGAACGCGCGCTCGCTGAAATGGACGGATTGGGCAACAGACGCGACGAGCAAGCCGTGGAGCTGCGCACAACGCACAACGCCGAGCTCCACTCCTCGATCGTCGCGGCCGCCCGCAGTCCCCGGCTGCCCCAGCTGCTGCATCAACTGGTCAGCGTCAATGCGATCGCACGGAACTTCGGGCAGTACTCGGCGGACGCGGTCGAGCGCAGCCAGCGTCAGCATCACGACATCGTCGACGCCATTCGATGGCAGAACGCGGAACTCGCTCGGGCGGCCATGACGACGCACCTGCTCACCGCGGCCGAGGTCCTTGCCGACGTATCCGAACCCGTGGAATGACCGCGGAACCGTGCCCGTGACAGAAAGTCTCCAGCACTGCCTAGCTGGTCACCTTCGGCCCCGAGGACGCGTTCCAACGCCGCCCCGAAAAGCCCTACACAAAACGGGAAGCCCGGCACGCACCGCGACGGCACGAACCGGATGACATGAGCCGGACAAGAACCCGCGCAAACTGCCCATGTCCACAAGGTTTGCACGATGCGGACAGGAGGTTCGTTGTAATCTTGTCTGAAACTGCCGGTGGAACTCGTCGCTGCATGGCGGACGAACGACGACAACCCCGCTTTGCACGCCGTCCGAGACCTGGTTACTGACCGGAAAGGTGCATGAGGGAGGCGGTCGCCCCGTACCCATGTGAAGCTGCCCCGGCCGCGAGCGCCGGCGTGCCAGCGAACTCGCACCGGCGACCGGTGGCTCCCGTCAGACGTCGCAGCCCGCAACGGCAGTGAATGTGCGGAACAGAATGTCACGTGATGGTTGAGAGGCGCACACGCTGGTTGGCGCATGTACCATTTAGACACTGTTGCGTCAAGCGAAATCAGCGTGGATGGGCTCCATGGCACTCGTCTCTGCAGAGGGCCTGCAAGCAGTCGCAGTGACCTCGTTCGTCGGGCGACGCGCGGAGCTGAGCGAGATCAGGCGCGGGTTGTCGGCTTCCCGGATGTTGACCCTCACCGGTGTGGGCGGGGTAGGCAAGACACGGCTGGCCATGCGCGCCGCATGGGAATTGCGGCGTTCGTTTCCCGACGGCGTCTACTGGGCGGAGCTTGCGAGCTTGGACGACGGACGCCTGCTGCCTCAGACCGTCGCTACGGCGATGGCGATTCGGGACTCGTTCACGGCATGGACCGCGGACACGCTGGCGGACCGGTTGAGGGAGCGCCGAGTGCTGCTGGTGCTGGACAATTTCGAACACCTGTTGGATTCGTGTGCCGAACTCGTGGCGACGCTGCTGACCCGGTGCCCTGGACTGCGGATTCTCGGCACCAGCCGCGAACCGTTGCGCATCCAGGGAGAGCGCGTGCTGCCCGTACAGGCTCTTGGTGTGCCGCCCGGCGACATGCGATGTCCCGTCCAGGAACTGCGTCGATTCGAGGCCATCCGGCTCTTCGAGGACCGCGCGGCGGCAGCAATACCGCACTTCGAAGTTGATGACCGCAACGGGCCGGCAGTGGCAAGGCTGTGTCGGCGGTTGGATGGGATCCCGCTGGCCGTCGAACTTGCCGCGGCGAGTCTGCGGGTGCTCTCGCCTGACGAGCTCCTGCGGCGTCTCGACGACCGGTTCCGTGTGTTGATCTCGGGCAATCGGGCCGCGCTGCCACGGCACCAGACCCTGCGAGCGTCGATCGATTGGAGCTTTGGTCTCTGCACCGAGCACGAACGAGCTCTCTGGGCTCGGATGTCGATCTTTCCGGGGAGTTGTGACGTGGCTGCGGTGGAAGCCGTGTGCGCGGATGCCGCATTGCCGCACGGCGAGATACTGACAGCACTGACCGGGTTGGTGGAAAAGTCCGTCGTCATCCGCGATGCGCGGGAAACCGGTGTTTGTTATCGGTTGCTGGAAACGATCCGGCAATATGGCCGCGAGGTGCTGCACACGACCGGGCAAGAGCAGGAGCTTCGGAAGCGGCATCGGGATTGGTACGTGAAAATCGCGGAGGAAACGCGGCGCAAGTGGTTCGGTCCCGCCCAACTGGATTTGGTCCAACAGGCACGTCTGAATGACGCCAACGTCCGCGCTGCGCTTGACTTCTGCCTCGCCGTATCCGATGAATCCCACCAAGGACTGCGCCTGGCCGACGCCTACCGCGACTTGTGGCGGGTCGGTGGACTCACCAGTGAGGGGCGACGCTGGTTCGCCCGCCTGCTGGACAACGATGTCGAACCCAGCGTGCCGAGGATCCGCGCGCTCGCGAGCGCCAGCTACCTCGCGCTGATGCAAAACGACCTGGCCACGGCGACGGACAGTCTTGAAGAAAGCCGGAAGCTGGCCGCGGACTTTGGCCAGGAGCAGTCCGCGACTCTGTACCAGGTGTGCGAAGCAGTCGCGGCCATGCAGAAAAACGACTTTCCCAAGGCTATTGTGCTGCTTGAGGAATTCGTGGCGCGGCACCAGGACACCGAAGAACTCGACTGGCTCGCCTCTGCTCTGCTGAACCTCGGCATCTGTCACTCGGTCCTCAGCGACGGCGAACGCGCAATGGCCAACTGGACCAAGATGCTGGATCTGTGCGTGCACCACGGCGAGACTTGGCGCCGGACCTGGGCCCTGTGGGGCCTCGGATTCGCGGCATGGCGCGAAGGCGATTGGGACCGGGCAGAAGCTTTTGAGCTCCAGTGCATGGACGCGCAACGCGTCTTCGACGACACGACCTGCGCGGCCAACTGCCTTGAGACGATGAGCTGGATCGCGGCGAGTTCGGAGCGGAGCGAGCAAGCCGCCCAGCTGGCCGGAGCCGCCCACACCCTCCGCCGGGACCGCAGCGGCCCACTTTCACAATTCCCCTTCCTCAGCGAGTACCAGGACCGCACGCAAGCGCAGGTGCGGCAATCCCTCGGCGAGAAGAGATACGCCCGGGCCTTTAAGAAAGGTACCCACCTGACGTTCGATCAGGTAGCGACCCAACTACTCGGAGAACCCGCCGCACGAACGAAATCCGACCGAGAGGCAACGGCTGAAGACCTGCTGACGAAACGCGAACAGGAAGTCGCGAACCTCGTGGCGCAGGGAATGAGCAACAAGCAGATCGCGGAAACGCTCGTCATCTCGCAGCGCACCGCCGAAACCCACGTCGAACACATCCTCACCAAGCTCGGCTTCACCTCGCGCAGCCAGATCGCCGCACTGGTGGCACAAGGCAAGAAATAAGGAGCGTTCAGTACTCCAGCTGCAGTTTTTGATCTTGGCTGGCGAGGGGGCCGGAGGACCGGTGCGGCCACCAGTTGATCACGATTTGTTTTGTGCGCACTATGCGGAGATCGCGCTCCAGAGATGCCCTCTCCCAAGGACGAAGGAATCCTTCAGCAAGATCAATCGTCCCAGTTCAAGAGGGCATCTCACCTTCTCATGGTGGAACCGTTACCCAAAACCACGGGTGAATCAACGCTAAGGAAGCAATTTCAACCGCGCGACCGGGGGCTGATAGTCCTCGCCGGCCTCGGTTGAGTCGAGTGACTGTTTCACCAGCACCTTAAGCGTGCCGATGAGATGGTCCTGCACCGCCTCGCCGGCACCGGATGCATCGTTGGCGAGAACGGCGTCGTAAATCTTTTCGTGGGCGGCGAGGATGTCGGCGAGCGTTCGCGTCTTGATCGTGGAAAGGCCCAGTGCGTGCATCTGCGAGCGCGTGTTGGCCACCACTTGGACGACTCGCTCGTTGCCCGCCGCGCGGACAATTGTCTCGTGAAAGGCCATATCGTGCTTCTGAAAGAGGCGTTCGTCGCCGGCATCGCTCGCCTTGCGCATTCCGGCGAACGCCTTCTTGAAGACCGCGCGATCGCGATCGTTCATTTGCGTCGCCGCGCGATAGGCGGAAGGCGCCTCGAGTAGCAGCCGCAGCGAATAGATCTCCTCGATGTCCTTGACCGACAGTTCGAGGATGCGCACGCCACGGCTGCGTTCGAACCGGACCATGCCGTTGGCCGCGAACTGCAGGAGTGCCTCGCGCACGGGTGTGCGTGACACGCCTAGCTGGCTCGCGATCTCCACGACCGAGTACAGCGAGCCGGGCGCCAATTCCCCGGAAAGGATGGCGGTTCTGATCTGCTCGAAAACCCGCTCGGTCAAGGAGGCGTTGTCGCCCGACAGTGGCTTCACGCGTTCTTACCCTTTCTGTTGACAAGCGAGGAACCAGCTTTGCCCGCGCTATTTCGCCAGCACGTCAAAAGCGCCATCGGTCCCGTCCCCCCTTTCGATCACCCTACAAGAACGACAGGTCAGCGCCTTGACTGGCCGGTAGGACCGTCTCGGCGTAGAGCCGCCGCCAGCCACGAGCCGGCAGCGGCGCCGGCGTGAACTCGCGCAGGCGCCGTGCCAGCTCGTCCTCGTCCACGAGAAGGTCGATCCGCCGTGCCGGGACGTCCAGCCGGATGAGGTCGCCGTTGCGCACCGCGGCGAGCGGCCCGCCCGCCGCGGCCTCGGGATCGCAGTGCAGCACCACGGTTCCGTAGGAGGTGCCGCTCATCCTCCCGTCGGAAACCCTGACCATGTCGCGAACTCCCTGGCGCGCCAGTTTCGCCGGAATCGGCAGCGCCCCGGCCTCAGGCATGCCGGCGGCGATCGGGCCGGCCAGGCGTAGCACGAGTACGTGATCCGGGGTGATGTCAAGGTCGGGGTCGTCGAGCACCGCAGCGATGTCCTGCCCGGCATCGAGGACGAAGGCCGGGCCGGTGTGCTGCAGCAGTTCCGGGCTCGCGGCCGACGTCTTGATCACCGCGCCGTCCGGGCAGAGCGAACCGGTCAGCACCGCGAGCGCACCGGGCGGACCGAGCGGATCGTCGAGCGGCCGGATGATGTGTTGCGTGTCGTCGTGGGGCCGGACGTCGCTTAGCAGTCCGGCCAGGGAACGTCCGGTAACGCCGACCGTCGACGTTTCCAGGTGCGGTTCGAGCTCGTTGAGTAGTACCGGGACCCCACCGGCCTGATGGAAGTCCGGCATGTAGTTGGCGCCGGACGGTTTGCAGTCCACGAGAAGCGGAACCTTCGCGCCGATAATGTCGAAGTCGGCGAGCGACAGCTCGACACCCGCTCGCCGAGCCACGGCGATCAGGTGGACTAGCGCGTTGGTGGAACCGCCTAGGGCGGCCAGGACCTTGATGGCGTTCTCGAACGACGCTCTGGTGAGGACATCCCGGGGTTTAGGCGTGCCCTGCCGGGCCAGTTCGACGGCGCGCCGCCCGGTGGCGACGCCGTGCCGTAGCCGTGCGCCGGTCGACGCGCCAGGGGTGGCTCCGCCCGGGAGCATCATGCCGAGTGTCTCGGTCAGGCAGGCCATCGTCGATGCGGTGCCCATGACCGCGCAGGTACCTGCGGTCGTCACCAGCTCGCTGCGCGCCTCGGTGATCTCCGCGGTGTCCAGCTCGCCGGCGCGGTAGCTCGCCCACAGCCGGCGGCAGTCGGTGCAGGCGCCCAGCCGTTCCCCGCGCCAACTGCCCGTCATCATTGGCCCCACGACTTCCAGCAGCACCGGCTTGTCCGACGACGCCGCGGCCATCAGCTGCGCCGGCACGGTCTTGTCGCATCCGCCGAGCAGCACGGCTGCGTCCATCGGCAGCGCCTGGATCATCTCTTCGGTGTCCATCGCCATGAGGTTCCGGAACAGCATGGAGGTCGGCGAGGTGAGGATCTCGCCGAGCGAGATCGTGGGAAACTCCATGGGGAGTCCGCCGGCTTCGAGGACCCCCCGCCGAACCGCCTGCAGGAGGGCCGGCATATCGCGGTGACACGTGTTGTAGTCGGACGTGGTCACCGCGATCCCGATCACGGGCCGGTCGAGATCGACGTCGTCGAATCCGCGGGAGGCGAGAAACGCGCGGCGCAGGAACCGGCTGAACCCCTCGTCGCCGTACGAGGTCCGGCTGTGGTCGACCGCGGACGTGAAATCATTCTCAGACATGGTGGAACTCGCCTCACTTGTGGATAACGGGTCGCGGTGCTCAGCGGGTCAGCGGCATCGCGATTGGTCGCATCGGCGCGCCGGTCGCGCCTCGGATCTTCAGTCCGGCGCCGATGAAGGCGAACTCGTGGAGCGACTCCGCGGCGAGCTGTTCGCAGTCGACGAGCTCCATGATCGGCACCCCGGCCTCCCCGAGAAGATAGGTATGGACCACTTGCCAGTTCTCGGGATCGTCGGCCGGCATCTGCTCGAGCGCGGAGTTATCGCCGCCGATCAGCGCAGCCCCGGCCCTGGCCAGGAACCGTGCGCCGTCCAGGTTCAGGCCCGGGCTGTTGTCGATATAGCGCGCCGGATCCGGCCATTGGGCCATCCGTCCGGTCCTGACCAGTGCGATGTCCCCGGGCAAGAACGTGGTGCCCTGCCGTTTCAGCGCAGCGCGCAGGTCGTCGGCACCGATCCCGTAATTGGCGGGGAGCACATCCACCCCGTGCAGTCCGGCCACGTCGAAGAGCACGCCGCGGCCGATCAGGGGCGGGATCTTGTCAGCACCGCACTTGGTCCAATGCCGCGAACTCAGATGCTGCGCCGCGGAGAACCCGTTCCATATTTCGCCGTGGTAGCCGAAATGATTGAGCGTGTCGATATGCGTTCCCGTGTGGGTGTACATCGACACCGCGTCGCCGGAATAGGACACCAGCCGGTTTTGCGCATCCCCGGCCCCGGTCAGGTCGTCGAGGATCGTGCCCTCGGGCGTGTGGGTCATCCACTGCTGGAAGGCCGGGTCGCCGGCCTTGACCCACGATGGCATGCCCACGAACATGTCGACGGACAAGTCGATCGCGGCACCGCCATCCGCCCGCCGGATCACCTCACGCGCCGATTCCGGCGACAGCAGGTTGAGCATGCCGATCTCGTCGTCGGCGCCGAACGGGCTCTTGGTCACCTTCCGGAATTCGGCGGCGTACGCCGCGATCTTGCGGCGCGTCGCCTCGGTGATCAGCTCAGGTCCGCACACGACCAATCTCCTTTCCTACCGTGCCTCGCGGGTCGACGACTCGACTGGACGCGTGATCTCCGTGTACTGATCGGGTTTGCGCTCCGCGAAGATCCCGAGCTCGTATTCGCCGGGAATCATCACGAGCTTCTTCCGGCGCGCCTGGGCGAAATCCACCTCGGTGCCGAAGACTCCGTGATCATTTCCGGCGTTGATCAACACCTCTCCGGCGGGCGAAACCACCTGGCTCTGGCCTAGGAAAGCCGTGCCGTTCTCGTCGCCGGCTCGGTCGGCGACCGCGAGGTAGACGAGATTCTCCAGAGCGCGGACCCGGGTGACGTGGTCGGCGAGAAACACGGCGTCCTGCGGCCAGGCGGTCGGCATCGCGATGACGTCCGCTCCCTGCAGGGCGAGCACCCGCGCCGATTCGGGAAAGCGGAGGTCGAAACAGATCATCACGCCGATGCGCCCGATCGGGGTCGTCACGACGCGGGGGGCCTCACCGCGACCGGGCTCGACGAAGCGATCGGCGCCGAGGCAAGGCAGGTGCTGCTTGCGATAGGTCCCGAGCACGCCGTCGGGTCCAAGCGTCACCGCACAGTTGTAGAGCGCGTCGCCGTCGGTTTCGAGAAACCCGACCACCGCGACGGTCGACGCGCGGCGGCATGCCCGCACAAGGTGCTCGATCCGCTGGTCGCCCAGGCCGATGGCCACCTGTTCGGCCTCAGCGCGCGAGGCGAACATGTAACCGCTGAGCGTGCATTCCGGAAACACGACGAGATCGTTGCCCGCCGCCCCCGCCAGTTCGATCGCGTCGATCGTGGCACCGAGGTTGACGTCGAGCTCCGGTCCCGCCGAAGGTAGTTGGGCAACCGCGATCCGTACCGCTTCATTCGTCCGGCTCAAGCCCAGAACACCGCCCTTCTCACTCCACTCCGGGCCGATATTGGCATGCCGCATGCCGCATATCAACTCCTTGACATGCTGCATGCAGCATGTCACTCTCATCGCCATTCTGGAAGTCATTGACGCAGGTCAGTGATCTGCCGGCTGGACAAATTCGCCGAACGACGGGATCGAGGGACATACCGATGAGTAACGCGGCCGTGGTCACCGGCGCCGGCAGCGGGATCGGGGCCGCCGTGGCGCGCTCCATCGCCTCCACCGGTAAACCCGTCTTGCTTGTGGATCGGAACGCGGAGGGCATCGAACGACTGGCGGCCGAGCTGCGATCCGAAGGACGGCAGGCGCGCGCCGAACTTGCCGACGTCACCGACGAGGCCGCGGTCGAGGGCGCTGTCGACGCGGCGCTCGACGAGTGGGGAAGGATCGACGGCCTGGTCAACTGCGCCGCCACGATGGTCTCGCGCCCTCTCACCGAGACCACGCTCGCGGACTGGACGCGGGTGCTCAGCGTGAACGCGACGGGAACCTTTCTCACCTGCAAACATGTCGTCCGGACGCTGGTCAGGCAGGGATCGGGCGGCTCCATCGTCAACCTTTCGTCGATCTCGGGGAGAGTGGGGCTGCGCAACCAGCCCGCATACTGCGCGTCCAAGGGCGCGGTGCTCCAGTTGAGCCGTCAGATCGCCGCCGACTACGCGTGCCAGAAAGTCCGCTGCAACGTGGTGAGCCCGGGTTCGGTGCGGACCGACCAGCTGCGCACCTACCTTGCCGCGCAACGAGATCCGGCGGCAGCCGAACGTGAGCTCGTCGAATCCCATCCGCTACGGCGGATCGCGGACGTCGCCGAGATCGCCTCGGTCATCGTGTTCCTGCTGAGTCCCCAGGCGAGCTTCATCACCGGCGCCGATGTGCCCGTCGACGGCGGCTACACCGCTGTGTGACCGCCTTCCGGCCCAACAGAAAGAAAGGATTAGCGATGTCCCTCGGCCTACACGAATCCGTGCAACGGGCCGCGCAGGCCCGGCGGCCACGACTGAGGCTGCCCCGCGGTCCGTTCGTGCCGGTGTGGGCGATGACCGCGGTGCTGTTCGCGATCAGCCCACTGATCGCGCCTGGCAGCCTTTCCGGGGCCGCGTTGAGCTCGATGCTTCCCTTCGCCTCGATCCTGGTCCTCGCCGCGCTCGGGCAAGCCTTCGTGATCACTCAGCGCGGCATCGACCTCTCCGTGCCGGGCGCGATGGCGCTGGCGGCCCTGTTCGCCACCAAGGTGCCCGAGCTGACCGGACTTCCGCTGGCCGTCTCGGCGGTACTCGGACTGCTCGCCGGGGCGGCCGGCGGACTGGTCATCGGCGTGCTGGTGGTGCGGTTCGGTATCGCCGCGTTCGTGGCGACCCTGGCCATGAACACGATCCTCATCGGTGTCGTGCTAGAGATATCGAAGGGATTTCCGGCGTCCGCGAACCCGGCCGTCAGCGCGTTCGCGACCGGTTCCCTGTGGACGGTGCCCAACCTGCTGATCATCGCGGTGATCCTGGTCGCCATCACCCAGTGGCTCCGGCGGCGCTCGGTGCTCGGGCGGCGCTTCCTGAGCGTGGGCGCCAACCCGGCCGCCGCACGGTTGCTCGGCATCCGAGCCGAGGGGTACCAGGTCTCCGCCTATGCGATAGGCGGGCTCTTGTATGCGTTGGCGGGACTTCTGCTGGCGGCGTACCTGCGTACGCCCGACATCCTGCTCGGCAACACCTACCAGCTGTCGTCCATTGCCGCGGTCGTCCTCGGGGGAAGCCTGCTGACCGGCGGCATGAGCAGCGCGGTCGCCACCGGCGTGGCGGCACTGTTCCTGACCCAGCTCAACCAGGTCGTGCTCGCCGCCGGTGCCGCGACCTCGATTCAACTGCTCGTGCAAGCGGCCGTTCTCGCCCTGGCCGTTGTCTTGCGCCGCGTGCCGCTGAGCGCGATCCCCCGTCGGTTGAGCGGGAACCGGGCTACGTCTCGGTAGTCGGCGGGCATTTCCCCACCACATCCAGTAACCCTCACAATGGAGTGACAATGGTCAACAAGCGACGCCCTGTGCTGGCAGCCGGGTCGATCGTCGTCGCGGCACTCATCGCCGTCACCGGATGCGCGAGCCCGAAGGGCGGTTCCACCTCGAACGTCAACGAGGTGTACGGCGACAAAGGCAAGATCGGTGAAGTCTCCCAACTAAAATCGATCAACGAGTTCTGCGGCACCAAACCGCTGAAGGTCGCGCTGGCCGACGGTACGGGGGACAACGCCTGGCGCAAGACGGCACGGGCCGAGTTCGAGGATGAGGCGAGCAAGTGCCCGAACCTCACCGTCATGCCGTATTC